>CAYZHO010000142.1:0-7364 GCA_964478045.1 uncultured Myxococcales bacterium | reverse complement strand
AGATGGACCAAATGGCGCTCGTCGGCGACCGTCTGTTCGTTGCGCTCGAGCGCCTCGATCGTAACGACTTCTTCCGCCCAGCCACCAACGCCGCCCTCGCCGTGGTCGACACGAGCCGCAACACGCTCGAGGGGGCGGTCGAACTGACGATCGAAAACCCGTTCGCCGAAACAAAGGGGCTGATCTACGACCCCGATGCGGGGCTCCTGTACGCTGGTGGTCCCGGCCGCTTGTTCACGGACCTCGAAGACGGCGGGATCGAAGTCGTCGACCCGGTAAGCTCGACCTCACTCGGCCTCGTTGCTAGCGGCAAGGAACTCGGGGGGGACCTCACTGACTTCGCCCTAGCGGGCAGCGGCCGCGTGTTCGCCATCGTGGCCGACGCTTCGTTCGTGGCCTCGGTAATCGATTTCGACGTAGCAACCGGAACCCGCAGGCTGCTCTTTCGAAGCCCTTTTCTCGTATCGGACATCGAGCTGAGCGCGGACGGCAGACTGTGGGTGGCGGATCGAAACTGCAGCCAGCCCGGCGTGCGGGTGTTCGACGTCGACGACGGTCACGAACTGACGCCGGATCCTATCTATCCCGGCCTGACGCCGTTCAACCTCCTGCCCTGGAGGAAGTAGCGTGGCGGCGCTGGGCGCAAGCTAAGCGCTGGGGGGCGCTGGCAATCGAAGCAAGGCCGCGGTATGCGCTCGCTGATGTCGCTTGCCGCCGCATAGGGAGGGCGAAATGAAGAACTTTAGTTACGAAGTCCGCGACGGGATCGCGTGGGTGCGGTTCGACTCCGGCGGGATGAACACGCTCTCGCGCCAGGCCATTACCGAGCTCGGGGCACTCCGCGAAGAACTTGCCTCGGTGCACGAGAAAACGCCGCTCGACGGGGTGGTCCTGCAGGGCAACAAGCACGGTCTCGGAGCAGGCGCCAACATCGGCGAACTGATGGCCGCCACCCGCCGCGACCTGGAAACCCTGATCGACGCAGGCCACGAAGTCTTGTTCGCCATCGAAGAAGGCGCGCTGCCGTGGTTGGCAGTAGTCGACGGCTACGCCTTGGGGGGCATCTACGAGTTGGCTTTGGCCTGCCACGGAATCATCGCGACGCCGCGCTCGGTGCTCGGGTTTCCCGAAATCCGCCTCAACATTTTCCCCGGACTCGGAGGCACACAGCGCATGCCGAGGCGCAGCGGGCTGGTGAACCCGAGCGACCCAATGGGAGGCGACGCGGGCTTCACGGCCATTCTCCAAGGGAAGAACTTCCGCGCTGAGCAGGCTGCCGCCATTCGAATGATCGACGCCGTGGTACCCGAAGGCGCCGACCTGGAAGCCTTCGCCGCCGAGTTTCTGCGGAACACCCTCCCGACCATCGACCGCACGCCACCTCCCGACCTCGCCAATGCCGAAGCCCTGCGGCCCATGGTGCTGCCGATGATCGAGAAGGCAACGCTCGGCAGGCCGAACCCGCGGGCTCCGTACGTTGCCCTCGACGTCATGATCAAAGGGGCGGGCTTGCCGCTGCGCGACGCCATTCGCGTCGAGCGCGACGCTTTCATCGAGGTGGCAACTTCGTCCGAGGCGAAAGCCGGCATGCGCTTCTTCTTCACCCACCAGCGCGTTCAGAAGCTCCCAAAAGAGCTTGCCGGCAAGGTCCGGCCGATCGAGAAAGTCGGAGTCGACGGGATCGACGGATACATGGGCAACGCCATCGGCTGGCTGGCTCTCCAGGCTGGCTACCGGGTGGTCGGCCACGTCCCGGTCGCGAAGTTCGCTGGATCGGTGAGCGAAAAGCTGCGGGCCAAATACGAAAAGCTCGTCCGCCGGGGAAAACTGAGCGAAGAGGAAGCCGAGCGGCGCATCGCCTCTGTCGAGATCGTATCGGAAAATCCGGCTGCTCTTGCGGATTGTGACTTGGTGATCGAGGCGCGAGTGGAAAATCGCCAGGCCAAGTGCGACTTCTTCCGCGCGCTCGGCGGCGTGGTGAAAAAGGACGCCATCGTCTCGTCGAACTCGAGCTCGATGGGGCCTGCAGTCCTGGCCCCGGCCTTCGCCGAGGGCGGCGGGGATCCTGCGAACTTCATCAACCTGCACTTCTTCAGCCCCGCCGAACACCCGATGATGCAGTTGGTCGAGGTGATCCGCGGCGAGCAAACCTGCGACGAAGCCGTCGCCACCGCTCACTCCTTCGTTCGCAAGATCAACAAGACGCCCGTGCTCCTGGCCGACGGCTCCCCCGGATTCCTGGTCAACGCCGGCCTGGCCTCTTACTTCGAGGCGGCCGAAGAAATCTTCCGCGAAGGCACTCCGATCGAGGCGATCGACGCGGCGATTCGCAAATACGTGTTGCCGGTGGGACCGTTCGAACTCGGCGATCAGGCCGGACTCGACGTTGCGGCGGGTATGTACGACACGATCGCGGCCGTTCGCCCTCCCAAGCGAGAACCGCTGGTGTGGAAGATGCGCGAGCTCGGGCGCTTCGGCGTCAAGAGCGGCGGCGGCTACTACGACTACGAGGACGGCCGCAAAGTGCGCCCGTGGCCGGGGCTCGAAGAGCTAGTGCCGGACCGAGGCAACCGCGTGGCCGGCGAGGAAGAGATCGTCGAGCGCTGCGTGCGCGCACTGTACCGCACTGCGCGCGATCTGTGCGACCGCGGAATCGTCGGCTCCGAAGAAGAAGCCGACCTCGCGTTCGTGCTGGGCATCGGATTCGCGATGTATCTGGGCGGGCCGATCTTTTACGCCAAGCAGCACGGCTGGGAGTAACGAGCCGCAGCGGCAATGGGCGGCGGGCGACCGCGGCGCTGGCAGTGGGGCGTCTGGCTGCTGGCGATCCTAACGATCTGCGCGTGGCCGAACAGGCCGGATCTGCTCGATCCCGACGAGGGCCGCCATGCCGAGATCGCCCGCGAAATGCTCGCGGGCCACTCCTACCTGGTGCCTCGCCTCCACGGCCAGCCGTACCACCACAAGCCTGTTGCCTTCCACTGGCTGGCGGCGGCCTCGATCGCCGCGTTCGGCCGCCACACGTTTGCCCCGCGGCTTCCTTCGATGGCGGCCGGTTTGCTCGCACTTGCGGCCACGGCGTGGTGGGCGCGGGTGGCTTTCTCCCCGCCTTGCGCGGCGGTGGCTGTCGGGATGCTCGCGACCACGCCGTTCTTTGTCGTGCTCGCGCGCTTGGCCACACTCGACATGCTCTTTACCAGCCTGCTCACTGCCGCACTGGCGTGGCTTGGCCTCTGGCTCGCGCGAGACCCGGGCTGCCGTCCTTCAATCTACCCTTTCTACGCACTCGTCGGCCTTGCCACGCTGGTCAAAGGCCCGGCGGCGATCGCCATCTGCGGCCTGGTCGCCGCTGCTGCGGCCCTGGCGCTCGGCGGCTGGCGCGTGATCCTCAAGTTGCGGCCGCTCGCCGGTGGCTTGCTGGTGCTCGCAGTGGCAGGCCCCTGGTACCTGGCCGCCTGGCAACGAGCGCCCGACTACATCGAGGAGTTCTTGCTGCGCCACAACCTGGCCCGCTATGCGGGCGGGGGCCACATCGGCCACCAGCACGGCTGGTTCTATTACCCTGCCGTACTCCCCCTCATTCTGCTGCCGTGGACGCCAGTGGTGGGCGCCGCCGTCGTCGCTCGGGCGCGCAGGCCCGCCCGGAGCCCGGCGGACCTGTACGCACTGATCTGGGCTAGCGCGTTGCTGGCCTTCTACTGGCCTGCCAGCACGCGCTTGGCGACCTATCTCCTGCCAGCCTTTCCTCCCCTGGCGGTACTGGCCGCGCGCTTTGCGCTCGACCTCGATTCTGGCGGCGCGAGGCTTCCTTGGCTGGCGCATTACGTAACGGCCTGGGTCTTGACCGGGGCCGCCGTTGGTCTCGGAGCGGCGGCTGTCGCCTGGTGGTGGGCCGGTGGGAGTTGGGGCGAGCTCGTGCCGGCAGCCCTGCCGCTGGCGGTGGCAACCTGGTGGTGGCCGAAACGGACCGGAGCGCCGTCTCGCCTAGCACTGGCCACCCTTGCAGGGACCACGGCGGCACTCTTGCTTGCGGCCTACGGGCCGGGCGCTCGGATCGTCAATGCAGCCCAGACCACGAGGAGTTCAGCAGAGCTCGTGGCCCGCGAGCTGCCGCCGCAAGCCGACCTAGCCAGCTTTCACTGCTTCCAGCATGCCCTGGCTTTCTACGCCGGGCGCACGGTTCGCAAGGCACGCCTGCCCGGCGAGGCAGTGCACGGGCTGGCCGGCCCAGGGCCCGCTGCATTGCTGACGAAGGAAAAGTACTTCGAGGAGCTCGGCCTCAAGCCCTTGCCGGAGGGCGTCACGATTCGCTGGCGCGGCGGTCCCGGTTGCGTCCTGCTGTGGAAACCGGAAGCAAGCGGCACCGCCGAGGTCGGGTTGGCGGAGAAGGGAGGGAGTCGAACCCTCCGCCGGCCGCTTGGGCCGGCGTCACGGTTTTGAAGACCGGCCGGGCCACCGGGCCCGTTCCTTCTCCCGGCCGCCAAGGCGCGCGCCTCTATCAAGCAAAGCGGCGGCGGCAGCGCAAGCCTTTCGCTATTCCTTGAACCAAGCTCGAAGAGGTGATAGCTGAGGGCTCGACCGAATCAACAGCGGTTCGCGCCACAGAACCGATCGAGGGGCAACGCGAAATGAAGAGACTGTGGGGAGTCCTCACGTTCGTCGTTATTGTCGCCACCAGCGCCAGCCCAGCTCACGCTCTCTATCGAACCAGCAAGATCGGAGAGCTCGACGTTTCCGGGCGCCTGCGCACGACCAATCTAGTGCGCCATCCGAGCCTCGACCGGCTGGCCTTCATCATGCAGCGCAACGAGCTCAAGCTGCGCTTCGAATGGAAGTTCATTCAGAGAGGCAAGCTCGCCGGGCGCTGGAAGGTTCCGTGGCTCAAGCGCGCCGACTTCTTTGCCGTCTATCGCGGCATCTACGACAGCATCTACGACATCACGCCGGGAATGATCGAGCGCAAGGATTTGCAGGGCGACCCGATTACGGCGCGCGAGGCCAGTCTCGAGAGCATTCCGCGCTCGCGGCGCAACGAGATGAAGTTCTACAACCAGGTCCGCGAGGCCTACGTGGACCTGTACTTCAAAGACATCCCGCTTACGCTTCGAATCGGCAAGCAGCAGGTGGTCTGGGGCGAATCGGACGGATTCCGCATGCTCGACCGCGCGAACACGCTGGACTTGAGCTGGCATTTCTTCCAAGAGCTTCCGCCGCCCGGCTTCGGCTTCGACGAGCTGCGGATTCCGTTCTTCATGATCAAAGGACTGTGGGACTTCAAGCAGCTCGGGCCGCTGTCGCAGCCATTCCTCGAGTTCTACTGGAATCCCGGCGATTGGATTCCCGGCAAGATCGCTTTCCTACCCCGGCCGTGGGGCGTCCGCCTGCTCGACCCGATGCGCAACAGCGCGGGCACTGGAGCGCTTCAGTCGCAGACCTTCTGCCGCAACGCCGAGGGCGGCACCTGCAAGAGCCTGCTGTACGGAACGCGCCTGTTCCGCCAGGGTAACTACAACCGCAACCCGCTCGACAACAGCCAGTTCGGCGTGCGGTTCCATTTCATCGCGCCGGGCGGCGTCGAAATGACCTTGAACTATTTGTACCAGCGCTGGAGCACCGACGGGTCTCCGACGGCGCTGGTCCGCGGCCTGCCCGCAGACGGGTTCACGCACGTCGAAGACGCTTCCTTCCTACCTGGCAAGCAACCGGCCGACCTGCCGAACGAGGAGTTCTGCCGCGGCTTGGCCAACCCGCCCGGAAGCCGCCAGGCACCGTGGGGTCGCAACCAGCTCTGCCTCGAGTACTTCGCTCCCTACATCCACACGATCGGCTTCTCGCTGAACTGGTTCGAAGCGGACTACACGCAGACGGTTTGGCGCCTCGAGACGATTGTCGATTTCGATCTGCCGTTTTACGACGGCGACAAGCAGGTCGCCTTGTTCGGGCGCTCTCCAAACGGCGCGCCGCTGGTTCCTGGAATCAGCCGGAAGAACATGTGGAAGGGCATGATCGCCTTCGACCGGCCGACGTGGATTCGCTGGCTCAACAAGCAGTCCACGTTCTTCGTGACCGGCCAGTTCTTCTGGCACTATCTGATCAACAACGAACACCGGCGTTGCTCCATCAACGACCAGCCGAAACGCCTGCCCGACGGAAGTCCCAATCCAAACTTCATCGGGTTTAGCCACGCCGAAAACTGCGGGAGCGACACCGAGCTGTTGCTTCCCGGCGAGCAGGTCGGACTCATCGGGCCGCTCGACCTGCCCAAGTTGGACAGGCCGGCCGATCCCAAAGGACGGGCACGCCTGCGCGACACGATTCACGACTGGGAGCTGCTCGGAACGCTGGCGATCCTAGGCTTCTACCGCGGCGGGTCTCTCGTGCCGGCCATGATCTACCTCGTCGATCCTGTCAACAGCTTCGGCCAGGAGCTGGCGTTCGGGATCGACTGGTTCATCCGGCCCGACATCGCGGTAAACTTCACCACCCGGCTGATCTGGGCGGGAGCCCCGTGGGACGCCTACAGGGGGCACAAAGGGATCGACGATCCGAACCGTGGCCAGATCTTCGATCCATGGTTCTTCGGCGGCAACCGCGGGCGCTCGGAGTCGGGAATCATGTTCACCTGGCAGTTCTGAGAGACCCGAAGGCAACGACATCCAACGGAAAGGGGGAGCGCCCCAAGGGCGCTCCCCCTTATTTTTCTGCGCGGCTATCGCAAATGAGTCTGACCCCCAACCGGGGGCCTTTCCGTTAGTCTGGCTACCTATTTCTTTTCCGAGCCTTCGTCGTCCTCCACGATCTTGCAGCAGATTGCCATCGCTCGGGTTCGCTCCTCGACGGCACAGTCGGTTCCTCCCGTCTGCAGGCAGGTGAAAAATGCTCCGCGCGTGGACTGGGGCCAGTCGACCAGGGTCTGGATGATGCCCATCGCGGAGGTCTGACAGCTCCCGTCGGCTTCCGGCCGAACCTCGGGGTAACAGACGCCACCCGTCAAGAACTCGTCGGGCCCGCACTTGGCGCGTGAGGCCTTGAGCGCATTGCGGCCCTCGCCGGATACCGTCCGCGAGACGACCTTGCGGCACTCAAGCCGCGCCGCACGGGCGGGCTGAGGTTGAGCCGCAAGAGCCACTGCGCCCAGCACGATCGCCGGCATCACAACGCAACTTACACGAACACCGTAGCTTCTCCTCATGTCTTTCCTCTCTCCTCAGCAAGCGATGAAAGCGAAACGATCCAGGTGGTGGGGTGACCGGCCGGCGCCCTATGGCGGCGTCACTCGTCACCCTGCGCGCGCCGTGCTCGAAGGCTTCAGCGCAGCCACGAGCCATTGTCCCCGCCCCGCGCGAGATCGTCAACGTGCACCA
>CAYZHO010000141.1:0-7425 GCA_964478045.1 uncultured Myxococcales bacterium | reverse complement strand
TTGGGGCAAGAGCACCCGCGTGCGGCTGGCACCCGCGGAAAGAAACGCCGGGCCATTCCGTTTCGTGCCCAATTGGACTTTAGCGCTTGCACATCTAGGCAAGTACCGCGTTTCGACCCGGTTAGTGGCCCGAGCGTGACCCTCAGGCGAGAGCGGCGCAGTGGCTTGGGCGCGGCGACCGTGCCTCGAGCGCGCGGTATCACTCGAGGAGCTCGAGTGCTCTCTCGGGCGGGCGGGCGATCAACGCGCGGCGGCCGCGCACCACCACCGGGCGTTCCATCAGACGCGGATGTTCGGCAAGCAGCCGCGCCACTTGTTCTTTCGTGCGGTAGTCCTGCGGGCGCAGTCCGAGCTCCTTGAAGTACTTGTCCTTGCGGACGAGCTGTTCGGGCGGGTCTTCAAGGGCCGCAAGCAAGCGCGACAGCTCGGCTTTTGTCAACGGTTTCTTCAGGTACTCGACGACGTCGCACGCGACGTTGCGCTCCTTAAGAAGCTGCAGGAGCTGGCGCGACTTGCCTCAACCCGGATTGTGATAGACGACCAAGCGATCCACGGCATAAGCGGCTATCGGGAGCAAGACGCAAGGGCAAGCGCGCGCCGGGCTCTCGGAGCCGCTGCCGGGTCACTGCCGCTGTGCTTCGGGCGCGGCCCGTGCTGCTGCCTCGGCCGCACCGGCCGTGATGCGCTCGAGGATCTTTCGGGTCGCCTCGACGTTGTGAAGCGGTCCTGCCTCGCGCAGGACGGAGAGGACGCGCTGTTCTTCGGGATTGGCCACCGCCGCCGCTCGGTCGAAGAGCTCGTCGAGCTCCGACTTCCAGGCCACCACCATCCCTTTGTATTTCGGTTCCTCGTGGCATTCGATGCACGCGCGGTCGATTTGCTCGGCCGAGGTCTCGCGCGTGAGATCGTGGCAGTCCTCGCACTCGACTAGATCGAACATTGCGTCCGGTTCCACTGCAAAGGGTTCGAGGGCTTTCAGTGCTGCGGCGCGCAAGCCGTTTTCCAGCTCGTGGCAGCCCGAGCACGTTTTGGCTGGCGCCATGCCACCATCGTGGCACGAGCTGCACAAGAGTTCTGCGTGCTTTCCCCGAAGCTCGATGGGATGAGCGAACTGCCCCTCGCGAATCAGACTGTCCGGGCCGTCCGGGTCTATAGGTTCGAGGAACGTGTGGCAGGTCGAACACGCGTGGCTAATCGGCCGGCCGTTGTCGTCCACGTGCTTGCCGTCATGACAGCGGAAGCAGCCGGGAAAGTTCTTGTGGCCGATATTATCGGGGTACGTCCGCCATGTGACGTTCATCTCGGGAAACGTGCTGAGATCGTAGATCTGACGTCCCGCGGCGATCAGCCGGTCGAGCAGCGCCCGGCGGCGCGCTGCGAGGTCCGGGTAGTTGATCAAATAGTAATCCTCAATGTAGGTGGCGACGCGATGAAGGCCCTCTTCCTTGGAAGAGTAGTGGCGCGTGACAGCTTCGATTAGAACACGCTTGGCGAAAGGAAGCTCGCGCAGTTCAGGATCGGCCACGATCGCATCGTCGGCGGCCTTCCACGGCGGCCGGAAGACGTGCGTGGCGCGGTTGTGGCAGGCAATGCAGTCCATCTTCCAGAGGGTGCCTTCGGGGGGCGGGTCCGTCGAGCGCAGGCCGTCGCTGCGATAGATTCGCTGCGCTCCGGTTTCGTGGTCGGTGGCGCGCACCCAGGGCACGTCCTGCAGAGCGTCGTCACGAGCGATGAACTCGATGGTGTGCCCGAGGGCCATGTGCCAGTGGACGCCCGAGGGAGGCGCGATCGACGGGTCGTTTCCCCCGGTTTTGACCAGCATTCGAATCGGGCGCGGAGTGCTTCGTTCATCGGCGGCGAAGTGGCGAATGGTAACGAGTTGATTGCCATAGAACTTCTGCGGCCAGTGGCAGCGCTCGCAGGTCTCGCGCGCGGGCCGGAGCTCACGAATGGCCGGAGGAATCGGGCGGGGATACGAGTTCGTCAGGACGGCAGCGACCTGGCGCAGGCCCGCGAGTTTGGATCGCACGTACCACGTGGCTCCACGCCCGATGTGGCAGGTGGCGCATTCTACGCGGGCGTGGGGCGAGCGCTGGTGCGCAACGTACTGGGGTTTCATGACGGGGTGGCAGATCCGGCCGCAGAACTCGTTGGAATCCGTGTACTGGTAGCCCTGGTAGCTGAGGAAGCCGACCAGAGGAATGACCGCGCACGCCGCGCCGGCGGCCACAGCGGCGGCTCTGCGGTGGCTCGGCAGGCTCAGGTCGACACGGGGGTAGTACTCGACGGCTTCGCCACCCGGGCCGTTTCGCCACCACATCCGCAGGCGCGCCGTGATCAAGCCCGCAGCGATCAAGAAAAGACCGAACAACAACGTGACGGGCAGAATGAGGAACGTGAACAAGCCCAAGTACGGGTTCGGCTCCGGCGTGGCCAGGTCGAGAAGCAGTAGGTTGAGGATGAACAGAAGCGAGAGCGCGCTGAGCAGGCCGCCGGTGTAGGTAAGAAGGTTGCGCCAAGCGCGACGCGGTCGTTTTGCCATCGATCCAATCCCCCTCTTGGATCCAGGCACACCGCCGGCTATCCACGGCCAGCAAGGCCAGCGGTCGCACCCTTCTTCGTGCTAGATGCGTGCCAAGATTGAACCGCCGCGGAGCGACCGTCGTGCGCGATGTATTCGCGCGGCCCGCGATCTGCTTACCGGGCCGTTGCCGAACGATCGGCTACCGCTGCCGCGCGTTCGGCACGGAGGTGGCGGTGCAGGAAGTCGATCTGGTCCGAGACGGCACGCTCGAAGTGTTCGCCCCGGTAAATGTCGAAGTGACCGATGGGGTATAGGCGCAGCTCCGCTCGGTCGCCGGCCCGGGCTGCGGCGGCCTTGGCAGCCTCCACCGGTGCCACGCTGTCGCTTGCGCACGCGCAGATCAGAATCGGGCACGGGAGGCGATCGGCCTTAAGGCCCGGGCGGTACGCTGCCACGGTCAGGCAAATCCGCGCGCACACTTCGTTGCGAAATCCGGGCGGCGCAATGGCCAGGTAGCCGGGCTCAGCGTCAGGCGTCGTCATAGCCGCCAGAGTCCCGGGCGGGCCGACGATCGGAACCATCCGCGGCTCGAACCCGAGGAGGGCTCGAGCAAAGTCGGCGAGGCCGGCCATCGTCATGCGGGCCACTTGACCGAAACGGGCATACCGCGAAACGTTCTTCATGGCGGCCAGCCCGTCCATCATCGGACATTGGGAAACAACGGCCGCTATGCGTTGGTCGGCCGCTGCGACTGCAACCACGTGGCCGCCGGAAAAAGAAGTTCCGAACAAAGCGATCCGCTGCGGATCCACCCCGGGCAGGGTGCGAGCGAAGCGAATCGCCGCCGCCCAGTCGGCGAGTTGGCGCCGAATGGAAACGAGCTGGCGTGGCTCGCCGTCGCTGCGTCCAAAATGACGGTAGTCGAAGGCGAGCGCGTGGATCCCGGCGGCGGCGAAGCGCTCGGCGTACGGAAGCAAGCCGGCATCGATCGTTCCTCCGAAGCCGTGCGCTAGGACGATCAGTGGACTGCCTGCAGGAGTGCGTAGGGAGTCGTCGCTCGCTTCGACGAGAACCCCTCTGCATGTGGTGCCGCTGCTCGAAAACTCTACGTCGCGTTGGTTCTCTCCCACCGCGTGGCCTCCTTGTTTCGGCAGCCCGGCAGGCGGCCGGGGCCCCTCCCTCGAGCGCCGGCCGGCGGGCGCTCGCCCGAGGGGCACTCTACAGTTGTGCCCTCGTGCAAGCGAGTCTAACCGTGCCGTCTGAGGGTGAAGCAGCCGGTTCGAGTTACGCGGCTTTCAGCGCGGCAACGACGTCGGCCCAGTGCCGGGGATCGGGAGCGCGGTTGTTCGTAAGGCTGACCGCATCGGCGATGCCGTCGAAGCGCTCGCGGATCATCGGTGCGATTTGGTCTCGCGGCCCAACGACTGCAAGGGTCTCAAGGATCTCGTCGCTGATCAGTGCGGCCATCTCGTTCCAGCGGCCCTGTTTCGACAGGGCGTTGAGTTCCCGGTGCAGATCGCCCCAGCCGTGGCACTCCAGGGTGCCCGCATAGGCCGGGGTGGATCCGTAGAAGGCTAGGTGTTTGCGGGCAACTTCGCGCACGCGGAGGAACTCCGCCTCATCGTCGCCGGTCACGACCATCACCGGGCAGATGACTTCGATGTCCTTGCGGCGGCGCCCGGCTCGAGCCAGGCCTTTCTCGAGAGCCGGCAAAGTGCGCTCTAGAAGCGATCGGCGCGAGTTGAACGGGTGGGCGATGTACCCGTCGGCTACTTCTCCGGCAAGCGCGACCATTTTCGGTTGAAACCCGCCGAGCAGGATAGGCGGCGGGCCATACGGGTTCGGCCCGGGGTCGAACGCTGGGATCATGATCGTGTGCGTGTAGAAATCGCCCCGAAAATCGAGCTTGGCACCGGTCTGCCAGGCGTTCCAGATCGCTCGGATGGCGGCCACCATCTCGCGCATGCGCGCTACCGGGCGCGACCACACGGAGCTGAAACGTTTCTCTATGTGGGGGCGCACTTGGGTTCCAAGACCGAGAGCGAACCGGCCGCGGGTGACGACCTGCAGGTCGTAGCCGAGATTGGCTAGCGTCATCGGATTGCGAGCAAAAGCGATCGCCACGGCCGTGCCCAGGCGCATGCGTCTGGTGTGCTGCGACGCCACTGCGATCGGGACGAACGGGTCGTGCTTGGCCTCGAAGGAGAAGGCACCGTCGTAGCCGACGCGCTCGAGATAGGAGTAGTCTTCGGGCACGCGGCGCAGGTCTTCGAGAGGGGCGGTCGTGTAGACTTTCACTTGGCTAGCTGCTCTCGGTTTTTATGTCGAAATACTCGGTGTAAGAGGCGAAGCGCTCGTTGATCTGTGCCGGCTCGAGGCTGACGCCCTCAAAGGAGTAGCGGTGTTCGCCGTGCTTGCCGGCCGGGTTGTCCTGCTGCCATGCGCGCAGCGCGCGGTCGGTCTCGTCCGTGTAGTCGATGCCGAAGTATTCGTAGATCCTGCGTACCGAACCAACCGGGTCGGCGACGAACTCTTCGAAGTACAGGTCGAAGAACTGAGCGGGATCCCGGCTGCGGCGTACCTCGATTGCGTGCTCGGCGCCGCGCGCCCAAACCTCGCACTGCTCGCGCGCCACCGCGTCGCGATCGATGTCACTCTCGTAGAGAGAGCGGAATCCGGAGATCAGACTGATATAGGACGACAGGACCTTCGCGGGCTCCCGGTGGGTCTGGACGATACAAGCGTCCGGATAGACCTCGAGTAGGGCAGCGAGGTTTTTCATGTGGACCGGATACTTGAGCAGCCAGCGCTTTTCGGGCTCGTTCAGCCCGATCAACTGCACGAGGCGGCGGTGGTGGCGGTAGGTGTCCGAAAGGTGGCGGGCTTCGTACCACTGGGTGTAGGAGGGAATCGAAGCGTTCACTTCGAAAAAGTCGTCGGTAAAGCACTGCGCCATGAAGTGCCGGCACTCCTCGGGCAGATCCGCCGTCATGAAGTGGATGGCCTTCAGGGACGGATCGGCGCGGTAGATCGCCTCGAGCTCGGCGACGGTGGCCTGATAGTCCGGGTGGTCGGCCCACTGTTCGCGCGGTGGCCGCGGTTGCGGGTGGCAGCCGAGCCAGTGCTCGACCTTTTGCAGCTGGGGGTCTTGTCCCATCAAGTAGTGCAACGCGGTGCTGCCTGTACGCACGAGACCGAGGATAACGATCGGGCGGCGGATCTCTACGCGCTGGCTTTCCGGGTGGTCGCGCAGCAACTTTTGGGCGCGCAGCCGGCGCGCAAGGAACTCCACGAGGTAGCCGTAAGCCAGCTGGCGTCCCGAGGGCGTAAAACGAGCCTCGTCGTCGTAGGCTGCCAGCACCACCCGCAGGCCCTCCAAGTAGGAAGGATCGCCAAAGTCGTCGAGACCGGTCTGCCGGCTTGCGGTCTCGTGCAGCAATTCCTCGGCCTGCCGAAAGGGCAATCCCTCGGGCATCACTGGACGCTCGTCGGCGTGGCGGCCTGTGCTGCGATTCGGGGTGTCGGTCATGGCTGCCTGTTGATTGCCGCCGGGTGGGAGCTGGCGCAAGCCGCCCTGGCCCGGCGGTCTTGTTGGCCCGGGCAACTCGGGCCAAACTGGCCAGCCACGGCGCGTAGATGGCGCTTCGTATTTTCGGACCCCGCCGCCGTGGGAAACGCCGCCGGCGTCCAAGCGCGAGCCGGCGCGGGCACACCGGGTCGTGGCGTGAGATGGTCCGCCGAAGTAGAGTACGCGCGGCTTGTCGGTGCGGGCCGGCACTGGGGATTCCGAGGCGCGGCGGACGCTGCTGGGCAGCGCTGCGAGAGATTATAAGCGAGGGGTGGGATGAGCGTATCGAAGCGGATGCAGGGCAAAGTCGTGACGGTCGCCCGTCACATCATGGAACAAGAGCGACTGCACCCGGAGGCGACCGGGGAGTTCTCGGCGCTCCTGCACGACATCATGCTGGCGGCTAAGCTCATCCACCGGGAGGTCAGCAAGGCGGGACTTTTGGACGTGCTCGGGAAGACCGGGCACACGAACGTTCAGGGCGAAGAAGTCATGAAGCTCGATGCTTTCGCCCACCGAGTGATTTACGAGGCCCTCGACCACACCGGTCACTTGTGCGTGATGGCTTCCGAAGAAGCCGAGGACGTGCTGGCGATCCCGCCCGAGTATCCGTGCGGTAAGTACGTGCTCAACTTCGATCCGCTCGACGGTTCTTCCAACATCGACGCGAACGTGTCGATTGGGACGATCTTCTCGATCCACAGGCGGCTCGATCCTGCGAGCACGGCTCCGGGTACGGCGGCCGATTGCATGCAACCAGGTTCAAAACAAGTCTGCGCGGGTTATCTCGTCTACGGTTCGAGCACCATGCTCGTGTACACGACGGGACAGGGCGTGCACGGTTTTACGTACGACCCCGGGGTTGGCGAGTTTTTGATGAGTCACGAGAACATCGAGATCCCGAAGAAGGGCAGCATCTACAGCGTCAACGACGGCAACTACAATCGGTGGGATGAGGCGACACGTGCCTACATCGATTACTTGCGGTCCGAGGACGGACGCGGCCACCCGTACAAGTCGCGCTACATCGGGAGCCTTGTTGCAGACTTTCACCGGACGCTGCTGTACGGTGGCATTTTCCTGTACCCGGCCGACCGCAAGAATCCGAACGGGAAGTTGCGGTTACTCTACGAGGCGGCGCCGCTGGCAATGATCGCGGAACAAGCGGGGGGCATGGCGACCGACGGCGAGCGGCCGATCAGCGAGATTGAGCCGGAGACCTTACACCAGCGGGTGCCGCTGATCATCGGTAGCGAAGAAGACGTTCGCGAGTACCTCGCCTTCCGGCAGGGACAGGGATAAGTACAATTTCTAAGTGCTTGAAAAATAAAGG
>CAYZHO010000140.1:0-7427 GCA_964478045.1 uncultured Myxococcales bacterium | reverse complement strand
GCGGCGTTTTGCGATCTCGACTATCCGCTCGCGCAGCGCTGGGGGCTGCGCCTAGTGCGCCCGCGCACGATATCCCGGGGTTTCGACCACTGCGATTTCTGCTTCGTCGAGGCGGGCCGGCAGCACTCCGGCCGCGGGCGAGCGGCCTAAAAAGAGGGCCGCCGGCCTTTGCGCCGGGCTCGCATCAGCGCCCGTGCGGCGCGAGAATACACGAGGTTCGGCTGCAAGCCGCTGGGGCGAGGAGGGAGCCATGAGCACACGCATCGACGATTGCCTTTCCATCCGCGAGGGCCGCTTGTTCATCGAAGAGCGCGATACGGTCGAGCTCACGCGCGAGTTCGGCTCGCCGCTGTTCGTTCTTTCCGAGGATCAGTTGCGGCGCAACGCTAGGCGCTTCCGCGAGGCCTTCGAGCGGGGCTGGCCCGACGGTCCCGTCAAGGTGATGCCGGCCGTCAAGGCCAACTGGATCACAGCCGTGCAGCGCATACTTGCCGACGAGGATTGCGGCGCCGACATCTACTCGCCCGGGGAGCTCAGCGTCGCCCTGGCCGCAGGCTTCGATCCGAACTACATATCGGTCAACGGCGTACCGAAGGAAGAAAGCCACGTCCGCCGCACGGTCGAGGTCGGCGCGCGCCTTACGATCGACAGTGTGGAAGAGGTCGATATGCTCGAGCGCGCCGTGCGCGAGACGGGCAAGACCGCGAAGGTTCGGCTTCGCCTGCGCCCGGCGCTGCCGGGATTCACCGACCGAAGCGACTTCGCAGCCGAAGGCCTCGTGCCCACCGACATCGCCGCTCAAGTATATAAAGGTGGCCTCTCCTACGAGGAGATCGTACCGGTCGCGCGCCGCCTGCTGGCAATGGAGGGAGTCGAGCTGGTGGGCTTCCACCAGCATCACGGCCGCCACCACCGCTCGACCCGCTACTGGGAAGAGCAGATGAAGGCTTATGCCGCCGAAATCGCCCGTGTCTGCCGGCTCCTCGATGGATACCGGCCGAGCGAAATCGATATCGGCGGCGGCTTCGCCTGCCCGCGCGATCCCTTCAATGCTGCCACGGACTACAGCGCACCGCTACAGCTTGGAGCGCTGTTTACGATTTCGAAGGCGTTGGCGCCGCTTGGACCGGATGTTCGCTACCGCGTTCTGCGACGGCTCATCGACCTGGTCGAGGCCGAGCCGAACAAGACCTCGGCGCCGTCGATTGAAGAATACGCCGAGGTCTGCACCTCCACGCTGCGCCGCGAACTCCACCGGCACGGCATCCCCACCGAAGGGGTGATGCTTCAGCTCGAGCCGGGCCGCGCGATGCACGGCGACACGGGGATTCATCTGGCCACCGTGCAAGCCGTCAAGCGCCGCAGCGAGCCGATTCCGTGGCTGCTGGTGATGGTGGATACGACGGAGTTCTGGCTAACCGGCGGCCGTTTCGAGCACCACCTCCACGACTACCGGATCGCCAACAAGGCAAACGCCCCGCGCGTGATCAAGGGGGACGTCGTCGGGCGTAGCTGCTACGGAGACCGCATCCTGCCGAGCGTCAAGTTGCCCGAGGTCGAGGTGGGCGATGTCATCGCGTTCCTCGACACCGGAGCCTACCAGGAAGTCTCCTGCAGCAACTTTAATGCGATGCCGCGGCCCGCTGTGGTCTTGGTCACCGGCGACCGCGCCTGCGTAGTGCGCCGGCGTGAAAGTGAAGAGGACGTCTTCCGCCGCGACGTCGTCCCCGAGCATCTCGCCCTGCGGCCCGGCGGGCAATCGGAGGGGCGCCGCGCGGTCGGCCAGTAAACGCGGCGCGGGCGGCCTCCCGCCACCGCCCGCCCGCCGCAGCTCATACCCAGCGGCCGGCCGCTAGCGGCGAAGGCGCTTTTCGACCGCCGAGCGGACGCTGCGCATGCCCGCTTTCGCCCCTAGATCGAGCGCCCGCTCGACCGGAATGCCCTTGCGCTCGGCAAGGTAGACCGCCCAGAGTCCCGCAATCCGGTTGCCCGATCCGCAGTGAAGTAAAATCGGACGTTCTGCCTTCTCGAGGACCTCGGCAAGGCGCGCAACTTGCTCGTCGGTGATTTCTTCGACCGGACTCGGCATCGGAATCGACACGAACCGCATGCCGGCCGCTTCGACTTCCTTCTTCTCGTCCCAGTCAAGTTCTCCCGGAGCTCGGGTCGAAACCACCGTGTGGTAGCCTTGCATCGACAGCAGCTTGATCGCTTCGCGGGTCGGCTGGCCCGAGATTACCACGTCGCCAATCTGAACTGCGTTCGGCACGCCCGCGATCCACACCGGCTTGGGCTCGGGAATCGCGGAAGCCGTCTGCTGTGCTCCCGCCGCAAGCGGCACCAGCAGCACCCCAATGGCCACCACCCCGAGCCGCGTGCGCGGATTGAGGCAGGCGAGCAAGCCCGCCGGAGAAAAGAAACCGAGATCGATCATCCCTTGTTTTCCCCCGCTTTGGTCGTCCAGTGCCGCAGCACCGGGTTTGGTCTTTTTTCCATAAGCGCGACACCGAGGTCGAGCAAGCCAGCCTCGCTGGCCTTCTCCCCGTGCTTGGGACACCGTGTGCTTCCGGCCGTACACCCCGTGCCAGGAGGTCCAAGCGATGCCGATGCGATTTGAACGCCGAACGGTCGTCGTCACCGGAGCGTCCGCGGGAGTCGGCGCCGCGGCCGCCCGGCTCTTCGCCGAAGAAGGCGCCAACGTGGTGCTGGCAGCCCGGCGCGCCGACCTTCTCGAGCAACTGGCGGCCGAGATACGTTCGTTCGGCTCGGCCCTGGCCGTCCCGACCGACGTAACCGACCCGGATGCGTGCGCGGTCCTTCTCGAGCGCGCCGTCGCCGAGTACGGCACCCTCGACGTCCTCGTCAACAACGCGGCCTATAACGCGCGCGGCCCGTTCGAAAAGCGCGACCCCGAAGACCTCATGCGCGTCGTCGAAGTAAACCTCAAAGCCCCAATCCGCCTGATGAGGCTTGCCATTCCTTATCTGCGCAAAGCCGGCGGCGGCGCGATCGTCAACGTGGCTTCGATTGCCGGCATGGTGCCCACGCCGCACGAAGCAACCTACTCGGCCACCAAGTTCGGCTTGCGCGCCCTAAGCTTTGCCGTAGCCGAGGAACTGCGGGGGTCGGGAATCACGGTTTCGGTCGTTTCACCCGGCCCGATTGCTACGGACTTCATTCTGTCCGATCTCGACAACGTGCCGGATTACGTGTTCTCGCAGCCAATGAGCAGCGCCGAGGAAGTAGCCAAATTGGTGGTCGAGGCCGCCCACAGCGGGGCGGCCGAGCTCGTGATCCCGCGACTGACGGCGTGGACGGCGAACCTCGGCTATCACTTGCCGCAACTCACGCGCGCCGTTCGCCCCCTGCTCGATCGGCGCGGCGCTCAGGTCAAGGCACGCTACCGCGAGCGCCGCTAAGCGGGCCGGACTGGCTCGACCTCGACCGCCATGCCGCGGGGGCCGAAGTTCGGGCCGGCATACAATGCCCGGTAGTGGAGCTGGCCGTAGTCGCCCACGAGGTGCAGGGCCTTGAAGGTCGCCGCAATCGGCTCTTGCTGGCCGCGGTGCCCGGCAAACTGGAAGTTCTCCCAGGCGTGGTAAATGATCGCCTGACCCGGCTGCACCGCCGGCGACGGCTTGGCCAGGCACTCGAACGAGCCAATGTCGTTGCGCACCCGCACTCGCGAGCCATCGCCGATCCCGCGGCGACGGGCATCTTCTGGATTTATATAAAGGACGGGCTCTCCGCGCTGGAGCTGCAGCATGTGCCGCTGGCACCGCCAGATCGTGTGAATGCTCCAGCGCGTGTGGCCGCCGGTCAAGCGAATCGGGTACCTCCCTCCGATGGCCGGGGGCTCCTTGTGGACGGGCAGGGCCTCGCCGGCCGCCAGGTACCAGGGATGGTCGAGGTAAAACTGCTGGCGCCCGGTCAGAGTCGGCCACGATTCTTTCCCCTCGACCTGCCACGCGTTGGGGTAGGTCGGGCGCTCGAAGTCCACGTCGGTACAGACGTTGTTTAGCGAAGCGTAGACGCCGTTGCGCCGGATCGGCACCACGCCTCGCTCGATCGCGCGCTCCCAGGTCGTACCCGAGCAGATCTCCGAGCGCTCGAAGATGTAGTCCATCGCGCTCTTGGGATCGTCCGGATCGAAGCGCCCGCCGTCGCTCCAAACCTCGTAAGCCTGGCCCAGTTCGACCTTCTTGCCCCCCACGCCTGGGAGCGGCCCGAGGTGCCGGGCCCGAGCCAAGCGCTGGACGCGCCGGGCGAGGTTGCCAAAGACCCACCACTCGTCGCGCGCTTCACCGAGTGGCTCGACCGCCTTGTCGTCGAGCACGAGGTAAGGAACGAACACCCAGGCGTACTTGATGCCCTGCTTCTCGTAGAAGCCGGCCGCGGGCAACACGATGTCGCTCCACAGGGCAGTGCTCGACATCTGCGTGTTGATGTGGACGACCAGATCGAACTTCGGCCACAGCCGCTCGAGCGTGCGTTGCGTTGCCGGCCACTGCCGCAGGGGATTGCAGGCCGTCACCAGCAGCACCTTTGGATCGCGCCCTGGCGCGGGATGGATCGGAATCCATCCGGCTTCGATCGCGGCCTTCATTGCTTCATCGACCGAGAGGGGGTTGTCCGGATCGTGGTACTCGGGTCGTCCCGCAATCTCGTCGTGTCCGGCGTGAACGTACAGCCAAGGAAGGACCGGTGTAAACGTGGTCTGGCGACTGAGCTCGGTCAGCATCCGCTCGACGTCGCGAACCGCAGGCCGCCCAACCAGGCGCATCACCGCTCGCTGCCACCAGGGCAGCTCTTGAACCTGAGCGAGCTCTTCGAATCCCGTAAGGCCCCACCAGGAACCGAAGCGCAGTCCAGCTCCGGGCTTGCCGTGATGACCCGTAAGCGCCACGACGAGCGCCAGCGAGCGATGGAGGAGGTCGGAATGGTAGTGCTTGCAGGCACCGACCGAGGCATAGATCAGAGCCGCGCGAGCGCCAGCGATTTCGCGGGCCAGGGACCGAATCTGCCGGGGGCCCACGCCCGTGATCGCCGCCACCCGCTCGGGATCGTAGGCCCTCAGGTGGCGCTTGAGACGCTCGAAGACCGTTTCGACCTCCACCCGCGCGCCGCTTGCGAGCCGAACCGTCCAGCGGCCCTCCAGGGCCGGCTCGAGCGCGCCGAGCCGCAGGGTGGGCTTGCGCATTCCGGCGCTTCCCGGAGCCCGGGCCAGGCGCTCGCGCCGTTTGTCCCACAGGTAAAAGACGTCGTCGCGTCCCCCACGCTTAAGGTCGCTTTCGCGCAGGTACCGCCCGGTGTCCGTGCGAACCAAAAAAGGAAGGTCGGTCTGCTCGCGAACGTAGTCTTCGTCAATGAGTCCTTCGGCGACGATGACGTGCGCAAGGCCGAGCGCTAAGGCTGCGTCGGTCTGCACCCGCAGGCTGAGCCACTGGTCCGCGTGCATCGCCGTGGCGTTGTAGTCGGGCCCCACCAGCGTGATCTTCGTGCCCGCGTACCTGGCCTCCGTAAGGAAATGCATGTCCGGAATCCGCGTGTAGGCGGGATTGGCGCACCAGATGACGATGAAGTCCGAAAGAAACCAATCGTCGCTGGTGCCGCCGCTCAGGAACGTGCCCCAGGTCTGCACCAGCCCGAGCGGCATGTCGCCGATTCCCGAAAACGTGTCGAGCATCGTAGCACCGACCGAATGAGCAAAGCGCGTCTCGGCCGCCGACGTCGGTCCCTGGTCGAAGTTTGGACCAGGCACGGTCACGACGGTGTCCGGCCCGTGGGCCGCCGCGGCTTCGACGACGGCCTCGGCGATTCGCTCTAGAGCTTCGTCCCAGCCGATGCGCTTCCACTTCCCGCTGCCTCGCTCCCCGACCCGCGCCAACGGATAGCGCAGGCGCTGGGGAGAGTGCATTAGATCGCTGTAGCAGGCCCCCTTCTGGCAGCCACGGGGGAAGAAATCCGGGGCCCCCGCGCGACCGCCGTGGTCGTAGGCGGAGGCCTGTTCCTCCCTCCAGACGATGCCGTCCTTGACGTAGACGTCCCACGAACAGGCCGACAGGCAGTTGGCGCGCGTATGGCTGCAGCGTACCACCCGATCCCAGGTCCATTTCTCGCGGTAGACGTCGCGCCAGTCCCGGTACGAACGAGCCGCCCGGCCCTGGCGCATGCTTGCCCGCCGAGCGGCGGCTGCCCGAGGCCTCGCAAGCGAGGTAAGGACCAGCGTCAGGGCGGTGGCGCCCGAGCAATAGAGAAACTCTCTGCGGGTCAACTTCGTCGGCATCCGATCGGCTCCTTCCCAGTGGGCTTGCCGGCCCCTGCGGCCGCTCGCCCGCGGCCGCGGGCCTAGCGCGCCGGCGGCGCGTGGCTGTTAGCCCCGTCTGCTCGAATGACGCTATGCGCTAGAGTACGTTTGCGGCCGACCTGATGCGAGACTGCGCGAGCCGGCGCCTACTCGGTTTGGGGCTCGATTCCGCCGGGCGCCTCGCCATAGAGGCTGTCGAGCAGTTCCCCGTAGCGCTCGCGAATCCGATGGCGGCGGAGTTTGAGCGTGGGAGTGACTTCACCGCGGTCGAGCCGAAACTCTCCCGCCACGACCGCGAACCGCCGGATCCGCTCGTAGCGCGCCAGGTGCCGGTTCGCCCGCCCCACTGCGCGGGCCAGTCTTTCCTTCGTCTCGGCCGTAACCTCGCCACTTGGGTCGAAGGCACCGGGCGGCGCTTCGAGTGGGTCGAGGGCGATGAGCGCCGTCACGTACGGGCGGCCTTCCGCCTCGACGAAGACTTGTCCGATCAGAGGGTCCTCGCGCGCGATGGCCAACTCGATGGGCGCCGGCGCTACGTACTTGCCCCCAGCCGTCTTCAGAAGGTTCTTCTTGCGATCGGTGATCCGCAGAAAACCATCGGCGTCCACTTCGCCGATGTCACCCGTGTGGAGCCAGCCCTGCTCGTCGATGGCGGCGTGGGTCTCCTCGGGAAGGTTGTGATAGCCCGAAAAAACGAACGGCGCCCGCAGCAGCACCTCTCCGTCGTCGCCGATCCGGCACTCCACCCCTTCGAGCGGCTTACCGACCGTGCCGAACCGGTAATCGTCGACGCGGTTGATATGGCTGAGCCCGCAAATTTCCGTGCAGCCGTACCCCTCGAGAATGAGCATTCCCGCAGCGTGGAAAAACTCGAGAACCTCGACCGCAATCGGAGCCGCCCCGGAAACGAAGTACCGCACACGCCCGCCGAACAAATCCCGAATCTTTGCCAGCACTAGCCGATCGGCCAGCGGCAGGAGCATCCGTGCCCAAGCCGGGGGCTTGCGGCCGGCCCGTTTGGCCTCCGCGTTGATCCGGCCGACCGCCAGCGCCCACTGGGCGATGCGCCGCCGCAGCGGCGGAGCCTGCTCGATGGCGACGACCGCACGCTGATGAATCC
>CAYZHO010000139.1:0-7433 GCA_964478045.1 uncultured Myxococcales bacterium | reverse complement strand
GTTGAGACCGATCCACCTACTTGCTTTGCCGCTTGCAGCCGCCGTGTGCCTGGGCTCCGCAAGTGCGGGGACCGCCGCGAGCCGGGCGCACCAAGCCGCTGCTCCGCCGCGCGCGCGATCCACGATCACCATGCGGCCAGCCGTCCGAGGCGCGGGCGCGCCTGCGCCGGGCACTCCCAGGATCCGCCTGGCCCGCCGGGGGCCTCACGAACCAGGCAGGCGCAGCCAAGCCCCGGCCGCCTCACCCGCTTTACCGTCCTCGACCCGGCTTGGGCTCCCGCCGGGCATTACTTTACCTCCGGGGGTCACTTTGCCGCCGGGGGTCACCCTGCCGCCGGGGATCACGCTGCCCACCACAAGCACGAGCAGCAGCCTGCCGCAGGGCGGCTCGAGCACTTCGACCAGCTCGACGAGCTCGACTACTTCGACCAGCGTGACCTACCCGCCCCCGACCCGGCCGGGCACCACCTCGACTAGCAGCTCGACGTCGAGCACGACGACCACGAGTTCGTCGACGACCACGACGCTGGCGCCGCTTGCAGGCTGCGCCGACCCGACCGCCGACTTTCGCTTCACCGCATCCGACGCGCTTTTTCTCCTGCGCGCAGCCGTCGGGTTGACCGCGTGCGATCCGTGCGTGTGCGATGCCGACGGCTCCGGCGGGGTTTCGGCCACCGATGCTCTGGCCGCGCTCCGGCTGGCCGTCGGCCAGCCCATGGTGCTGGGCTGCGAGCAATGCCCCGGCACCGGAGTGCGCCGCGAGGACGTCCGCTCGGTGGCCGCCGCAATCTACGACCGGGTCGCCGCGGGCCAACCGCTTAGCGCAGCCGAAGTCGCGCAAATCTTCGAGTCGTTCTCGATTCCTGCGGTCGCTTCGAGCGACGGCGCCGCATTCGAGGGCCAGCTTACCGCCGGCAAGCCGCCTTTACTCGACTTCCAAGCCGCAGCCATTGGACGAGCGATGGCAATGCAGACTCTGATGCCGGTCGACTCGTTTCTGGCCGGCGTGAGCGCGGCCGGCGCCGCCCATGCCTCCAACGGAGCTCCCTTGACGGCCGCCTCGCTCGGCGCTGCACTGCTGCCGATCGCGCTAGCACAGTCCTACAGCGCCGATCAAGTCCTGCCGGCCCTAGTCATCGCGCTTGGCCGCGAGCGTGCCGCCCGCGCCGGCGGCAGTGACCCGGTGTGGGGAGACGGGATGCTCGACCCGCTGCAAGTGGCATTGCTCCTCTACGAAATCGAATACAGCGCGTTTTCACCGGCCGCCGGACTGCAGGGCACCCAGCACGCAAGCGCCGCGCCGGGCGGTCTCGCCACCGGCGTGCCCGCCCGAACCCGCGGCGCCCTACCTGGCCCTGAGAAACCCGAAGCAGCGCCGGCGGCCGGCAAGCGGGCCCGTGCAACTGCTGAGCCAAACGCACAGCTTGCCGCGGGAGCAGGCACCACAAGCCGTTCGTCTCGGCCCAAAAGTGCGGTTCGATGGGTAGAGGCAGCCCATTGGGCGAGCACCGCAGAAGGGCCTGAGCGGCGGTTTGGTTCGGCACTGCCAACGCTGTCGCCGCTCATCCCGAAGATCGTGCGCGGGCAGATCGGTGCCAAGATCGGCAAGCTAATCGACTTTCCGATCGGATGGACGTCCTCGATCGGCGCCTCGATCTGCGCGTCGATCGTGCTTTACAGTTACCAGATGACGCTCGACGTCACGCCGGACCTAATCACTCACCGGCGGCCCGGCGAAAACAGCCCGTACCGGAGCACCGCCACCGCCCACCTCGAGTTCGACTTCCAGCAGGATCTGAACAGCCTGCCGAAGCAGATCGCCCTCTTTATCGGAAACTGCAACCTGCCGCCCAAAGGCCCGGCGCGCAAACCGGTCGAGTGGCGCATCGACGGCAAACTGCCCGAGCACGGCTCGCTGGTGCAAAAAGACACCTCTACGAACGCCCTCGGGGATGCAACGGCTACGTACGAAGCGGTCGACGAACTCCTACCCAAGGAGCTGCGCGCTTACTTCCTGCTGGACTCGGTGACCGGTAACGTGTGGGTCAAGGCCACCGACTTGATGCCGGCGTGGCAAACGTTCGAGCTGGTCGTCCGGCCTCTGGTGCGCGGCAACGGCGGCGAGGCGGTTCATATTCTGCAGGTGCAGTTCTACCGTGCCCCGCGGCTTACGTTCGTCATGCGCTCGGACATGCACACTCACTTTGACACCGGCCAGGACTATTACTCAACGGTCTCGACCAACGTGCACCTGAAGCCGCCTCCGGAGTCGAGTGGAATCCTCAAGTACGAAGCCAAAGGACGTTCGGCATACGACAGCTTTCGGCTCACCGACTCGCTGCGCTGCTCGCACGCTCTTGGATACTGGGGCAGCAACAATCACGTGACGATTCCGCTGGATCCTGGCGCCGGACCGCTCGGCGTCTACTTCTTCCCCGGCAACCCCGGCGAGCGAATCCTCCACAAGTGTCCGGGAGACAAGAAGTCGGTCACCACCGATACGTTGTTTTGGTTCACGGCGTGGATGACGGGCCACGGCACCCCCGGACCCAACGGGTTCCTGCTCGACGGATGGCAGGGCGATCCCAACCAGGGCGTGCTCACGCGCGACTATTCCCAAACGCGCTCGGCCGGCGCGGGGATCTCGGTCACCGAAAAAACCCACCTCGAGCTGCGGCTCCAAGGACCGCCGTGAACACGGCCGCTCGTTCCCGGTGGCTCCTTGGACGCGTTCACCTTCTCGCCACGAGCAACCCTTTCAAATACGTTCCTTCCGGGAAAAACAGCGACGCTGGGTGATCCTCGGCCTGTGAGGTTCGCAGGAGCACCTGTGCCTCGACGCCAGCGTCGAGCGCCGCCGAGGCCACGATCTTCTCAAACAGAGCCGCATCCACTCCACCAGAACACGAAAACGTAAGGAGCAGGCCACCGGGCCGCAGCAGCTTGAGGGCCAGGAGGTTGATGTCCTTGTAGCCGCGGGCCGCCTTGTGCGCGTGGGCAGAGGTGGGAGCAAACTTGGGCGGGTCGAGGACGACCATGTCGAAGCAGCGCGCAGCGTCGCGCAACCGCCGGAGAACGCGAAATACGTCTCCCTCGACGAACTCCACTCGCTCGGCCGCTAGCCCGTTGAGCTCGAGGTTCTCGCGCGCAAGCGCCAAGGCGTCGGCAGAGGCCTCGATCGCGACGACGCCCTTGGCGCCTCCCACCAAAGCATTGAGCGTAAATCCCCCTGTGTAGCAGAAGGCGTCGAGTACCTCGCGACCTTCGGCCAGGCGGCGCGCCAGCAGCCGGCTCGCGCGCTGGTCGAGGTAAAAGCCCGTTTTGTGGCCTCGGGCGATATCGACCCGGTAGCGCAGGCCGTGCTCGACGATCTCGGCCCATCGCCGCGGACAGCCGCGCAGGGGACCGGCGCGCGGCTGCAGCCCTTCGAGGCACCGCACCTCGGCGTCCGAGCGCTCGTAGAGCTCCTCCGCTCCGGTCAACTCCACCAGAAGATCGGCCAGAACGTCCCGCCAGCGCTCGGCTCCCGCAGTCAAGCACTGCAGCACGAGAGTTTCGCCATAGCGGTCGGCGATTACTCCTGGCAGCCCGTCCGACTCGCCGTGAACAAGGCGGACGGCGCTGGTAGAGCGCAACGAAACGAGCTGGCGCCTCAGATCGATGGCGGCATGGAGCCGCCGGCGGAAAAACGCCCGATCGACGGCCTCCTTAGGATCGAACGTCCAAAGGCGCGCGCGGATTTGCGACCGGGGACTGTAGGCGCCGCGCGCAAGCAGATCGCCGGTCGCAGCGCGCACGCCGACCGTATCGCCGGCAGCGGGATCGCCCTCAACCTCCGCTACGGCCCCGGAGAAGATCCAAGGATGGCGGCGCAAGAGAGACTTCTCGCGCCCCGGCTTTAGAACCAGACACGGCACGCCGCCCGCATTCTACTTGCGCCGGGCCGAATACACAGCCCCTGTGTCTGTCTTGACTGCGGTCATCGTCGCGCCGGCGCAAAGGCCGGTGCTCGAAATCATTTGGATCGTCGGGCTGCGGCTGCCCGAAAGAGACGCCGCCACTCCGACAGGCAATCTGCTCTGTCCCTTGGCCGCGTTGTTTTTGCCCTTGGCATCGGCGCGGCCTTTCCCGGCTGCGCCCGACACGTAGCGAACGCTGGTCACCCCGCCGGCCGATCCGGTCTTATCGCGATAGCGGTAGCCCCCGCCGCCGACCGGCTTCCAGCAAGGAGCCGCGCCGCAGTACTGGCCGGCCCGGTCGATCGAAAACTGCTGGAGCAGTCGCCCTGCGTCGTTGTAAATGCACAGGGCCACGCTGGTGTTTCCTCCAACCGGGTCGCCGAAGTCCTCGCGCGCCGCGGTTTGCGCCATGCGCCTCCACCGCAGCTTCATTTTCTCTTTGCCCGGCCTGCGCTCGTCGTATTCGAGCTTTGCGCGCGCCGCCTGGTTGCAGTGAGGCGCCGGTGCGTCCGGGCACACAACAGCGTATGGCTCGGTCAAGCGCTGGTCGACCCACTCGATGATCGCCTGATTGTAATCGCTGCCCCCGCGCAACTGATCCCCGGGCGGATTGGCCCGCGTGTAGTGGTACTTGGTCGGCGAATGCAGGTTACACGCTCCCGGATCGGCCGTGCCGGCGTCGTTGACGCAGACTTCCACGCTCACCGAGCGCCCCGGCCCGCCGGGCGGATTGGCGACGATCGCGTCGTGATACGCCCGGTGTTCGTGTAGGCAGCCGGGTTCACTGTAGGGAACACCGAATTCGTCGAGGTACGTCTGTAGGGCCGAGCCGCAACAGGCCGGGTCTCCGCGGTTCCACAAGTGATAGACCGGAACGTGCATCTCGCCGGCCGCTACGATGTCCTCTGGGTAGAAGTGATCCGCGAGCGGGCCGATCTTCGGAATCAGCAGCGAACGGTCGTACGGAAAGGGCATGCAAAACAAGTCCGCGTTGTCCTCGAGCCCGCGGCCCATCATATGCGAGTCGGAAACGATACCGGAGAGCACCAGTCCTTCACGCTGAAACGAATAGGCCACGCTGAAGGTACCGATCGAACCGGCCGAGGTACCGTGCAAGAACGTGTGCGAGGTGCGCGCTCGCCGGCGAGCAAATGCAATGGCCGCCTTGGTCGCGAGCAGCCCATCGGCCGCGCGCACTCGCCCGTTCTCGTCCGGGGAGTTCGGATTGTTGAGGTCCGGTACCCCAACGCCGGAGTAGACGTCATGGTCGCAAAGCGACGGCATGAGGAAGCGAAATCCCGCCGCGTGCGCCCGTACCTTGGCGATCAAGCCGCCTTCACCGAGCAGATGGCCAAGCTTGGTCGCACTCTCTTGATCGTTGGCGGATTCCATCTCGGCTGGCACGTAGCTGCCATTGGCGTCGTAAGCCCCGACGCCTCCGCCATGCATGCGGACCCAAAGCGGCCTCTCAACGCTTAAGGCAAGTCCGTCGGGATATACGAGAAGAAAAGTCTGGTAACCGCTGCGACCGCACGTGTAGGCGCGGTTTTCGTAGTACTCGCCCGTGTAGCCCTGCTGGTGCAGGGTCTGCACGAGGACGATCTGGTCGATCGCGTACGGGTCGTCGATGCTGTGCCCGCCCCACGGGTCACCCGCAGCCGGCGAGTTGCCGGGCAGCGAGCCAAGCAATAGGGCCAAGGCGAGCAGAAGTCCGGGCCGCAGTAAGTGGCGCATGGTTTTCCCTCGTCTCCGCGGGGAGCCCGGACGCGCCGCTATTAGTAGCACGCCGCCACACGGTCGAGCAAGGGAAGTCTTCGCCCAGGTGGACCTCGCCGGCTGCGCGCTGGCCGAGCAACGGTTTGGGCGCACGCACCCCGAGCGTCCGAGAACGCGTTGAACGCCGGTCTCCCCCATGTATCTAAACTCGGCCAGACACATGGGGGAGGCCCCCAAGCCGCCCTACCGGTTGACGGCCTTGAAGGCGCGAACCGTGTTGGCGCGATTCGCCCCGTTCTTCCTTACGTGCGTGCTGTCAAAGGTTTGCCCGAAACAGATACCCGTCTCCGAGTCGATCACCTGGACCGTTACGTCAACCGGCTCGGGGATCGGCAGCGGCGGGTCGGGCAAGTTTACGCCAGCGCCCACAACAATCGCCTTTGTCGGCCGCGGTCTCGCCTCTGGCCCCGCAAGCACCTTGAGGAGCTTTAGGCCGTCGCTGGTAAGCGAGCGGTCTCGGTATTTGTAGCCCTTCGTGCTGGCTGCCACCCAGTTCGGGCCAGGCGGAGCCACGAGCTCAGCGAACGGCGCTGAGTTACTCCACACGCACGTCGTGTAGATTGCCGCCGCGGTGGGATCGCCAAGCTCTGCTCCCGTGCGCTCCGGCGCGTTGCGGATCAGGCGCACTTTGAAGCGATCGCGCGTATCGTCGTTGTTGTCTTTGATGACGATCACTGCTTTTTGCGGCACGTCGCAACTCGCAAGCGGCGTGGCAGGACAGGTCCCCGGAGGCAGTGTCGTTGTGGTAGTACTCGTGGTCGTTGTCGTCGTCGTGCTCGGCGCCGGCACGTTGGCGAACACGTAGGCCGAGCCCTGGTCGAACTTCGCCCCAACGTCGCTCCAAGGCGCCCCTACCACCACCGTGCCTCCACTGACTGCCACCTCGTTGCCGAACAGGTCTAGCGCCGCCCCGTCGGAAGCCGTCAGCTTGGCCGCCTCCGTCATGGTTCCCGCCCATCCAGTGTTGGGTTTTACGAAGACGTACGCCGAGCCCTGATCCCAGTTGGTGCCGACGTCGTCGCGGTGAGCACCGGCCACCGCGATGTCCCCATCGGTCGCCACCGCGGAGCCCAGCTCATCGCCCGTCGCACCGTCGGATGCCACAAGCTTTGCCGTTTCGTTCATGTCCGCCCAGCCCGCCGGTGGCCTGACATAGACGTATGCGGAGCCCTGGTTGCCGTTTGCGCCAACATCGCCCCAGGGAGCGCCTACCACGGCGACCTCCCCAAAACATTGCGACAGACGCACCAAACCCGTCGTACGGCATCCCATCCGAGGCAGTCAGCTTGGCGCTCTCCACCAGCGTACCCGTCCAGCCCCCAGCAGGTTTGACGAACACATAGACGGAGCCCTGGTCGCTGTTAGCGCCAACGTCGTCCCCAATAGCTCCCGCAATCACCGTGTCTCCGCTAATCGCCACCGAGTTGCCAAGCTGGTCGTAGGATGCTCCGTCGGAAGCAACAAGCTTGGCGCTTTCCGTAAGCGTCCCGGCCCAACCCCCAGGGGGCTTCACGAAGACGTACGCGGATCCCTGCTGCCCGCTCGCGCCAATGTCATCACCTTGCGCTCCGACAACCACCGTGTCTCCGCTGATCGCCACCGAGTACCCAAGCACGTCATTAGGTGCTCCGTCGGAAGCAACGAGCTTGGCGCTTTCCGTAAGCGTCCCGGCCCAACCCCCAGGGGGCTTCACGAAGA
>CAYZHO010000138.1:5579-7522 GCA_964478045.1 uncultured Myxococcales bacterium | reverse complement strand
CCGGCGCCTTTTGGCGAAAGCGCTCGTTGCCTTCATACGAAGTCCTCCTGCACGCGGGTATCCCGCGTGCCCCAAGTGCTGCTTGGCGATGGCGTCGGATCGCGGCCCGCATTGGTGCGGGGCCGCCTGGCCGGGAAGCCTTAGGCCGGTGGCGCTCTGGCCGTCAGGGCGCCGTGGCGGCTTTGCGAGCGCAGTACGGCCGCATCGTGCGCAACCGCTAGCGCCGGAGAGGGGGGCAGCAGCTTGGCCGGCGCTTGCTCGGCTGGAGCGGCGACGTGGTGTGCGAGCGCGCAGGCAGGGCAAACAAGTGGCTGGGCGGCCGCCGCCGGCTGCTTGCTCAGCCGAGTGGCCGAAGGCGGCAGGGGTGCCTGCCGGTGGACGTGGCGGGCGCTGGCCACCGTCGCTAGCGCCAGCACAACAAGGACGGCAAGAGCCGTCTTTTTCGCAGGACGCCTCACCAGCCGTAGCACCTGCTTGAGGCTAGCCGCCGGAAGCGCTGGCTGTCAAACCAGGGCGGTGTCGCGCAAGGCGCCCTTCAGTGCTACGGCCACGTCGCCCGGACGGATCCGCCGGGAGTAAAGGCAGTGACGGCTGGGCCGTTGCCATTGGGCGCCACCAGTGCCAGGGTCCGTCGGCCGCTAGCGTTGTAGGCGAAGACCGCGCCTTCGCCCCGGGGCGTCGCACTGATGACCACCGAGTTCTTTCCCGCGTGGCTATACGTAGCCAGAGCCCCGTCTCCGTCGAGCGTTCCAATGATCTTGACGAGCTCGTGACCGGTCGGGCCGTCGTAGGTTACCCAAGCGCCCTGATCGGCCTTGGTTGCCAGGATCGCGACCAGCGGGCGGCCCTTGCCGTCGTAAGTTGAAATCGCGCCCTGTCCGTCCTCGGTCGCCATCAAACCAACGAGCTTTTGCCCCTGCCCATCGTAAGTCGAAATCGCTCCCTGGCCGCGCTCGGTGGCCATGATTCGCACTAGTTGAGTTCCGTCGGCGTCGTAGGTGTAGATCGCTCCTTGACCTCGTTCCGTCGTGATGAGCTCGACCATCTCTTGGCCTTTGCCGTTGTAAGTGGCCACGACGCCTTCTCCCTCGCGCGTGACGGTGACTTCAACGAGCTCCTTGCCAGCGGGATTGAACGTAGTGACGACTCCCTCGCCGTCCACGGTTGCTCCTAGCAACACGGCCGTCGTTCCCGACTTACCGTAGGTAACCAGGCGGCCTTGCCCGCCGGGAGCGTCGATCACCACCCGAGGGTTACCGCTGTTGTCGACGACTTCGATTCGTTCGGCGCGAACGGTCGTGCCTCGCGGCAAGCGAGCGCCCAGCAGCACTACCGCGCCAACCACCAGGCCGAGCGCCGTGGCCGCAGCGCTCATGCGCCGGTATTTGCGTTCGAGCTCCGTCAAACGTTCTTCGATCGTCATGGGTACTAGTCTCCCAACCGCAGGCGCATTGGTTCTGCCCGCCGCAGTTGCTTCAGACTTCCATTCTATCAGCCGGCAGGACCGCCTGCTGCGCTTGCTCGCGGCCGCACCGGGGCGCGCCAAAATGCGCGAAAAGAAAAGGAGCCTCCGCCGGCGCTCCCGTGCCGGGCCGCGGCTGCGCCTGAGGAGTGGCAAAGACCTAGGGGACTTGGGTTTCCTCAAGAACCCCGGCGGCCAGGAGTTCCTCGATTTCTCCGTCGCTCAGACCCAGTCGCCGGCGGCAAATCGAGCGCGTGTGCTGGCCGAGAAGCGGGGCGGGCCGGTCGTCGGTGGGCTCGAGCCCCTCGGCGCGAAAACACGGGCCTTCGACGCAGACGCTCCCAAGGCGCGGCTGTTCGATGGTCCGGAAAAACCCGCGGGCCTTTAGGTGGGGGTCAGCGAGTTGCAGCGCTGGGTGTTCGACGGCCGCCGCAGGGACCCCGGCCTCCTGGAGCACGCGCATCACCTCGAGCGGCTCTTG
>CAYZHO010000138.1:3860-5569 GCA_964478045.1 uncultured Myxococcales bacterium | reverse complement strand
AGAAATCGACGCGGCGATCGCCGCGTCGATTTCTTCCCGCCGCGTACGGCGGGCGGCGGCGCCGCGAACGGCTGCCCACTCGGGGCGGCCGATGTGCCGGCACAGGGCCGCCCACTGCTCATCGGTAGCGACGTTGATGACGCACCATTCGTCATCTCCCGCGCAGGGGTAAACGCCCCAGGGGTAACCGAGCGGGGAGTCGTTGCCGGCCGGACGGGCCGAGCCTCCCACGAGAGTCTCGGCGGCCAGCACGTCGCCGATGAGTTGCTGGAGGACTTCGAACTGAGCGACGTCGATGTGCATGCCTCGTCCCGTGCGCTCCCGCCGGACGAGGGCGGCAAGCACCGCTAGGGCGCCGAGGCGGCCGACGTAATGATCCGGGTGGATGTTGGTCGAGCCAGCCGGCCGCTCGGCATCCTCCGGGTAGTTCCACAGGTATTGAAGGCCGCTAACGGCGTGGGCGTTCGGGCCATAGCCGATCCACTTGCACCACGGTCCGCTCGAGCCGAGCAGCCGGGTGGAGAATACGATCAGGCGCGGATTGTCGGCCCGCAAGCGGGCAATCTCGAGTCCGAGTCGCTCGAGAACGCCGACCGCGCTGTTCTCGATCAGCACGTCGGCTTGCGCCACGAGGCGGCGCGCAAGAGCGGCGCCTCGTTCGGTTTTCAGATTGACGCCGAGACTCTGCTTGCCGCGGTTCGACGAAGTATAGGGAGCATTGATGTCTCCGGGGATCACGGTGCGAACGAAATCGGGCGCCGTCTTCGACTCTACCTTGACGACTTCGGCGCCGAAATCGGCGAGAAGGCGGCCAACTTCGGGACCTGCCACGCCGGTGCCCAAGTCGACGACGAACAGGTCGGCCAGCGGCGGCTTGGCTTGGTGCCCCGCCGCGTTGGTTGGCTGCGCCGGCTCGCGCAAGGCCGGGCGCAGCTCCAACTGTTGATGTTCCCCCGCAAGCGGCGCCCGCCCCCGCGGCCCGACGCGCTCGCCGTCGATCGTGTAGAAGCCGGCCGGAACCCGTGGCCTCACGCCAGGAAGGATTTCCATGGGCACGAAGCTCGAGCGGGCGCGAGTGTGCGGGTTGTCGATTGCTTCGGCGGGGCGCAACAGCGGCGTGGCCGCAAGTCCCCGGCGCTGGGCCTCCGTAGCGGCCTCGATCATGTTCCAGCCGGCAAAGAACTCGCTGAGGTAACGGTCGATCAAGGGCCTGTTCGCGTAGCGGCCGAAGTATTCCTCGAAAAGCGGATCCAAGAGTTCCTGCGGGCGGCCGATCCAGTCCAGCACTGCGTGCCACTGCCGTTTCGAGAAGATGAGCATCCGAATCCATCCGTCCTTGCACCGGTAGATCGGGTAGCTCCCGGCTCCCTCGCGGTGCTGGTAGATCCCGAGTGTGGAGTAGATTGGGACGCCCCAGTCGGCCAAGTTGGCGACGGCTTCTTGTGCCGAGACGTCGATCGTGCAGCCCTTGCGCGTCCGGCGCCGGTGCCAGTAGGCCAGGGCAACGCCGACGGCAGCGGAGACGGCAAGGGTATCGTAGCCGAGGCTCCCTGGAACGGTCACCGGCGGCTTTTCGGGCGCGCCGGCCCGGTAGAGCATGCCGCCCGCAGCTACGGCGATCATGTCGCTCCCTGCGTAGTCGGCGTGGGGCCCGCTGCTGCCGAAGTCGCTCATCGTGACGGCGATCAGGTGGGGGTGGCGCTCCGTGG
>CAYZHO010000138.1:1540-3850 GCA_964478045.1 uncultured Myxococcales bacterium | reverse complement strand
AGGGCCGTGAGTCGAGCCACACGTCCGCCCACTCGAGTAGCTCCTCGAACCGGCGGCGGTCTTGGGCACTGCCGAGGTCCAGGCAAATGCTCTTCTTTCCGGCGTTGCGCAGAGCGAAGTAAAGGCCCGTGTCCTGGCCTGGGACGGCCGGTGGCAGGCGCCGCGAGGGGCTACCGCCAGGGGGTTCTACACGCACTACCTCGGCACCTAGGTCCGAGAGCAGGCGGCCGCAAAGCTCCCCGCGCAGTTCGGCGGTATCTACCACGTTCATTTCACTAAAGGGTAGGTCGGCTCGCTCGATCACCATGGCGGCATGGTTAGCCGACGGCCGGGCGTGAGTCGACCGGTGGAACGGTGGTTTTCGTTACCCGGCCGCGGCGAACTGCCTGCGGTAGGCGCCGAAGCGGCGGGCCTCGCGGCTCGGGTCGAGCCCGAACTGCTCGAGGGAGTAGCGGTGGATTCCGTGTTTGTGCCGTGGATTGGAGGCCAAGAACCGGCGCATGCGCCGCTTGGCAGTGTCGCTCAGTTGCATTCCGAAGTGGTCGTAGATTCTCTCGACGGCAGCGATTGGGCTGCGATTTATCAGCTCGAACGAAACGTCGAGAAACTGGCGCGAAGCATCCCGCAGGAGCCGGCGCGACTCGAGAGCCCGCTCGAGGTATTTCCACCACAGCTCGGCCTGCTGGCGTCCAACTTCGACCGGATCGACGTGGTCCGAACCTAGACGGCGCAGCGTCCACGAAAGACTGGCTACCGAGGGAAGCGCCTCGAGCGGATCGCGGTGCGTGTGAACAATGCAAGCGTCCGGGTAGACCTCGAGCAGGTCGGCGAGGACGGGCAAGTTGCCGGGACTCTTGAGCACCCAGCGCCGCTCGGGCATCCGCGCGGCCAGGTGCTGCAGAAAACAGCGGTGGAACCGGTAGGCGCGCACGAAGCTCTGCTGGTCGAGCCACTTTTGGTAACTGGGCACGTTGAAAACGATGTGGAACTGAACGCTCAAGAACTCATGCGCCGTGATTGCAACGCATTCTTGCGGCAACCGGGCGCCCATCATGTGAATGCGGGCCAGGTTCGGCTCAAGCCGGTAAAGCCGGTCGAACCGGCGCTGCACTTTCTTGATGCGAGGATCCCTGTGGTAGCCGAGTGGGTCAGGAGGCGGACAGGGACGCTCGACTTCCCATCCCAAAGGTGCCCGGTTGGCTGGGTCGAGCGCGAGAAGATTGAAAAGGATGGTCGTTCCAGTCCTCGGCATGCCGACGATGAACAGCGGCCGGCGTACCCGGCGGTCGCCAACTTCGGGGTGGCGGCGGCGGTAATCGAGAATGCACAGGCGGTTGGTGAGGTAACCGAGCACGTCTTCGCGCGCAATCAGCCGGCCGAGCGTGTTTAGCCGCGCTTCGGATTCAAGAGCAGAGAGCAGTCGGCGCAAGCCTTCCCGAAACGGCCCTTCTACGACGCGCTTGACACCAGCCAGCCGCCGGGCGCGAGCGAGCAATGCCTGTTCGTCGAGAGAAGGAAGGCGCAGCCTTGCAGCAGCTAAGGCCGCACCGGCCAAGTTGAGCAACCGGATGCGTGCAGGACGGTGTGTTGCAAGCGCGCTCATCATCGGTCGGGGCGGGGCCGGGCGCGCCTCCTTGCATGGTGGCTTTTGGTCTTAGAGTCAAGAGAGAATCGACGCGACCTCTGTCTAGACGTTCAGGGAAATCCCCGAGCTCACCTGTAAGGCCGAGCATCGAGCGCGCTATTGGGAGCAATCGGGCTCGCTTTTCGAGGCAGGCCTTGGGACCTAGCGCGGGCCTCCATGTGCTGGCCAAGGATGCTGGCCAAGGACCCCACTCGGGGGTGTGGCTGCGGCTTGGCAGCCCCAAGCGGAATTAGGGCAATGGGAGTTCGCGGGCGAGCTCGCTTGCGCCGGCTTGCTCGAGGCGCGCGTGGCCTTGGGCTTCATGCGCACTGCCGAAGAGGCCGCTGATCTCCAGGCAGGCTAGTGCGATCTGAGCCTCTCGTTCGCCGGCGGCAGCCAGCTCCCGAGACAGGCGTTCCTTGATCGGGCTCGGCCGGCGGCGCCATTGGCCAAGTCTTTTCAAGTTCGCTAGGGGCGGCCTGCCCGCTGCAACGGCTTGGATTGAGCGAACCACGGCCGCAAGCTCAGCCCGCGGCCCCTCGGCGCTGGGGGCTAGGGTCGCGGCAGCCTCGGCGAGGTAGGCAAGGACTTGATCGCGCCCGGCGGCGAAGCGCCCCCACAGCCGGGAGCCCACCCGCAGCAAGTCGCGGTGGATCGACAAGGCGTTGTCGAGAACATCGCAGGCG
>CAYZHO010000138.1:0-1530 GCA_964478045.1 uncultured Myxococcales bacterium | reverse complement strand
GTCGGTGTTCTGCCCCAGGATCGAGGCAGATCGAACCAGGCGGGCGACGGCGGGTCCGAGCTGCTCGCCGATCAAATCGAGCACCGCCTCTCCACCACCGCACTCGGCGGCATCGTGCAGGATGGCGGCAAGCAGGAGATTCTCGTCGTCGCTACACGAAGCGATTGCTGCAGCCACGGCGAGCGGATGGGTCAGGTAAGGCAGCCGCGACCCCTTGCGCCGCTGCTTGCGGTGGCAACCGACTGCCAGAGCGAGCGCTCGGGCCAGCCGATCGCTCTCCATCAGTTCTCTACCGTGCCTGCGCCCGTGGGCGGGTGACCGGGCGGCAGCGACGACCCTCGTTCCTTGAGAGCCTTTCGAGCGGACGCCGCCTTGGCGAGCTGTTCGGGGGTTAAGATCGCTCGCACGCCGATAACCACCGCCATGTTTTCACGCAGCAGTTGACCGCGCAGATCGAGAACCTTCTCCGTCAGGGGCTCGAGCTCGTCGGCCGTCAGCTTGCCCGGTTCGAAGATGCGATCGCTCAGTTCTTCGTTCACTTTACGGAGTTCGGCGAACAGGGTCCGGAAGCGATCCCCCCTGGCCCGTACCAGCTCATTGACTTGCTGCTTTTGGGCGTCGGTCAGGTCTGCACTGGCCAGCAGGAACGGCAGCAAGCTGAGCGGTCCATAACCGGGAGCGCCCCCGCCGTGTCCCGCAACAGGCCGCGCCCCGTGGCCGGCCGGCGGTGCGGCTCCTGCGGTGCCCACGGCGATCAAAGCAGCCACTATCGCAGTCGTCAGTCGTCTCATGCTCGTTTTCCTCCGGCAGCGGGTCGCGCCCCTGCCCGTAGCGCTTAAGCCCACCGTACGCGCAACGCTTGCCGCAGTCGAGGGCAGCCAATCCAAGGCGTTGACGGCCATCGGGCCCGGGCATACCTTGGCCCGAGAACCGGCGTGTTCAGCCCGCGAGCCAAGCAAAGCCGGATCGAGCGGCCGGTGTGGCCGCCCGCCTGGCTGGTTGTCGCCGCCGCTACGGGTTTCCTCTCCCTGCTGGCTCAACTCGTCGGCCTTCGCGAGTTCGTTTCCGCTTGGTCGGGCAACGAACTCGTCGTCGGAGTGTTCCTGGCGTGCTCCCTGCTCGCCACTGCCGCTGGCAGCTATGGGGGGCGCCGCCTGCAAGTTCCGGCGTGCGCGCTTGCTGCCCTACTGGCTGTTGCCGGCTTGCTCCCGCTGCTCGAAGTCCTCTTGATCCGGTCGCTCAGGGGCGTGATGTCGGCCGCTGCGGCCCCGAGCCTTGGGATGATCACGCTCTTGGCCGCAGGTGCGCTGGTGCCGGTCTGCCCGCTGTTCGGGCTACTTCTGGTCGAAAGCGCTCGGATGACCGCTGGCCGAGTGCCGGCCACCAGCGCCTACTGGGCCGAATCGGCAGGGGCAGTGGCCGGGGGTCTCTTCTACACAGTTTCCTTTTCCTTCTCGCTTCCAGTGACAGCAGCGTCCGCCGCCGCAGTGCTCGTCTCGACCATGGCTGCGGCTTGGCTCTTGTACTTGC
>CAYZHO010000137.1:0-7532 GCA_964478045.1 uncultured Myxococcales bacterium | reverse complement strand
CGCCGGGTTTTCTGTATGCGGCCTGGCTGGGTGCTGTCCGCTGGCTAAAAAGCCTATGCGCCGCCGGCAGATTCGGCGCGCCGGCGGCGAATGCCCAGAGTGATCTCGTAGCGTGGTTCGGTACCGCGCCGCATGGAGTGAGACAGGATCTCGGCCTCGCAGCGCTCGAGCGTGCCTAGACGCCGGTGAGCGCCCAGCAGAGCCTGCCGAATTGCATCGATCATGCCGAGTTTCGATTCGCCAACCACCTCAAGGTCGGGCTCACGTTTGGTCCTGGGGGGCATCGGTTTCTCCCATCCGGAGCTCAGGGGCGTTCGAACCGTGGCGTGCGGAATATACTGAAGGGGGTGGCTGGTTGTCAAGAAAATCTCACGAGCGGGATGAGAAAAAAACGGTAACCTGCTATCTGAGTTACGACTATCGTTGCGTCTCCCTACGCCGATCGTCGTACCCTAGGTAGCAGCGTGCAGGTGCTATGGCAGAAGCCGCACGGTTTGGGTTACCTCCGGTCGCAGGGAACAAAGTGATTGGCGAATGATACTGGCTTGTAACGACGACGGAATCCACAGCGAGGGCCTCACTCGGTTGGTCGAGGCGCTCGAGGAACTCGACGAAGTGGTAGTGGTAGCCCCGGACCGAGAGCGTTCGGCAGCAAGCCACGCGCTCACGCTTGACCGCCCTTTGCGAGCGGACCTTTTGCGTCCTGGTTGGATCGCGGTGGACGGAACGCCTACCGATTGCATCAACCTCGCGCTGAACGGCTTGCTCGACCAACGGCCCTGGCTGGTCGTGTCCGGCATCAACCGCGGAGCAAACCTCGGCGATGACATCACGTACTCGGGAACGGTCTCGGCGGCCATGGAAGCCGTTCTCCTTGGGGTGCCGGCCGTGGCAGTCTCGCAGGTCGGGCGCGTCGCGTTTCGCTACGAGGCGGCGGCCGTGTTCACGAAGGCGCTCGTGCGCGCGTTGAGGGAGCAACGCCTGCCGGCCGATACGCTGCTCAACGTGAACGTCCCCGAGCGGGCCGATCCGAAGCGCTATTCGATCACGAGACAGGGGAAGCGGCGCTACGGCGATGCGATCATCGAGAAGACCGACCCCCGCGGACGCAAGTATTACTGGATCGGCGGTGCCGAGCTCGGCTTCGAAGACGAGCAGGGAACGGATTTCTACGCCGTCGAGCGGGGCGAAATTTCGGTCACGCCGTTGCACCTGGACTTGACGAACTACGAGTCCATGGAAGCCCTGTCGAAGCTCGAGATCCGGGTGCCCTGAGATCCTGGCGTGGGGCAAGGCAGGTGGCGGAACCCAGGCACGCGCGATGGGGGGACGGCCGGGGGTTGAGGCTGGGCGCGGGGTCGGCCATCAATAGAATCGGGAGCTCGTTGGCGGGAAGAGGCAGCCCCTGGTGCGTACGTTCGTCAAGCTCGTGTTGATCACGTTCATGCCGGCGTTCGAGCTACGAGCGTCGATTCCTTACGGTTTCTACGACACCCGCTTTGGTCCTGCCGGCACGGTTGCGATCTGCGTGGCGGCCAACATTGCACTGGCGCCTCTCGTGTGGCTGTTCCTCGATCGAGGGGTGCACTTCTTCTTGCGGGTGAAGTGGATCGACCGGTTGTACCAGCGGGTCGTGCTTCGCACCCGCGCGCGATTGCACCCGTACGTCGAGCGCTGGGGAACGATCGGGCTAGCGCTCTTCATCGGAGTTCCGCTGCCGGGTTCGGGCGTCTATTCGGGAGCGCTCGGCGCGTACCTACTCGGTTTCGAATTCCGTCAATACATGCTGGCGTCGGTGGCCGGAGTCTTGATTGCGGCGAGCGTGGTGACGGCGGTGGTGGTGAGTGGTGCCTCAGCGTGGGCGTTCTTGATCAAGCACTGACGGCAAAGCTGGACGCGAACCGCGGCAGCAGAGTTCGAGCGAGCGCGCTTGGCCGGGCGGTGGTGGCCGGCGCGCTGCTTGCGGCCGCGTGTGCGACTGGGATTCACCACCGCGTGCGCCCCGGCGAGAACCTCTATCGGATCAGCAAGGCGTACGGGATCGACTACAAGCGCCTAGCACGGATCAATCGAATTCCCCCGCCGTACCACGTGCGGGCGGGCCAGCGCATTTTCATACCGGGCGCCAAGCGCCAGCTTCCGGTCGCAGTCATCACCCCCCGAGCCGTGAGCGCCAAGCCGCCTCAGCGGCACTACGAGCCCCGGAGCAGGGGGTTGCTCTGGCCGGTCTCCGGTCGTGTAACCTCAGGGTTCGGCCCGCGCCCACCGGGTCACCACGACGGGATCGACATCGCGGCGCCCAAGGGAACGCCGGTGCGGGCGGCAGGCGCGGGTCGCGTGATCTTTAGCGACCGTTTGAGCGGCTATGGCAACGTGATAATCCTCGAGCACGACGGCGGGCTGACGACGGTGTACGCCCACAACGCCAGGAACCTCGTCCCCACGGGGGCGCGCGTCGAACGAGGCCAGCGGATCGCGACGGTCGGCGACAGCGGGCGAGCCTCCGAGCCGCACCTCCATTTCGAGGTGCGCAAGGACAACGTCGCGCGCAATCCGCTCTTCTACCTGCCGCCGCAGTCGGCCGCGCGAGCGCGATGAACCTGAAAGAGCTGATTCGCGACATCCCGGATTTTCCGAAGCCGGGGATTGTCTTCAAGGACATTACTCCGGTCCTCGGCAACCCGCGCGCCCTACGGTGGGTCGTGGATCGCTTTGCCGAGCGGTACCGCGGCCGTGTCGACGCGGTGGTGGGCATCGAGTCTCGCGGCTTCATTTTCGGCGCACCTGTGGCCTACGCGCTGGGAGTCGGCTTAGCGGTCGTCCGCAAGCCGGGTAAGCTCCCGTACGAGCGCCACACAGTGTCCTACGAGCTCGAGTACGGCAGCGACGCGCTCGAGATCCACACCGATGCTCTGGACCGGCACCACCGGGTTGTAGTCATCGACGACCTCTTGGCGACCGGCGGGACGGCATGCGCGGCGGTTGACCTCGTCCGCAAGGTGGGAGCCTCGGTGGTGGAGTGCGCGTTTCTAGTTGAACTGGCGTTCCTGAAAGGGGCCGCTCGCCTCGCGCCGATTCCGACCTTCGCGCTGATCCGCTACGAGGACGAGACCTGAAGGCGGCCGGAGCTGTTGTGCACCCGACGTTTAAGCAAATGATGAATGATGTGGTCGACTACGGGTCGTGCTGCGAGTGCGGCACCTGCGTGCTCGTGTGTCCCCACAACGTGATCGAGTACATTGGCGGCAAGCCGAAACAGACCGCCAAGGCAAGTGCGCCGTTCGACTACTGCGGGATCAGCGAAGGAATAGGCTGCGATGTCTGCGCGCAAGTGTGCCCGCGGCTCGCACCGCGTGAGTTTGAGCTCCACGAGGATCTCGAGCGAGCCCAAACAGGCCGGATTTTGCGTGGTGGTTTCGGACCGTACCAGCGAATCTTCGCCGCGCGGGCCCGCGATCAACGTATCCTGGAACGCTGCCAGGACGGCGGCGTCGTTACGGCGATGCTCGTCCATGGGCTCGAAACCGGGCGGCTGGATGCGGCGGTGGTGTCCGCTCCCGATCCGAACAAGCCCTGCGCTCCACGGCCCGCGTGCGAGACAACCGTCGAGGGGGTCATTGCGGCTGCCGGCTCCTGGTACACGTACTGTCCGAACGACCTCGCTTTGGCCGAGGCTGTTCGCTCGGGCTTTCGCCGGGTAGGATTCGTCGGCGTACCTTGTCAGATCACCCCCATCTACAAGGCCGCATGGCGGGATACCGGCTTCCTCGAGGGAGGCCGCAAGAAGCCGAAGCACGTCGAGCGGCAGCGCCGCAGCCTCAAGGCGCCAGCCGAATGCGTAGCACTCCGGATCGGCTTACTCTGCTCGGAAGTCTTCGACTACGAGGGCTTGATGGTCGGCAAGATCGAGCGCGAGCTGGGAATTCCGCTGACCGAAGTACGCAAGTTCAACGTCAAGGGAGAGGTCCTCGTCTACCGCCGCGACGGCGGCGTGACGAAAATTCCGCTTCGGGAAGCCCAGGAGTATGCGCGGCCGGAATGCCATCACTGCGGGGACTTCTCGGCCGAACTTGCCGACGTATCCTGTGGCGGCGTGGGGGCGATGGACTGGACGATCACGATCGCGCGGACGGATCGAGGGCGCGAGTTTCTCGACGACATGATCGCTTCGGGCAAGCTAGAGATTCGGCCAATCGAAGAGTTCGAGAGTTCGCTCAAGATTCTCCTGCGCCTGGCCCGCCGCCAACACCAGCGGGTTCCACCGGGACCCAGTGGTGAGGAGGCCGTGTGTCCTCCCATGTTTCGGACGAGTCCGTCCTAGCGAGCCAGGGGGATTGGTAGCCGGGAGTGAGCTTGTTAGAATCACCGCTGACAAGCTCAAGTCCCTGTATCCCAAGGTTCTGGAACGCGCCGGAGGTGCCATGCGGCGACTCGCTTTGATTTTCGCTCTCCTGTGTTTGCTCGCCCCCGGGAGGGCGGACGCTAGTCCACCCAAGACCTTGTTCGATTACGTGCTTAGCTCTTGGGCCGTTGCCAAGGCGGTTCCAAGTCGAGAGCTCAAATACCGGCAGGGTCAGTTGCTCGGCTACCCTACGGACCTGGTCGACGTGATTTACGCGAGGAGGGGAAAACCGCGCAGCATCTTCCTCGTTTACGAGAAGCAAGGGGACGGCGACGAAACCCCTTTCGAGGTGGGCAAGCCTTTCCTGGCGCCCTTCGGGTTGCTGCCGCAGTACAAGTACTGGCGGGACAACCTCCCAAACGTTCCGCACCAGCAGGTGCTCGGCGGGAAGCGCTACGTTTTCGAAGGAGACGACATCGAACGGGTAGCCGCCGTCGTTCGCAAGTTTACGGCGACTTTCACCTTGACGGGAAAGAAGCGCCTTGCCGCCGCGGCCGAGGTCGTTGCCGAAGCTCTCGACTCGCCGGTCGAAGTGGTGGCCGAAGATGCAGCGCGCTACCTGGCGACGAAGCCGGCCAATCTCGCCTTGCTCGGCGAGGAGGGACGCAAGCGGGTAGCAAGCTATCTGACGAGCGATCGCGACGGAGAACTGGTGGCTAGTTTGGCGGAAGCAGTTGGCCGGGCTCACGTCGAATCGCTCAAGCCGGCGCTCGAAGAGGTCGCAGCCGGCCATACGCTCAAGGCCGCGAGTGCGCTGGTCGCTCTCGAGCTCATGGGGCATCCGCGCTCGACCGAGCACCTGATCGAACGCCTTGACGATCCAAGCGAGGCGGTACGGTCTTACGCTGCGCGGATCCTCGGTACGCGGGCAGCCGCGGACGAGAAAGCGCGCGACGCGGCCTTGCGCGTGGTGGTTGGAGACGATTCGGTTTCGGTCAGGAGCGCGGCAGCCACGGGACTAGGGCTGAGCGGCTACAAAGGGGCGATCAACGCGCTCGGCCGCGCCCTCGAACGAGGCGACGACGTGGCTCACCCAGCGGCGCTGGCTCTGGCCAAGTTCCGAGAGCCGAAGGCTTGGCGCCTCCTCGAAGACGCGGTGCTTGAGGGTCGGGGCGAGGCGCCGGCGGCGGCGGTCGTGGCGCTCGGCCAGGCAGCAGACGCCTGTGGCGAGTGCGCCCGGTTCTTGCGCGAGCAGCGCAAGGAACACCCGCAGAAAGCAATCCGTGACTTGATAGAGATCGTGCTGGCCGTGGACCGGCGAGATTGAACCGGCCTCGAGGGCGTGAGCGCGGGCTTGTGGTGCCCGCTGCTGGAAAGGGAGGGGCGCGGGGTGAAAGCACAATGACGGGTAGGCCGAAGGCAGCGCGTACCGTTCCTGAGATGCTGCGACTCGAGCGGTTGCTTTGGGATCTGGGCTACCAGCGGGTGGCAGGCGTGGACGAGGTGGGTCTAGGCCCGCTGGCCGGCCCGGTCGTCGCTGCTGCGGTGGTTTTTCCCATCGATCCCCCCGTCCTGGAGGTAGCCGATTCCAAGCGATTGACCGCCCGCAAGCGCGAGCGGCTCGACGCCGAGATCCGCAAGCACGCCGCTGCTGTGGCCATCGGGGTCGTGGAGGTCCATGACGTGGACCGCCTGGGGGTTCGCGAGGCGGGAGTGGAAGCAATGCGCAGGGCCGTTGTCGGAATCGATCCCCCGCCAGACTACCTGCTGGTGGACGCCTGCCGGATTCCGGGTGTCTCAATAGCTCAAAGTGCGTTCGCCAAAGCCGACTCGTTCATTTTTTCGGTCGCGGCAGCATCGATCGTCGCCAAAGTCTTCCGCGACCACCTCATGAGAGAGCTCGACCGCACGTTTCCGGGGTACGGTTTCGGGGCGCACATGGGCTATGGAACGCGCCAGCACATAAGGGCTCTGGCCAGGCTGGGGCCGTCTCCGGTTCACCGGCGTTCTTTCGAGCCGGTGCGCAGACTGCTCGGTCAATGAACTCGCACCGGTGGCTCCTGTGGGGCGTCGCCGCAGGTGTCGCTGCCGGCGGGGCGCTCGGGTGGTGGGCCCCGGCGGGCGCTTTGCGCCTGGCGCCGGTCGGGGACTTTTTCCTGAACGCGTTGAAAGCTCTGGTTCTGCCGCTGGTCTTTTGCTCGATGGTCGATGCGGTCGCGGGAATCGCAAAGCGCGGGCGCTTGGGTCGGATGGCGGCGCTTACGTTCGCTTATTATCTGGCCACGACCACGGTCGCCGTCTGCGTGGGCCTTCTGCTGGTTTCGGCGATCGAGCCCGGGGCTACGATTGCGGGCACCAGTCTCGGGGCGGCGCCCGCTGTGGAAACTAGGGCCGCTAGAGGTTTTCTCGACCACTTGATTGCGCCCAATCTTTTTGCTGCGGCCGCCCGCTTCGACGTCCTGCCCATCTTGCTGTTTGGCCTTGCCTTCGGAGCCGCCCTCAGCCGCGCCGGCCAGAGCGCCCAGCGCGCGGTGGAGTTTTTCGCGGGCTGTAATGCAGCCCTGCTCAAGCTCGTCGACTGGCTGATGGCCGCGGCGCCGCTGGGCGTAGGTGCACTGGTGGCTGCACGCCTCGGTGCCGCTGGAGGACAGGCGGGGATCGGCGCGGAACTTCGCGCGGTGGGAGCCTACTTCATGACGGTACTGGCTGGCCTGGCCCTTCACGGGCTGTTCGTTCTGCCTGCGCTACTCTTGCTCTTCGGCCGCCGACCGCCGTTTCGTTACGCCCTGAATCTCGGGGAGGCGCTGGCCACGGCCTTTGCGACGGCCTCGAGCTCGGCCACCCTTGCGGTTACGCTTCGACTGAGCGAAGAGCGAAACAAAATCGACCCTGCGGTCGCAAGCTTTGTGCTTCCGCTGGGTGCCACCGTGAACATGGACGGAACGGCGCTGTACGAAGCAGTAGCGGCGGTTTTCATCGCGCAGGCGGTCGGCGTCCCGATGGGATGGACGGATCAGGCATTGATCGCCGCGACGGCGACGCTGGCATCGGTGGGGGCGGCGGGCATCCCGCAGGCCGGCCTTGTTACCATGGTCTTGGTGCTGCAGGCGGTGGGGTTGCCGCTCGAGGGTGTGTCGTTGATCCTGGCGGTCGATTGGCTCCTGGACCGGTTTCGCACGGCGGTGAACGT
>CAYZHO010000136.1:0-7533 GCA_964478045.1 uncultured Myxococcales bacterium | reverse complement strand
CAAGCCCGAGGGGCCAAAGCGCCGGTGTCTCGACGTGGCCCGCGCGCGCCGGTTATTGGATTTTCAGCCAACCGTTGGCCTCGAGGAAGGCCTCCGGCGGACGATCGCGTGGTGGCGCGCCACCCGGCCGTCGGCGGCAGTGGTGCCTTGACAGGCTAAAGCCGGCACCCCTAGCATGAACCACGGGTTGGCGATCCGCCCGCGCAACCGCAAATGCGATGAAACGACGTAAAGGAATCGTACTTGCCGGCGGGTCCGGCTCGCGCATGTTTCCGCTGTCGCGGGTCGTCTCGAAGCAGCTCATGCCGGTATACGATAAGCCGATGGTGTATTACCCGCTGTCGGTCTTGATGTTCGCGGGCATTCGCGAGGTACTCGTGATCACCAATCCCGGAGAACAAGAGGCGTTTCGCCGCTTACTCGGTGACGGCCAGCATTTGGGCATGTCCTTCGAGTACGCAGTCCAGGATAAGCCCAGGGGCATCGCCGATGCCTTCCTCGTTGCGCGGGACTACATCGGCACGGACAACGTGGCGCTGATCCTTGGCGACAACATTTTCTTTGGCCATGGGCTCGCCGCCTCCCTAGCGATGGCTGCGGCGCGCGACAAGGGCGCGACGGTCTTCGCCTACCCGGTGAACGACCCAGAGCGCTACGGTGTGGTGACTTTCGATCGAGAGGGACGGGCCACGTCCATCGAGGAAAAGCCATCGCGGCCGAAAACCAACTATGCTGTGACCGGGCTGTATTTTTATGACAACCGGGTGGTCGAGATTGCTGAGGCGCTCGAGCCGTCGAGCCGGGGCGAACTCGAGATCACCGATGTGAACCGTGCGTACCTCGAACGCGGCGAGCTGACGGTGGAGTTGCTCGGACGTGGCATCGCCTGGCTCGACGCTGGCACCTACCAGTCGCTGCTGCAAGCTTCGAACTTTATTCAGACGATCGAAGAGCGCCAGGGCCTGAAGGTCGCTTGCCTTGAGGAAGTGGCCTACCGAATGGGTTTTATTGACGCGGCGCGCCTTGAGAAGTTGGCCGAAGGCATGAACAACGACTACGGGCGTTACCTGAGGGAAATCGCCCGGGGTGATCGGCGGTGAGCGCCAGCGAGCGCAAAAGGGGGAAGGCCGGCAAGCGGGCGTGCGATGGGAACCTCCTTGCCCAGGGCTGCCGTGAGTGACATCGTTTGCATACCCACCGAGCTCGACGGCGTCGTGATTATCGAGCCCCGCGTGTTTCGGGACGCGCGGGGTTTTTTCATCGAAGACTTCCACGTAGAGCGGTACACTGCTCTGACCGGCGGCCGCCGTTTTCCCGTACAGGTTAACCACTCTCGGTCCCGACGCGGCACGCTGCGAGGGCTTCACTTTCAGTATCCGCGCCCGCAAGCCAAGCTCGTCTGGGTTGGCCGCGGACGCATTTACGATGTTGCCGTGGACGTGCGCCGCGGCTCGCCGACGTTCGGCCGCTGGGTCAGTGCAGAGCTCAGCGACGAGAACCACCGGCAGGTATGGATTCCCGCTGGCTTCGCCCACGGGTTTTGTGTCTTGAGCGAGGTGGCCGATTGTTATTACGCTTGCGGGGAAGTCTATGCGGCAGACTGCGAGCGCGTGGTGCGGTGGAACGATCCGGGGATCGCGATCGAGTGGCCGATCGAAGATCCGTTGCTGTCGGACAAGGACCGCAACGCGCCCCTGCTGGCCGAGCTCGAGATGCTTCCCGAGTGGAACGGCTGAGCCGGTCGCCTGCTCGCGCGACTAGCCTTCGATTTCAGCGCAGGTAGCCGGTGGCGCGCAGGCGCTCGCGGGTCGCTGCGTCGAGTGGCTCGCGCATTGCCCCCGCATCGGGCAAGGGCTTGAGGCTGGCAAGGATCTCGTCGATCTTCGCCCGCATCCGCGAGGCAATCCTCGGATAGCGATCGATGACGTTCTCTTTTTCCCCGCGGTGGGGGATGCGATACAGCCAGGCCGGACCTCCCACTTCTTCGATCAGTTTGAAGTTGGTAAGGCGCAAGGCAACCAGGCGGCGCTGGCGGCGCACGGTGAGGTCGGAGAGCACCACCGGATCCGGCCAGCGATAGTGGGGGTCGGCCACCATGCGGTAGAGACTGGGCTTGGTGTGTTCGATGCCCAGGTAGTCGAGGAGAGTGCCGGCCAGAGTAACGGTCGAAACCTCCGGTTCGAAGTGGAGACCAGCGAAGCGTTCCTCAGGGAAGTGAAGAATCCATGGCACCAGCAGGACCTCGTCATACAGGGTCCACTGGTGTCCTTCCAGAGAGCCGTGTTCCATGAACTCTTCACCGTGGTCGGCAACGAGAACGATCACGGTTCGCGTAGCGAGATCCGGTTGTTCCAGGCGTTCGAACAAGCGCCCGAGTTGCGCGTCTACGTAGGCGATCTCGCCGTCGTAAAGCGCGACGACGTGCTGCAGGTCGCGAGGCGCTAGCGGCGGCGGGGTTTCATAGTGGGCCACTTCCTTGATGTAGGGCTTGAGCGATTCATAGTCCCCCCGCATCGAGCCGCGATAGTCGGGGTCGAACATTCGATCGTAGGGCGGTGGCGGGGAATAATCCCAGTGTGGATCGAAAATGTGCAGCCACATGAAAAACGGCCGATCCGTGCGCCGCTGCTCGAGCCAGGCGAGTGCCTTGTTGACGATCCGTGCGGCGACCGGCCGGTGGGGCGAGTCGGCAGCAGCGGTTTCGTCGAATACGTCAAAGCCGCGGTCGAATCCCCAGCGGTGTCCGAGGTACACGTGACTTACGGCGGCGAAGGTCTGGTAACCGTGACGCGAGAGAATGGTGGCCAGGGTCGGCGCAGAACGCGGCAGCGCGTTGACGTCGGTTACTACGCCGTGTTCGGCCGGCTGCAAGCCGGTGAGAAGAGAAGCGTGCGCGGGCAGCGTCCAGGAACTGGGGCTGACCGCGTTTCCAAAACTGATCGAGCGGGCGGCAAGCCGATCGATGTTGGGCGTCGTCGGACGCTCGTAGTGGTAGAAACCCACGTGGTCGGCGCGCAGCGTGTCGATCGTGATCAGCACTACGTTGCGGCCGGGGTGCCTCTCGAGTGGCGGCCGGCTTCCGCGACACCCGGTCAGCGCTAGGGCGGACAGCAGGAGGCCGCTACAAAGGTGCAACGAGACCAAGCGGAGTCGAAGCTTGCGCGTCATGGAGAACTCCAGGAAGCAGCGCGCATTGTGTGCGACAGTCCGTGTTGGCACAACCCGTTGCCGCAGCGCGCGAGAGCCGGCTCCCACCGCTAGCCGGCGGCTAGGCGTGCGATCACTGAGTCGGCAAGCAAAAGGCCTCGCCGGCTGAGGCGCAGGTGGCCGTCCCGCTGCTCGAGGAAGCCGCTTCGCAGGAGAAACCGGTAGGAAGGGCTGTCGCAGTCGAGAGGAACACCAAACAACTCCTGAAAGCGTTGCAGAGAAATTCCTTCGATCAGGCGCAGGCCGAGTAAGAGAAACTCGGATATCGCAGTGGCTTGGTCGAGAGCTTCTACGTACTCCACCGTGCGTCCTGGCGCGGCCTTCGTGTAGGCTTCCGGTTTCGGTAGATTGGCATAACGGACCGCCACGCAGGAGCCTTTCTTGGTTGGAGCTCGACCCGAGCCCTTTGCGTGCGCCGCGCGGTGGAATCCGTGGGCGCCGGCGCCCAGCCCGAGATAGTCGTCCCAGGTCCAGTAGGTCATGTTGTGGCGGCACTGGAATCCGGGACGCGCAAAGTTGGAAATTTCGTAATGCCGGTACCCGGCGCTCGCCAGCAGGCTGATCGCTTCCTCGTACATGGCCGCTTCTGTTGCTTCGTCGACGGGGTTGACGCGCTTGTCGGCGAGCGCCCGGCCGAGCGGCGTGTTGGGTTCGTACGTGAGACCGTAGGCAGACACGTGCTCGGGTTGGAGCTCAAGCAAGCACTCGAGATCACGGCGCCAATCCGAGCGCCGCTGTCCTGGGACGGCAAAGATCAAGTCGCAGGAAACGTTGTCGAAGCCGACGCGGCGAGCGACTTCTACCGCTGCTCTTGCCTGCCTGGCGTCGTGCAACCGGCCGAGGGTGGCCAGGATCCGGTCGTTGAAGCTTTGCACTCCGATGCTTAGCCGGTTGACCCCCGCAGCCCGAAAGCCCGACAAACGCTCGGCGCTGCCTCCTTCGATGGTCGCTGGGTTCGCTTCCAGCGAAATTTCTGCCCCTGCTTCGATTCCGAAGTGTTGGTCGAGGCATTCTAGCAACAACCCCACCGATCGGGGCGACAGCAGCGACGGCGTGCCGCCGCCGAGGAACACGGTGGAGACAGAGCGGCCGGCCCAAGGCGCGCGCTGCGACGCATAAGCAGCCTCTCGGATTACGGCCGCCACGTACGGTTGCTCGGGGACATCGCGAACGGCGTACGTGTTGAAGTCGCAGTACGGACAGCGCTTCAGGCAGTACGGGATATGAATGTAAACCGCTAGGCCCAATGGGCGCGTAGGCTAGACGTACTTTCGCAGAACGGCAACCACAACTCCGCGGATTTGAAGATCGCGATCTCGAACGATGATCGGGTCATAGTTGGGATTGGCCGGCTGCAGCCGTACGCTACCATCGCTTTGCCGGTAGAAGCGTTTGACGGTTGCTTCGCCGTCGATGCTGGCAACCACCATTTCTCCGTTGGCCGGTTCTGGCTTTTCTTCAACGACGATCAGATCGCCGTCGAGAATTCCCTCGTCGATCATCGAATCGCCGGCCACCCGCAGCACGTAGGTATTGCGCCGGCGCACGAAGCTTTCCGGAACTTCGACCGTGTCGTCCCCTTCGATTGCTTCAATCGGCACGCCGGCTGCGACCTTCCCGAGAAGCGGCAGCTCGACCGCTCGGGGCCGGCGGCTGCGCTCGACCAACTCGATGGCGCGGCTATGGTTCCATTTGCGGCGAATATAGCCCTTGGCCTCGAGGTTCGAGATGTGCTTGTGGACGGTCGCCAGCGAGCTGAGATCGAAGTGCGCCGCAATCTCTTCTAGGGTGGGCGCATATCCGTTCGCTCGAATCGACTGTTCCACGAAGTCCAGAATTTCTTTTTGCCGCTTTGTTAGGGTCATCACCTGCCTCCACCTGCCAGCCGTGCAGCCATAGAACGCTTATATCGAAACTAAGCGAAGATTAGGCGAAGATCAACCAAGCCCATGCTAGCGCCGCCGCAGTTGGGCCACTGCGCGATTGTGCTCCGACAGTGTTCGGGAGAAGCGGTGGGCGCCGCGCCCATCAGCCACGAAGAACAAGTACTGCGTCGACGCAGGAAACAGAGCAGCTTCGAGCGCGCCACGGCCCGGGTTAGCAATCGGACCGGGCGGGAGTCCGGCTTGCGTATACGTGTTGTAAGGGGCCGGCTTGCGCAGGAAGCGACTGAGCCCTTTCCCGTTCCACGGGGTTCCAGCCAAGGCGAGCCCGTAGATTACCGTTGGGTCGGCCTGCAGTCGCATGCCTCGCAGGAGCCGGTTGTGAAACACCGAGGAGACGAGCGGTCGCTCGGCCGGACGCGAAGTTTCCTTTTCGATGATCGACGCAAGGTTGACCGCGCGGCGCACCAGCTCGGCCCGGGCAGCTGGATCGGTAAGCCACGGTTTGGCTTGCTGATCGCCCGGCAAGCCGACGAGCAAAGCGTTGTGCGGGCTCGGACTCAGACGAGCAAGCAACCCGTTGATAACCTCCCGAAAGCGCTCGAGTTGTAGCCGGGCGATTTCCTCGGCCTTCATCCCGGGGGCCAGCTCGTAAGTGTCCGGGAACAAAAATCCCTCCGCGCAGTTTGCCTGCGGCGAGGCGCCTGCAAGCTGCACGAAATCCGGCGCGCACACGGCTTCCTCGTACTCTTGCGCGCTAGCGATGCCGCGCTGTTCGAGAAGCCTAGCGATTTCCTTGAACGTCAGCCCTTCGGGGATCGTGACGCGGACGGTCGGCGTGGGGCTGCGCAAGAGCTCCTCGAGCACGTCGGCTGGCGTGAGGTTTCCGGCGAAGCGGTGAAGACCGTGGCGCACCCCTCGGTCCACCCCGCGCCAGCGCGCCAGTGCCACGATCGTCCACGCCCGCCGCACTACTCCGCGGCGCTCAAGCTCTGCGGCAACCTCCCGGGTGGATTGACCAAGCTCGACCGTCAGTTCCACCGGCGGCTCGACCACGACGGGGTTTCTGAACAACCTGTAGAATCGAAGCAGTCCGGCGCCGGCCGCGCCAGCACAGAAAATGAGGAACAACAGCACGCTCGTCGCAGGCCGGCGGCGCCCTTGCCACCGCGCGCCGGGAACGGAGTTTCGAGTCACGCCAGGCCTCCGCCCGCGTCAAGGAACGCTTGGAGGATCAAAGCCGCGGCCGTCTTGTCGATGACTCGGCGCCGCTTGGAACGGCGGACCCCTGCCGCGACCAACATTCGCTCACCTTCGGCTGTGCTCAGCCTCTCGTCTTGCAGAACGACCGGCCAGCCCGTGCGCGCTTCGAACTCGGCGCAAAACCGCCTCACGGACTTAGCCTGCGCGCCTTCGCGGCCGCTGAGCTCGAGGGGCAGTCCAACCACCACGCAACGCACTGCGTAGCGATCGAGAGCGGTTTGGATTTGTCGCACGTCCTCGGCGATCCCGCGGCGCTCGATGACGCACAGGGGCTGCGCGGTCATTGCGAGAGGGTCACTGATGGCAACACCGATTCTTTTGGTTCCGATGTCAAGCGCAGCGATGCGTTCGCGCATGGGGCGGCGTTTTGCTGCCAAGCTATCTCCGACTATTAAGCGGGGCAACCGCCTTGTCGAATGCGGGAGCGCGCAGGCGCCGCCGCCTGAGCGCGGCGCGCTAGAGTTCCGGGTGTATTGACTTTCGGTACTCTGGTAGGCACCCTGAACGTTGTGTCTTTGCGCCGGCTAAGTTGTTGTCGGTGCGAAGGAATCGTGGGGCTGTGGTGTTGGTGGGACTGCCCGAGCGGAGTGCTCTGCGAGCGTTCGTCCTGAGATGGTTCTCCCCGCCGGCGGTCATGGTGGTCACCGCATGCGCCGGCGTCCTTTGCTTTGCTGACTGCAGGATAGCTGACGACCCCGACATGCTAATCAGGGACATGCTAGCGGGTGCGCAGGAGTCCGCTTGGCCGGAGGCCCGCGACGCTGAGCGGGCTAATGCGACTGTCGTTGCCAGCGCCGCTGCTGTCCTGCCCGCAAGGCGCCATGGCCAAGCCGAGCAGGTACGCGCCTCGCGAATGAAAGCGGGCTCGATCGACGAGCACGGTCTTGCGATTGCGCTGCCACGGTTTGGCGGCCAGCGCGTCGCGGCGGGGATAGTCCACATTGCCGACCGCAAGCCTGCGCCCGCCCAGGCTCCTTCGGCCGGCCCAGCAACTTTGCAGCGGCTTGCCAGCGGCGGGCCAGCCCCCCAAGCAGAAGTTTACGGGCCGCCGCTTCCGAAGTGGTGGCCGAAGCGGCCAGCCGAGCAAGGCGAAGAGGCCGCAGAAGCGGCCGAGGATGCAGAGGCTTACGGGCCGCCGCTTCCGAAGTGGTGGCCGAACCGGCCGGCCGAACAAGGCGAA
>CAYZHO010000135.1:4920-7560 GCA_964478045.1 uncultured Myxococcales bacterium | reverse complement strand
TCTTCCGCGAACTTGCTGCCCGCCAGCGCCAGGGATAAGGCGCCGTTTGAGGGAGACTCGAGAGGCGGGGTTCAGCGGCAGCGCACCGGCGGCTGCTTTGACCACCGGCGGGCCGAGGGAGACGGGCGCGCGCCCCGTACGCCGGCCTGTGGCGGGTGCCGGCGCTCAAGGCAGGGCGGGGGCCGCCGGGCCGGGCGCGCCCGTGTTGGCAACGCCCGAGGTTTGCGCTAGATAAGTAAGCGATCAACGAGTCTTGCCTCTCAAGCGGGTGTAGCTCAGCTGGCTAGAGCGTCTGCTTGCCATGCAGAAGGTCGCCGGTTCGATCCCGGTCACCCGCTCCAGATTTTGCTGGCATTCTTTCTTTCCTCACAGGCGCCGGGCGATGCCCCGGTACAAAGGGAGGAGCGTCCACCTATCGCGCCCGCAGGGGCGAACCTCCTCAATGGCGAATCCCGCGCGTGCCATCATGTCGATCGACGGCCGGTCGAGCCGACAGCCTCCCGCGATGCGCTGCCACGCGGGGGTCAGAAAATGTTGCAAGCGGCGAGCGACCGGGTAGCGGGATTCGGTGTGTTCTGCGTAGAGCACGGTGGCGCCCGGTTTCAAAACGCGGCGGAGCTCGGCCAAGGCGGCCTCAGGATCGGGGATCGTGCAGAGCACCCAGGTTACTACTCCCGTATCGAAGAACTCGGTTGGGAAAGGTAGCTGTTCGGCCCCACACTGCTCGAGCTGAACGGGCCGCCCGAGACTAGCCGCACGGCGCCGCGCGCGCGCCAGCATGTGTGGATCGGGTTCGACGCCCCACAACCCCTCGATGTCGCGATAATACTCGAAGTTGAGTCCGGTGCCGACGCCAATCTCGACCACACGGCCTCGCGCCAGAGGAATCACCTTCTGGCGGACCCGGGCCAGCGGCCGCATGACGAAGTCGATGGTCCTTGCGACCCAAGGGTGGCCGGCCTCCGATGAGCTGGCATTTCGCATCTCTACCGCGGGGTTATAGCACTGCAGGGGCGAACTACCGAATAGCGGCCACCGGCCATCGACACTCAGCGGCCCTGCGCGATGATGCTTGAGATCGAGAACGCTTCTTCCGTCGTTCCCTCCGCCGCACCGAAGTTGAAGTACCAGCCTTCCTCTCCGGGAAAGTCCGGCGATGGCAGCCGGCAGCGGGTCGCGTGGCCCAACTGCATGTCGAACATCGTGATTCCAGGCAAAAACTGCTGCTCGTAGTCGTACACCGCCCGGCGCGCCCCGGGAAACGGCCGGTGGCCGATCGACCACTTGTTCACCCAGGCTTTCCATAACCGGCCGCGCTGATCGTACATCTCGGTGTAAGCGATCACGAAGCTCTCGCGGTCCAGGTAGATGACGCGGCGCGAGTAGGCGTACCCGGGCAAGCGCGAGCGTCCCTCGATGACGTAGACGCGGCGAGGCTCCCAGGTGTCGTCGAACATGAAGTCGGCGGGACCATCGAACCAGCGCGTGGGAAAGTGCTCGGTGTGCATTGCCGCCAGGATCGTCTTTTCGCCCAGCAGGCGCCAGTCCATCCACGCCACGCTACCCGCGTATCCCGCGTAGCTGTCCAAATCGATGTCCTGCCCGAACAAGGCTTCCGACCGCTGAGCAGTGGACAGGCGGCGGACGCGCTTGAGCAGCGGATAGTACAGCCAGCTATCGTCCTGGCGCGCGGGATCGAGGTAGCGGTTGTAGGTAAACCCGACGCCCTTGAGGTCGAAAGGTTCGAGCATCGGGTACAGGCACTCCCGGTAGCGGATGCCCTCTGCGGTAGGCCAGGTGGGCTTCGGATCGTGATAGAGGCGGCCAACGTAGTAGAGGCGGCGGAAGTGTCCGAGGACGAAGTGCTTTTCCACGGTCATTGGAGCGCTTGGCGAGAGGGAGCCGGTGTCACAATCGAAGTTGCGGACGTCGAGGTCGTCGACCGCAATGCGGTTTTCGTAGTTGAACATGAGTTTTACGGCGGCGTCCGGGTCGTTCGCGTCTACGAGCGGAAAGGGAAGACCGGCGACGTAGTTCTCCAGCCGGTTCTTGTCTGGAGAGAGGCGCACCTGCGGCGAGTAGCGCTCGGTGGCCGCTAGCCGCGCCGGTTCCAGCGGAATGGGTCGCGGTGCCACCACCGTAAGCCTCGCGCCTCGCTCGATTGCCCAACGAATCGAGGGCCCGACGAGAGTGGCATACTCGTCTAGGTTCGAGCGGTCGATGACCGTCCCAGGGGCCGGCAAGGCCGGTTTTGCCGGGGCGTCGGCAGATACCGGGCGGCTGCTCGCCATGCCGGCGGCAAGCAGGAGCGCTAGAGCCAGGGAGCAGACTCGCATGCCAAACCAGTGCCACAGTAGGCCGTCCGTGCAATTGGCACAGCGTTGGTCCGGCCCCGGTTTTCCGCTACCGTGGGCGGATCGAAGCGGTGAAAATGAGTCAAGAGGATCGAACCAAGGCACTCGAGCGCCTGCTTGAGGAACGGATCGTCGTCCTCGACGGTGCCATGGGAACCAGCCTTCAGGCACGCGGCCTTCAAGCGGCCGACTTCGGCGGGGAGCAGTTCGAGGGATGCAACGAGTACCTCGTCGTCACCAGGCCGGACGTGGTGGAGGAGGTCCACGCGGGCTTCCTTGCCGCCGG
>CAYZHO010000135.1:0-4910 GCA_964478045.1 uncultured Myxococcales bacterium | reverse complement strand
GGCCGAATACGGGCTAGCCGGCCGTGCCCGCGAGCTAAGCCGCCGAGCTGCCGAGATTGCTAGAAAAGCGGCCGATCGGGCCTCCGCTCCTGAGCGGCCGCGGTTCGTTGCGGGCTCGATGGGCCCCACGACCAAAACGATCTCCGTAACTGGTGGGATCACTTGGGAGGAACTAGCCCGCGCCTACCACGAACAGGCCGCCGGACTGATCGAAGGGGGCGTGGACTTCCTACTGGTGGAGACTGCTCAGGACACGCTCAACGTCAAAGCGGCACTCGAGGGAATCGATCGCGCAAACGCCGAACTCGGAACGAGCGTGAAAGCGGCCGTCCAGGGCACGGTCGAAACGATGGGCACGCTCTTGGCCGGCCAGGACGTCGAGGCCTTCTACGTTTCGCTCGCGCACCGAGACCTGCTGTGGATCGGCCTGAACTGCGCCACGGGTCCGGACTTCATGACGGATCACCTGCGGACACTGGCATCGCTCTCGCGCTTTCCGGTGGCCTGCGTGCCGAACGCGGGTCTTCCAGACGAAGATGGCAACTACAACGAAACGCCAGCGAGGCTTGCCGCCAAGCTTGCCGAGTTTGCCGACCGCGGCTGGGTCAACGTCGTCGGAGGGTGCTGCGGCACCGTGCCCGAGCACATCGCCCGGATTGCGGAAGCCGTAGCCGGGAAACGGCCGAGGCGGCCCGCTCCAGTGCGCCGATCGGTGGTTGCGGGAGTCGAGGCGTACGAGATCTCGGACGAGCGGCGGCCGGTGATCGTCGGCGAGCGCACGAACGTCTTGGGAAGCCGCAAGTTCCGGCGGCTCATCGCTGAGGAGCGCTACGAGGAAGCGGCGGAGATTGGCCGCGCGCAGGTGCGCAAGGGAGCGGCGATCCTCGACGTGTGCCTGCAAGATCCGGATCGTGACGAAGCGGCGGACTTGGTCCGCTTTCTCGACGTTCTCGTCAAGAAAGTGAAAGTTCCCATCATGATCGATTCAACCGACCCGCGCGCGATCGAGGAGGCGCTCAAGCACCTGCAGGGCAAATCGATCATCAACTCGGTGAACCTCGAGGAAGGAGAAGCCAAGTTCGAGGCCGTCGTACCGTTGATCAAGCGTTTCGGGGGAGCGCTCGTAGTCGGCTGCATCGACGAGGACCCACAGCAAGCGCAAGCGATCACGCGCGAGCGCAAGTTGGCAATCGCGCGGCGCGCGTATGAGCTGCTGACAAAAAAGTACGGCCTGCCGCCCGAGGACCTCATCTTCGACCCGCTCGTATTCCCTATCGGCACGGGAGATGCGGCCTACTCGGGCTCGGGTGTGGAGGTGATCGAGGGCCTGCGCGCGATCAAGGCGGAACTACCGCTGGCAAAGACGATCCTCGGTATTTCGAATGTTTCGTTCGGCCTACCGCCCGCCGGCCGCGAGGTCTTGAACAGCGTTTTCTTACACTACTGTGTCGAGGCCGGTCTGGACTTGGCCATTGTCAACGCAGAGGCGCTGGCACCCTACAGCCGGATTCCGGAGCACGAACGGCGCCTATGCGACGACCTGATATGGTGGCGGGGTGAAGACCCGATTGGAGCATTCAACGAGTACTTTGCGGGCAAGAAGCAAACTCGATCGGAAGACGAGCGCCGCCGGCTTCCGCTCGATGAACGACTAGCGCTTTACATCATCGAGGGGAGTCGCGATGGCCTGATCGAGGATCTTGAACTCGCCCGCCGCGACCGGTCCCCACTCGAGATCATCAACGGCCCGTTGATGGCCGGAATGGAAGAAGTCGGCCGCCGCTTCAATCGAAACGAAATGATCGTTGCCGAGGTGCTGCAGTCTGCAGAAGCGATGAAGGCGGCAGTGGCCCACCTCGAACAGTACATGGAGAAGGCCGATACGGCGGTTCGCGGCCGGGTGTTGCTGGCCACCGTCAAGGGCGACGTGCACGACATCGGGAAGAACCTGGTCGAGATCATCCTGAAGAACAACGGCTACGAAGTGATCAACCTCGGGATCAAGGTGCCGCCGGAAGAGCTTATTGCGGCGTACCGAAAGTACCGCCCGGACGTGATCGGACTCTCCGGGTTGCTCGTCAAGAGCGCGCAGCAGATGGTGGTCACGGCGCACGATCTAGCGGCCCAGGGGATCGATTGCCCGCTACTCGTCGGGGGAGCTGCGCTCTCCAGCCGCTTCACCCATCTTCGAATCGCGCCGGAATACAAGGGCATCGTTGCCTATGCCAAGGATGCAATGAGCGGGCTCGAGCTCGTCAAGAGTCTTGGGGACCCCGAGAGGCGCCGGCTCCTAGTGGAGAAGCTCGAGCGCGAGCGAGCGCAGCTCGAGGCGGGCGCACGGCGGCAGGAAGCCCGAAAGGCTAGGGAGGCGGCGCCCGTGCGGCCGGCGGCAGTCCGCACGGACCACGACGTGCCAACGCCGCCCGATCTCAAGCGGCATGTGATCGACGACTACGACTTGGCGGAAGTCTTCGACTTCATCAATCCAGTGATGCTCTATAACCGCCACCTGGGCTTCAAAGGCCGTTTTACCGAAGCGCTCGACCGCGGCGATCCCAAGGCCGTCGAACTGGTCCGCGAGGTCGAAGCAGTGCAGGCGCAGCTCCTGGGGTGCCCGCAGGTGAGGGCGCGGGCGGTGTACCAGTTCTTCCGGGCCCAAAGGCGCGGTGATGCCATCGAGCTGCTCTCGCCCGACGGAGAGCGGGTGGTAGGCCGCTTCGAGTTCGGCCGCCAGCGTCACGGGGAAGGCCTCTGTTTGGCCGATTACGTGCTTCCGGCGGAGGCGGGACGCCGTGACTTCGTGGCCCTGCTCGCAACGACCGTCGGTCCCGGGGTGCGAGACCTCGCCGAAAAACTGAAAAAAGAAGGCGCCTACCTGCGCTCGCACATCGTTCAGGCCCTAGCGCTAGAAGGGGCGGAAGCCCTAGCCGAGCTACTTCACGCCAAGATCCGGGTCATGTGGGGCATTCCCGATCCTCCAGGGACGACGAAGCAAGACCTTTTTCAGGCTCGTTATCGTGGCATCCGAGTATCGTTCGGGTACCCGGCTTGCCCGCGCCTAGAGGATCAGGTGGAACTGTTTCGGGTTCTCGGAGTGACCGAGGCGATCGGGGTGCGATTGACCGAGGGGCTGATGATGGATCCGGAATCCTCGGTCACGGCGCTCGTCTTTCACCATCCGGATGCGCGCTACTTTAGTCTCACCGACGAGGAAGTTCGCGAGCTCGAAGAACGTCTTGGGGGGCGGGACCAGAGTCGGACTTAGTAAAAGCCCAACCGAGGCCGACTCCGGCGACGAGTCCGCCGAGGTGCGCGGCATTGTCACGCCCCGGTCCAAAGCCGATCAACATTGCGTAGATGGCGGCAAGGGCCCCGATTACGTGCCAGCGGCGGAAGCGGCCGCGGGCCGGGCGCACTCTCAAGCTAACGCCGCCGAGTGCACCGAGGATTCCCGCGATACCGCCCGAAGCGCCGGCTTTGAGCCCGACCGCTGGCGCCCACAAGTGACTCAGCGCATTGCCGGCCGCGCCCGCTATCACAAAGCATGCCACGAAGCGCGCCGAGCCAATTTCTCGCGCCAAAGGAGGGCCGAGCACGAGGAGTCCGGTGAGGTTCAAAAGCAAATGAACGAGATCAAAGTGAAGGAAGATCGCCGTGACCAAGCGCCACAGCTCGCCGGCTTCGACTCGCTGCCAGGAAATCGCGCCGCAGGCGAGCATCCGGCTCGCGCCTGACGGGCCGAAACCGCGGTGGCAGAGCGCAAAAGCCCCTATGCAAAGTGCCGCCACTAAAGCTACGGCGGCTGTGCCTCGGCCGAACCAGCCAGGGGCTCCCTCAGGCGGCCTGCCGGCTTCACCAGGCGGCCAGCGGTCTAGTTCAGACCCTTCGTCTTGCTCCCTGAGGAGTTCGCGCGCGCGGTCGGCGTCTGGCAATGACACGAGCAGGCGCCAGGCCCGGCCGCTGCCGGCAGCGTCTGCTTCGATGCCAGCGGAAGCAAGCAGGACGAGCAGCTTTTGAGCTTCTGCTTCGTCGAGTCCGTCGCGCAGCACTACTGGGCTCTTGCGCACGAGCTCAGACTGCCACAAGGTAACCGGCATGAGTACCCGTGACCGCCTGTACGACAAACTTGCCAGAGCGTTTCCCGGCAGCGAGCTTCTCGACGTGGTGGACGAGAGCGCAGCGCACGCTGGACACAAGGCCAGTGGCGAGGGAGGGCACTTTCGTGTCATCATCGTTTCGGCGGCGTTCGAGGGCTTGTCCCGGGTGGAGCGCCAGCGCAGGGTATATGAGGCCCTCGGCAGCGAAATCGGAACTAGCGTTCATGCGCTCTCGATGACGTGCCTGACCCCTGGCGAGTACCGTCATTGAGCCACCGCGGTTGGAGCCGCACCGTGCGGTGAAGCCCGAGCGCGCCAGCGACACCGAGGTCTTCCTCATCACGGTCGCCGCCTGCGCTATGGTTTTGCTTGCTGGAGGGGCACTATTCGCGAGTTTGGCCAGCGCGGGTCCATCCGGCGCTTCGCTCGCCGGCCGCCTGGCGCCCCTCCCGGCCGTCCGGGCGGTTTACGCCTGGTTCGGGATGCTTCCGGCCGGCCTGGCGGCCGTTGGAATTGGGCTGCCGTTCGCGCTGCGAAGCGCGGTTGCGGTTGCCCGCCGGCGGGTTCGCGCGGGGGAAGCGCTTGGCCTGTCCGGGGTTGCCGCTGGCGTGATTTTGATCGCGGTTCCCGCCGGGCCGGCGTGGAAAGCGCCCGCGCTGTTGGTGTTCATTTTGGTAAGCGCCCTTGCCGGCGGCCGGCGGGTGATCGGCGAGCACGGCGGCCGGTGGGCGCGGGCGCTCCTGCTCCTGGCGGCCGCAGGCTTGGCTGGGACAGCCGGACTAGAATGGAAGCTCCTTTCGGGCTGCCCACGAC
>CAYZHO010000134.1:0-7660 GCA_964478045.1 uncultured Myxococcales bacterium | reverse complement strand
TGATCGAGATCGTGTTCCAGCGCGGAACGTGCTCGGTGCAGAAGGCGAAGATGTCCGTGATGATCCGCATCGATGCGGCCGGCGGATAAACGTAGGTGCCGCGCGCGATGTACTCCTTGAGCACGTCGTTTTGAATCGTGCCTCCGACCTTGTCCCAGCCGACCCCCTGCTTTTCGGCCACGACCAGGTAAAGCGCAAGCAAGATGGCGGCGGTTGCGTTGATGGTCATCGAGGTGGTCACTCGATCGAGCGGGACGCCATCGAAGAGAATTTCCATATCTTCGAGCGAGTCGATGGCAACTCCCACCTTGCCGACCTCGCCGCGGGACAGCGGATGGTCCGAGTCGCGGCCCATTTGCGTCGGCAAGTCGAAGGCCACGCTGAGTCCGGTCGTGCCCTGCTCGAGCAAGTAGCGATAGCGCCGGTTCGATTCCTCGGCGGTTCCGAAACCGGCGTATTGGCGCATGGTCCAAAAGCGCCCCCGGTACATGGTTGGCTGCACGCCGCGCGTGAACGGATACTCGCCCGGCATTCCCAGGCGATCGGGATACTCACCCTCGGCCGGCCCGTAAACGCGCTCGATCGGAATGTGCGAAGTGGTTTCGAACCGCTCCTTACGCTCGGGCGCGCGGGCCAGAGCTTTCTTGAGCGTGGACTCGGTCCATTCTTTTAGCCGCTGCTGGAAACTTGCCATTGCCGAATCCTTTCGACCTCCGATCTTCGAACCGGTGGTGGCTCAGCCCCCGAGCAAAGACCACAGGACACCCGCCACGATTGCCGAGCCGATTACTCCGGCCACGTTCGGACCCATTGCGTGCATTAAGACGAAATTGGAAGGATCTTCGCGGGCTGCAACCATCTGCGCCACGCGTGCAGAGTCGGGCACCGCCGAGACGCCAGCGGCCCCGATCAGAGGATTGATCTTTTCCTTCGATACCAGGTTCATCACTTTGGCGAAGATCACACCAGCGGCCGTAGCGACGGCGAAACTCGCCGCTCCAAGCGCGAAGATGCTGAGCGAGGTTTTCGTGAGGAACGTCTCGGCGCTGGCGCTGGCTCCCACGCTTACCCCGAGCAGAATCGTCACACTGTCGATGAACGCGTTGCGCGCGGTGTTCGAGAGCCGATCGGTGACGCCGCTTTCTTTGAGCAAATTTCCGAAAAAGAGCATCCCGAGCAGGATCGTCGCGCCGGGCGCGAACAGGGTGCAGATCAGGAACGAGACGACCGAAAACAGCACACGCTCGATGCGCGTGGCCGGCCGTGCTGGCGCCATCCGGATGCGGCGTTCTTTCTTCGTGGTCAGGAGGTACATGACCGGCGGCTGGATCACCGGCACCAGCGCCATGTACGAGTAGGCGGCGATGGCTACCGGTGCGATCAAGTGAGGAGCCAGCCGCGACGCTAGGAAGATCGAGGTAGGGCCGTCGGCCCCGCCAATGATTCCGATCGAGGCTGCTTCCTTGGTCGTGAAGCCGAGATAAAGCGCTCCGGCAAAGGTGGCAAAGATGCCGAACTGCGCGGCGGCTCCAAGCAAGACCAAGCGCGGCTTGGCGATCAGGGAAGAGAAGTCGGTCAGTGCTCCGATGCCGAGGAAGATGAGTGGCGGGTAGTAGCCCTGGAGAACCCCGGCGTAGATATGGTCCATGACCGTCTTTGGCGGGGTTTGTCCGGTCATGAAGCCCTTGCTGATCAGCTCGAAACCCGGTGGCAAGGGAACGTTGGCGATCAGGATACCGAAGCCGATCGGAATGAGAAGAAGCGGCTCGTAATGCTTGCGAATCGCTAAATAGATGAACGTGCAGCCGGCCGCCAGCATCACGCAGCGGCCGAACGTAATGTTGAAGAATCCGGTGTTGCCGAGAAACTCGTGCAATAGGCCGTTCATCGCGTGACCGTCGCTCGCCCTCCTTCAGCTCCATGTGGCCAGACGGCGCATGACCTGCATCCTTCCCGCTAGCCGCCACGGACTGTCCGCCGGCGCGCTAGCGGCTGCCTGCGCTTTCCTGCGCAAGTGCGCAGCCGCAGCGGCCAGAGCGACGGGCAGTAGTTCGTCGTCGGCAGGGGCGGCGGCCTGCCTGGGGCTAGCCATCGTTGCTCTCAGCGGCTTGTGCGGGGAAGGCCCGCGGGAGCCCTCGAGGCGCGCAGCGAAGCGCTTGAAGCCTTCGAGGAACATGTCGAGCAAGAACAGGGCTACGAAGACGAGCCCCATCCCGAGGAGGGTAACCTGCACTGCGAACTGCCAGGTGCTTTGCGTCGGTTCCATGTCTCCTTCCCGGGCAGCGCCGTCTCAGTGCTGGCTGACCACGACCAGCTTTTGCCCGTCGCGTACTTCCATACCCTCGCGTACCGCGATCTCCGTGACGGTTCCCGCTACCGGCGTCGCAATGTCGTTTTCCATCTTCATTGCTTCGAGCTTGAGGACCACCTGGTTTGCTTCGACCTGGTCTCCTTCGGCCACTAGGATCTTCGTGACCACACCCGGAATCGGTGCGTGAATGGAGCCGGCCCCGGCACTCGCAGGAGGTCGAGCGCCGGCAGGCTGTGCGCTCGTGGCCGCCGGAGCCGGAGCGGCCGGGGCGGCCGCTGGCGGCGCCACTCCGGCTGGCTGCACGGCCGCACCGGCCGGCTCCACGGTGAAAGTGCGGCCCTCTACGGTCACCTCGAGGACGCCGCCGGCCGCCTCGGTGACCGCGACCTCGTATTCCTTGCCGTCGGAACGGACCTTGTAGGTTGCCACCTTTTCGTACCCACCAATGCCGCTGTTCGCGCAGCCTGGGAGCGCGCCTTCCGAGGCTGCGCCGTTTACAGCGGAATGTTTCCGTGCTTCTTCGGGGGATTCGTGTCCCGCTTGTTTGCCAGCATGGCCAGGGCCCGGGCGATCTTCACCCGCGTTTCGCTCGGCATGATGACCTCGTCGATGTAGCCGAGTTCCGCCGCCCGGAACGGCGTCGCGAAGCGCCGCCGGTAGTCCTGCACGAGCTCGTTGCGACGCGCTTCCTTGTCCTCGGCCGCGGCGATTTCTTTGCGGAAGATGATGTTGACCGCCCCTTCGGCTCCCATCACCGCGATCTCGGCGGTGGGGTAGGCCAGGTTCACGTCGGTGCGAATGTGCTTCGATCCCATCACGCAATAGGCGCCGCCGTACGCCTTGCGCGTGATTACCGTGACTTTCGGGACTGTGGCCTCGGCGTATGCGTAGACGATCTTGGCGCCGTGGCGGATAATTCCGCCCCATTCCTGCTGGGTGCCAGGCAAATAACCAGGCACGTCTTCGAACGTTACGATCGGAATGTTGAAACAGTCGCAGAAGCGAATGAAGCGAGCGATCTTGTTGGAGGCGTCGTAGTCGAGACAGCCGGCCAGGACGCTCGGTTGGTTCGCCACGATCCCCACCGTGCGGCCGCCGATGCGCGCGAAACCGACGATCGCGTTGCGCGCGAAGAAGCGGTGGACTTCGAAGAAGCTGCCGCGGTCGACGGTCGCCTCGATGATCTTGTACATGTCGTAGGGTTGGTTCGGGTTGTCCGGAACCACCCCTTCGAGCTCGGGCGTGGCCCGATCGACCGGATCGTCACAAGCCACCACCGGCGGATCCTCCATGTTGTTCGGCGGCAGGTACGAGAGCAGGGTGCGGATCATCGCGATGCACTCGGCGTCGTTGGCGGCGACGAAATGCGCGACCCCGCTGCGCGTGTTGTGTGTCATCGCGCCGCCGAGATCCTCCTGGGTGACCTCTTCGCGGGTGACCGCCTTGATGACGTCCGGGCCGGTGATGAACATGTAGCTGGTCTTGTCGACCATGAAGATGAAGTCGGTCAGCGCCGGCGAGTACGTGGCGCCGCCCGCGCAAGGGCCGAGCACTCCGGAGATCTGCGGAATCACTCCCGAGGCCAGCGTGTTGCGGCAAAAAATGTCCGCATAGCCGCCGAGACTTTCGACCCCTTCCTGGATACGGGCTCCCCCCGAGTCGTTGAGACCGACGACGGGAACGCCGGCCTTGAGTGCCATGTCCATGATCTTGCAGATCTTTTCGGCCACCGTGTGGCTTAGGCTTCCGCCGAGCACGGTGAAGTCCTGGGCGAAAGCGAAGACGGTGCGGCCGTCCACGAGTCCGTAGCCGGTGACCACGCCGTCGCCCGAAATTCGATTCTTTTCCATGCCGAAGTCGGTGCACCGGTGGACTCGCAGCTTGTCGATCTCCACAAAGCTGCCGGGATCGAAAAGCATTTCGATCCGCTCCCGCGCCGTCGTGAGGCCTTTCTCGTGGCGCTTGGCGATTCGCTCGGGACCGCCGCCCGCCTCGGCTTCACGGTTGCGCCTCGATAGTTCCTCCAGGACCTCTTCGATCGCCATGGCATCCTCGCTTTCGCGCGGGCCTTGTCCGACCCATCGGCGGCCAAGGCCGCAGCGAGCGCAGTCTCGGGTATTGCTCGTCCGTGGCGGGTGTCGCTATGGAGCTCCCCCGGGAGTGTGCCGCCACCGTCGCAGCAGCGACTTCACTTACAGGGAGGTGGCGAAAAACACAAGGAGAATCACCGGGCCTCGACCGGCGGAATCTCGACCTCGGTGCCGGCGACGATCCCGTGTTTGCGGCAAAATCCCGCCGGCAGCTCCAGCACCCAGGTGGCCGGCTGCCGCGAGGGAATCGGGGTGGTCGAGAACGGTTCCGTGTGCTCGGCGATCCGAACGACGCGCCGGTCCGGCCCGATGAACACGATGTCGAGAGAGATCGGCGTGTTCTTCATCCAGAACGACCGCGGGGCGGCGTCGGGGAAGGCGAACAGCATGCCGCTCCCCTCGGGGAGGCTCTTTCGCCACATGAGGCCTCGAGCGCGCGCAGCGGGAGTGGCTGCGACCTCGACCCGAACGGCGACCGGCCCGGCGCCGGTCATCACCCGCACCACCGGGGCGCCCTCGGTGTGCGTACAGGAAAGCAGGGTGCCCCCGAGCAGCGCGGCCGCGAGCGCGGCGCGAGTCCTCACGGCGCGACGCCGGTGCCCGCGCGGGGATTGGTGACCCACCCGCCCAGGTTGGCACAGACCAGCGGCGGCCGGCAAGTTGGCCGGGCCGAATTGCAAGGGCGCCAGCAACCGGTTAAATCCCGGACTTTCCCAAGCGCGCCACCGTGGAGGAACAACCGTGAGTGCAATCATATGGACCCTCTGCTTGCTGGCCTTCGTCGGTCTGTTTGCATGGCAGATTTGGCGGCGCCTGCGCTTGCTGCTCAAAGCCCAGCCGGCCAACCGTTTCGATCGAATTCCGGAGCGCATCAAGCTGACGCTCGTTTATGCGTTTGGCCAGCTCAAGTTCCTGCGTGGCGAGCAACCGGCCGGCATTCTGCACGCCTGCATCTTTTGGGGGTTCGTCGTCTTGCTGGTGCAAGTGCTGACGATGTTCCTGCGCGGTTGGGCGCCGCATGCGTACCTGCCCCTGCTCGGGCCGCACGCCTTGGGCGGGCCCTATATGCTCCTTCGCGATGCGATGGAAGCGATCGTGCTAGTCGCTGCCTCGGTGATGCTCGTGCGCTGGCTGATCATCCACCCGCAGCGCCTGATGGGCTTCCGCCCGGCCGAGGAGCGGCTGATTCACCGCTCGCACTGGGAAGCGATCGTCATTCTTGTCTTCATTTCGACGATCATGATCGCAGGCCTCGTCTACGATGGGGGGCGGCTCGTCTACCTGGCCGGCAACCCAGACATCGAGGCCGAGCGGGCCTGGGAGCCGGTGTCGGCACTAGTCGGTTCCTGGCTCGCCGCGGGTGGGAGCGACTTCGCTCGGGCGGCCAGCGACCTGGCGTGGTGGATCCACAATCTGGTGGTTCTGACGTTCCTTAACCTGCTGCCCCTGTCCAAGCACTTCCACGTGATCACAGCCATCCCGAACGTGTTCCTGAGCAAGCTCGAGCCGGCCGGAAGGCTGTCGAAGCAGGATCTCGAAAGCGAGGATGTGCAGTTTTACGGCACCTCCGAGATGCGCCACTTCACGTGGAAGCAGATTCTCGACATGTACACGTGCACCGAGTGCGGGCGCTGTTCCTCGCAGTGCCCCGCGACGGCCACGGGCAAACCGCTAGCCCCCCGGCAGATGTTGCTGAACCTGCGCGACTACCTTTACGAGCACCCCGAGTCGATCCTCGACGAAGGCTACAGCGAGAAAATCGTGAGCGACCAGGTCGTCTCGGACGAAGTCCTATGGTCCTGCAACACGTGCCGCGCTTGCGAGGAGGCTTGTCCGGTTCACATCGAATACGTGGACAAGATCGTGGACATGCGCCGCTACCTGGTGCAGGAAGAGGCGCGCTTCCCGGCCGAGCTCACACGCACGTTCAAGGGCATGGAGACCCAGGGGAACCCGTGGGGAATTAACGCCGACAAGCGCGACGAGTGGGCGGCTGGTCTAGGCATTCCCACCCTGGCCGAAAAACCGGACGCCGAATACTTGTTCTATGTCGGGTGCGCGGGATCCTTCGATGACCGTGCCAAGAAGATCACCAAGGCGGTGGCGAAAATCCTCGACAAGGCCGGCGTGAGCTACGCGATTCTCGGCAAAGAGGAGCCTTGTAACGGCGACACGGCACGGCGCCTCGGCAACGAGTACCTTTACCAGACGATGGCCCAGACGGCCATCGAGGTGTTCGAAAACTACAAGGTCAAGAAGATCATCACGAACTGTCCCCACTGCTTCAACACGATCGCCAACGAGTTCCCGCAGTTCGGGGGCCATTACGAGACAATTCACGCGGCCCAGCTCGTGGCCGACCTGATCCGCCAGGGGCGGATCAAAGTCGACCGCGAGATCGCCAAGCGAGTCGTATACCACGACTCCTGCTACCTCGGGCGCTACAACGAAATCTACGATCCGCCACGGGCCATTCTCCAGGCCCTTCCGGGCATCATCCTGCGCGAAGCGGCCCGCTCGCGCCGAAACGGGATGTGCTGCGGAGCAGGCGGGGGCCGGATGTGGATCGACGAGGATCCCTCGCAGCGCGTGAACACCCTGAGAGTCGAGCAACTGCTCGAGACGAAGCCGGACGTAATCGCATCTGCTTGCCCATACTGCATGACGATGCTCAGCGACGGCATCAAGGAAAAGCAGCTCGAGGAGCAGGTGGAAACGCGCGACGTCTTAGAACTTCTCGCCGAAGCGATCGTCTAATCCGGCGCGCGGCTGCCCGCGAGCCGGACGGATCCGCAGCGGGGCCGCCCATCACGCCGGCGAACACTGGCACGCATTGTGCTCGGTCTTGAGGTGCGCCGCGCTCAGGACGCCGAAAGGTAAGCCTGCGCGGAGCTAGCAGCGTCGCACGCGTCACGCTGTCACGACATTGTGGCGCACGCGGCATGGACGAGGGCAAGGACGATGAAGAGACCGAGGCTCAAACAGTGGGCTCGCATTCGGCTGTCGCCGGCGACCTGGATCGTGATGACGACGGTAGCGGCGACCCTGGTGCCCATGGCCCTGCTGCTGACGGTCTCTTGGGCGTTTTTCCTGCGCGCACCGGCACGGGCACTGCCCTTCGAATACTGGTGCTTCCTGGTTGTTGCGTGGGTGCTGGCGACGGCCTTGATCATCGCTCGCATCCTGGCCGGCGTACTTCTCGGCCGGCTCGACGCGGTTGCCCGGGCGCTGAGTCTCGACGAGCAGGCCTCCTCTGGGG
>CAYZHO010000133.1:3520-7680 GCA_964478045.1 uncultured Myxococcales bacterium | reverse complement strand
ACGGCATCGACCCTCCCGGTCTCGAGCAGGCCGGCAGAATTGCCGACCACATCGTGCGCTTCTCCCTCGATGCCATCGCGCCGCGCCGTCATGGCTCGACTAGCTCCGAACCTGCCCGCCGCAGCCGGCGCGCTGTTCCCCCGCGCGGAGGCGCACCGGCGGGCACGGCCCGTGCAGGCCGAAACTCGAAGGGAAAACGGTGACTCAACCGCTCGAAGTCTTGCCCGAAACGCCGGAGGAGCAGGCCGCCGAACCCGGAACCGAAGAAGGCCGCCGCGGCTTTCTGTGGAAAGCGGCGCTCGCGTTCGTGATCCTCGCACTTGCCGCAGGCGCCGCGCGCTACTACCTGCACTGGCGCCACTACGAAACCACGGACGACGCATTCATCGACGGGTCCATCGTCGAGGTCGCTCCTCAGGTCGCCGGCCGCATCGCTGCAGTGCGCGTCTCCGACAATCAGTGGGTCGAGCGCGGCGCCGTCCTAGTCGAACTCGACCGTAAACCCCTCGAAGCGCGGCTGGCCATGGAGCGCGCTCAGCTCGAGCTGGCAAGGGCGCGCCTCAAGGCAGCCCAGCACGCCTTGGAGCTCACCCGGGCCACGGCCACCGCCGAGCTCGACCAAGCTCGCGCGGGCGTGCAGGCGGCGGCTGCCGGACTCGAACGTGCCCGAGCTGAGGCCAAAGCCGCGTGGGCCGACGCCGAGCGCGCCGAGGCCGACCGGCGCCGCTACGAAGGACTCGACGACCGAGCAATCTCCGAGCAGCAGCGAGACCGGGCCGTAGCCGCAGCCAAGGCGGCACGCGCCCGGGCCGAGGCCCTAGACCGCGTGGTGGCCGCTGCCGAGGCGGAGCTCGAAGCCGCACGGGCGCGTCTAGCCGGGGCCGACACGGCAGATGAGCGCATCGCCAGCGCCCGTGCCGAAGTCGAGCGGGCCCGAGCCGAGGTGGCCCGCGCGCAGGCTGCCGTCGAAGCGGCCGAACTCGACCTTTCCTACGCTACGATCCACGCGCCGGTAGCCGGTCACGTAGTACGGGTGGAAGCCGACCCAGGGGAGTTCGTGCGGCCGGGCCAAACCCTAATGGCGCTCGTGCCCGCGGACGTCTGGGTGACCGCGAACTTCAAGGAAACCCAGCTTACCGACATGCGCCCGGGCCAGCCGGCCGAAATCCGCGTAGATGCCTACCCGGACCTAGTCCTGCGCGGCCACGTGGACAGCATCCAGCGCGGAACCGGCGCGCAGTTCAGTTTGTTTCCCCCAGAAAACGCAACGGGAAGTTACGTCAAAGTCGTCCAGCGGGTTCCCGTAAAGATCGTCTTCGACGAACCACCCGAAGCCGGCGTTCTGCTCGCTCCGGGGATGTCGGTCGTTCCATCGGTGCGCGTTCGATGAGCAAGGAATCCGAAGGAAGCCAGCTCGAGTGGCACGCACCCCACAATCCCTGGCTGATCGCCGGCGTCGTCACCGTCTCGACGTTCATGGAGGTCCTCGACGGAACGATCGTCAACGTTTCGTTGCCGCACATCGCGGGCAGCCTTGGTGCAACCCCGATCGACAGCACGTGGGTGCTGACTTCCTACTTGATCGCCAACGCGATCGTGCTGCCGCTCAGCGCTTGGTTCTCCTCCCTCTTCGGCCGCAAGAACTTCTACATGGCGTGCGTATTCTTGTTCACCGCCAGCTCGCTGCTGTGCGGGTTGGCTCCGAGTCTGGGCGCGCTCGTCCTGTTTCGCATCATTCAGGGCGCGGGCGGCGGAGGACTGCAACCGAGCACTCAGGCCATCATGGTGGACACGTTTCCGCCCCAAAAGCGCGGAATGGGAATGGCCATCTACGCGATGACCGTCGTTGTCGCGCCCGTCATCGGCCCCACCCTTGGCGGCTGGATCACCGACAATTTCACCTGGCGGTGGATTTTCTTGATCAACGTTCCGATTGGAGCGCTCTCGCTACTTCTGACGGCGCGCTTCATCAGCGACCCGCCCTACCTGCCGCGGCGCAGCGGTCCGGACAAGTACCGCGCCGACTTCGTCGGTCTCGGCCTCCTCGCGGTGGGACTCGGATGCCTCCAGCTCGTGCTGGACGTCGGCCAGCGCTACGACTGGTTCGAGTCGCGGCTCGTCCTGACTGCCTCGGTCACCTCGGCGGTAGCGCTGGTCGCGGTAGTCTGGTGGGAGCTGCGCCACCCGGATCCGGTCGTCAATCTGCACCTGGTGCGCGAGCGAAACCTCGGCCTGTCGCTTCTGACGATGGTGCTGTTCGGCGTGGTCCTCTACGGGACCACCGTCATGTTGCCACTGTTCATGCAGACGCTGCTCGGTTACACGGCAACCCGCAGCGGCATGGCGGTCTCTCCGGGAGCCGCGGTGATGATGGTGATGATGCCACTGGTCGGCTGGCTGGTGGCGCGCGTGGATCCGCGCTGGATGATTTCCTTCGGGGTGGTCGTGATCGCTGCGTCGCTGCAGGCCATGGGCCGCTTCAATCTCCACATCTCGTTCTCGACCATCGTCAGCGCGCGAATCATGCAGAGCTTTGGCCTTTCCTTCATCTTCGTCCCGCTGATCACGGCCGCCTACGCAAACGTGCCGAAAGAAATGCGCGGCAGCGCTTCCGGTCTGATCAGCTTGGCGCGCAACACGGGCGGCAGTCTCGGGATCGCGTTCGCATCGACGATGATCTCGCGCCTGGCCCAAGCGCACCAAACCGTTCTGGTTGGGCGCTTGACCCCTCTCGATCCGCAGTTCCGCCACGGGGCCGAGGCACTGGCTGCCTATATCCAGAGGACGACCGCCGATCCGGTTGCCGCAACCGCCCGCGCCCATGCGGGCATCTACGCGGCGCTCCAACAGCAAGCGGCAACATTGGCTTTCACGGACGTCTTCCGGATCCTCGCCGTACTCGCATTGCCGATCCTGCTGCTGGTATGGGCCACTCGGCGCGTCGAGCATCCCGAAGAAGTCGCGGCGGTGGCGTCATGAAACGCCGGCCTGGCGCGAGCAGAGCAATCCTTGCCTGCCTCCTGTTTCTTGCCGGCTGCACAGTCGGCCCGAACTACAAGCCCCCCCGGCCGCCCACCCCGGCAAGTTGGTCGCAAGTTGCCAAGCGGATCGAGGCGGCAAACCAACGGGCACGCCTGCAGGGCTGGTGGAAGCGCTTCGGCGACCCACTGCTCGATGAGCTCGTGGAGCGGGCGCTGGCGGCAAACCACGACCTGCGCGTTGCGACGGCGCGGCTGCGCGAAGCTCGCGCGATGCGGACGATCGCGGCGGGCGCACGCTGGCCGGAGCTCAACGCCAGCGGCCGCGCCGCCCGAGTGCGGGCCAGCGAGCACGGCACTCTGGCCGGGCTTGGCGAAATCCCGGTGGACCTCGGGGACATCCCGCTACCGGGCGAAGAAATCGACCTCTTCCAAGCCGGCTTCGACGCCCTCTGGGAACTCGACGTGTTCGGCCGCCGCCGCCGCGCGCTCGAGAGCGCCGAGGCCGCTGCCGAGGCCGCTGCCGAGCGCCGGGGCGACGTGCTGGTCAGTCTCGTTGCCGAGGTAGCCCGCGAGTACTTCGACGCGCGAGTCTTCGCCCGCCGGGCCGCTATCGCCGAGCGCAACATTGCAATCCAACGCGAGACGCTCGCCCTTACCGAGCAGCGAAAGAAGGCAGGGCTCGTCAGCCAACTCGAAGTCGAACAAGCCCGCGCGCAGCTCGAGCGCACCAAAGCGATCAAAGCGCGCCTTGAGGCCCTGGCCGAGCGCACGGCCAACCGTTTGGCCGTCCTCGTCGGCAGCCTCCCAGAACAGCTCGACGAACGGGTCCTTCGGGCAGCACCCCTTCCGGCCGTCCCCGCCGGCATTGCGCTCGGCCTCCCCTCGACTTTACTCGAGCGCCGCCCGGACGTGCGTGCCGCCGAACGCGAGCTTGCCGCCGCCACGGCCAACGTGGGGGTAGCCGTGGCAGAGCTGTTCCCGCGCTTTTCGCTGAGCGCCGCTCTCGGGTTAGAAAGCCAAAAACCCCCCGACTTGTTGCGCTCGGGCAGTGCCGCTTGGTCGGTTGCGCCGGGGCTGCGGTGGCCGGTCTTCGACGCTGGCCGCGCCCGGGCTCGCGTGGCGCTGGCCGGGGCCCGAGCCGAGCAAGCGCTGGCGCGCTACGAGCAAACGGTCTTGCGA
>CAYZHO010000133.1:2709-3510 GCA_964478045.1 uncultured Myxococcales bacterium | reverse complement strand
CTCGAACGAGCGGCGCGCGCAGCCCGGCGCGCCGCCGAGCTGGCACGCGAGCGCCACCGGTCGGGAGTTGCCGACTTCCTAGCCGTCCTCGACGCCGAGCGAGTGGCCCAGCAGGTCGAGGACGAACTCGCCAGTGCCCGCGGTGACCTGATCAAGGCAAACATCGCTCTCTATAAGGCACTCGGCGGCGGGTGGACAGAGGAAGACAGCGCGATCTCACTCGCCGGCGTGGCTCGTGACGATGGCAGCCACGCGCTCGGGCGCCTCGACCGTGACGGCGTGGCCGCTTCCGGTCACTAGCTCGTAACGCGAGCGCGGAATCGCGGCCGCCACGCCGCTTGCATCGCCCACTAGAATGTCTTCACCGGCGCCGATCACGAGAACGTCCGCGCGAAGCGACGAAAGCACCTTCTCTCGAAACCCGGCCCAGCCCTTCATCGCTTCGAGCTGGCGCGCCACCGCTTGCGCCGGCACCCGCGTGGCGGCCTCGGCCAAGCCGCGCAAGGCCCGCTCGCGGCGGCGCTCGTCGGCCAAGAACTCAGGCGAGAACATCCACGGCAGCACGGCAGCCGCCAGAACGCGGGGCTCGGCCTCGGCCGCCAGCGCCGCCCAAGCCTCGGCGACGGCCAGGAGGCGGCCCGAAGGCCTGAGAAACGGCGTCACCAGGATCAACGACCGCACGAGTTCGGGGTGGGTTGCTGCCAACAGCAGCGCGACAACGGCACCGAGACTCGCCCCGACGACGTGCACCGGACCAGCGGCGACTTGCGCGATGTCGGCCGCCGCCCGTTCGAGGTCGTA
>CAYZHO010000133.1:0-2699 GCA_964478045.1 uncultured Myxococcales bacterium | reverse complement strand
GGCAGCGCCGGTGCTCGCGGCGGCCGCTCTTTCGACGTCCTCGCGCGTGATCCGCCCGCCCGGTCCAGTGCCGCGGACCGAGGCCAGATCGACTCCGAGTTCGCGCGCTCGCCGGCGCGCAGCCGGCGTCACCGGAGCGCGCCGCGCCGCGGGCGGTGCAGCCGCCAGGCCAGGAGCTTCGCCCGCTTGCTGGCCCTGTTGGGCTAGCGATCCCGGCGGCCGCCTCGAGTCATCTTCCTGCCGTTGCGCGGCCTTGGCTGCGGCTTCCGGACGCAGGTGTTTGGCTCGTTCGTCACTAGCCAAGTAACGCTCGGCGAAGTCCTCGGCGTCGAACGGCTCGTCGGCAGTATCGGTAACCGCGGCAAGCAGCGTCCCCGAAGGAACCGTTTGCCCCGGCTCGACGTAGATGTGGCGCAAAATGCCCGAAGCTGGAGACTCAAGTTCCACTTCGGCCTTTTCCGACTCGATCAGGGCAATCACCTGCCCTTTTTCGACCGCACCACCGGCGGCCACCTTCCACTCGATCACCGTTCCTTGTTTCATCGTCATCCCGAGCCGGGGCATCACGATCGCCGTGGCCATCGCCGCTTCCTCCGCTGTGCTTTCTTGAGCCGGCAACATAGGCTCAATTGGCCCTCGAGCAAAGCGCGAAGGAGCACGGCAAATGGAGTTTTCTCGCGATCAACTGGTCGAGTTCTACCGGCGGATGCGGCTGATTCGTGCGTTCGAGGACAAGCTGGCCGAGCTTGTCATGGCAGGCCGCTTGCCGGGCTTCTTCCACTTGTATGCTGGCGAAGAAGCCGTGGCCGTCGGCGTCTGCGCGCACTTGGGCGACAAGGACTACATCACGTCGACCCACCGGGGACACGGGCACTCGATCGCCAAGGGCGTCGATGTCGGCGCGATGATGGCCGAGCTGTTCGGGCGCGCCACCGGCGTGTGCAAGGGCAAGGGCGGCTCGATGCACATCGCCGATTTCGACCGGGGCATGCTCGGCGCCAACGGCATCGTCGGGGCGGGCATCCCACTGGCCGTCGGCGCAGGCCTTACGGCCGCAATAAAAAAGACCGGCGGCGTGGCGGTGGCTTTCTTCGGAGACGGTGCCAGCAACCAAGGGCAGTTTCACGAGGGGCTCAATCTGGCGGCGATCTGGAAGCTTCCGGTCGTCTTCGTCGTCGAAAACAACCTGTACGGCGAGGCAACTCCCTACGAGTACGTTACGCCCGTGCGCGACATTGCCGATCGGGCGGCCGCCTACGGCATGCCGGGCGTGGTCGCCGACGGGATGGACTTCTTTGCGGTCTACGAAACCGCAGGCGAGGCGATCGAGCGGGCTCGCGCCGGGGGCGGGCCGACGCTGATCGAGTACAAGACGTACCGCTATTACGGCCACTACGTTGGTGATCCGCTGACCTATCGCAGCGAAGAAGAAGCCAACGAAGTGCGGGCTTCGCGCGACCCCATCGATTCGTTCGTACGCCGGGTCACCGATGCAGGATGGGTCGAGCGCGAGGTGTTCGAAGCGATCGACGGGCAAGTGGCCGAGGCGATCGCCGAGGCGGTCGGCAAGGCCGAGCAGGCACCGGCGCCGCCGGTAGAAGCGGTGACCGAAGACGTTTACGCGAACTTGTAAGAACGGGGCGAGCAATGGCACGAGAAATGTTCTTCCTGCAGGCGATCAACGAAGCCCTCGACATCGCGCTCGGGAGCGACCCGGACGTGATCCTGATGGGCGAGGACATCGCGGGCGGGGGCCGGCCCGATGGCAAAGGCGTCGAGGAAGCCTGGGGCGGCATCATGGGCGCCACCAAAGGCCTGGCGACCAAGTACGGGCGCGAGCGGGTGCGCGACACGCCGATCAGCGAAATGGGTTTCCTTGGCGCCGCGGTCGGTGCCGCCGCAACCGGCTTGCGGCCGGTCGTCGAGCTGATGTTCATCGATTTCATCGGCGTATGCCTCGATCCGCTGCTCAATCAGGCAGCCAAGTTCCGGTACATGTTCGGGGGAAAGGCGCGCGTTCCTCTGACCGTGCGAACGTCGATCGGCGCGGGCGTGCGCTCGGCGGCGCAGCACTCGCAAACACTCTACTGGATCACGGCGGGGATCCCGGGATTGAAGACCGTGTGCCCGGCCACGCCGGCCGACGCGAAGGGACTGCTGCTGGCTTCGATCCGCGATGACGACCCGGTGGTCTTCTGCGAACCCAAGTCGCTGATGTTCACCATGGGGGAAGTGCCGGAGGGAGACTACGAGGTACCGCTCGGGAAAGCTCGAGTCGCGCGCCAGGGCAGCGACATCACCCTCGTCGGCATCGGGCGTACCGTGCAGACCTGCCTCGATGCCGCCGAACAGTTGGCCGCCGAAGGAACGAGTGCCGAGGTAATCGACTTGCGCTCCCTGCAACCGCTCGACGAAGAGGCGATCCTCGAGTCGCTCGCCAAGACGGGACGGATCGTGGTCGTCGACGAGGCGACGCCCCGGTGCGGGATCGCCAGCGACATCGCGGCCCTGTGCGCCGACAAGGGATTCGATTTGCTCGACGCGCCCGTGCGGCGCGTCACGGCCCCCCACGCACCGGTTCCCTTCGCCGACGTCCTCGAAGACGCCTACCTCCCCTCGGTGGACAAAGTCCTCGCCGCCGCTAGACAGGGATGAGTACAATTTCTAAGTGCCTGAAAACAAAAGGGTTTGCTTCCGGC
>CAYZHO010000132.1:7440-7738 GCA_964478045.1 uncultured Myxococcales bacterium | reverse complement strand
TTCGTGAAGTCCGGATCGGTAGCCACTTCCAGCGTCACCGGCGAGTTCGGGTCGGGGGCGCGCGTCCAGAACACCACTGCCGTATCCGTCGCATCGCCTGCGGCGACGCCCTCGGTGAACGCCGTAGTCGGCGCGCCCGGATTCGCGAGAATAATCGCGTGATCCGTTACCGTGGCCACCGCGTCGGCCACGCAGCGCTCGAAGCGTTCGGGTACCGGAATGCGGTTCGTCGGCCCGCCGCTGCTGGGCCGCCGGTAAACCGACGAGCGGAACAAGTCGCACGGGGGGCCGAAGGCGA
>CAYZHO010000132.1:0-7430 GCA_964478045.1 uncultured Myxococcales bacterium | reverse complement strand
ACCCCTGGCATCCGGCCAGGAGCTTCTGGCGGAACTTGTCGCGCGCGGCCACCATCGCGGCAAGCGCAGCCTGGTCCGGACAGGGCCCGCTGATGGCCCCCTTGGCGAGAAGCAGTTTGCACTTGGTCAAGGCCTTAAGGCGCTTCTTCAGGTACGCCCCGGCCGCCTTGTTCGCTTTCTTCATGCAGGTCGCATCGATCGAACCCGCAGTTGGAAAGATTGCAGCCAGCAGGGTGTCGGGATTGGCGGGCGCGTTGTCCGCTTCCTGCGTTGGGGCGGTGACGCACGCCACGAGGCTGGCCACATCGGTCGCAGAGTCGCACGCAGGCCCGATCGGGGGCAGCGGCCCGGTGCACTTCTTTGTCAGTAGCTTCTCTAGCTTGGCTGCGGCCTTGTCCAGAAGGTCATTTGTCTTTCCGTGCGTGACGGGGCCATCGGCCGGCCGGCAGTTTTCCGTGTCGGCGATCTTGCCGTCGAACTTAAGCTGCTCACATTTCGAAAGCGCCTTCCACCGTTGCGTAGTGTACTTGGTGACGCCTTTCGTGATCGCGAGCACGCACGGATCGCCGGCAGCCGAACCGAGACTCGGCAGCAACAGCAAGCTAGCGCTGAGCAGGGTGCCGGCAAAGACGAGCGAGGGACGAGTGGGGGTCATGGTCCGCCTCCTTTTTCCCCGGACCTCGGGGTAATGCGCCGAACAAGTTAACACCGGACGGTGCCGGCTGGCAAGGGGAAAATTCGCGTGATTCCCGCTACTTGTCGGACAACGCGCCGGCCGTAGTTGCGGCCCCGTTTGGGGGTGTTCCCGCCCTTTGTAGCCGCCGACCACCGGCCCGCAGTCTCGGCCAACGTGGCATGACGGTGGGCCGGGCGTTTGGGCTGGCGTAATGGCCGGCCGTGCGGATCAGTCAAAGGTGCGCGAGGGCCTGGTGCCTGGCGGCCGGTTCGCCGTCTAGGTCGGGGTGAGGGTTGGCTGTCCGGATCAGTCAAAGGTGCGCGACCAAAGATGCGCGACGGCCTGTAGCCTGCCGGTGGGTCCAGAGTTTCGGTTGGATGAGGGCGGCCCGGCCAAACACGCAAAGCCGCACGCCGCAAACGGAGGAGCGCCGGGTGGGCGTCACCGTCGTCTCGCGTGCCCTGGCTCCGCTTACTTACCTTACGAGACAGCGGCAACGATGGTCCACCCGGCGCCAGGATACCGCTGCTTCGGGCCTCCGGCGGTAAGTGGTCCGAAGGCGGCATCACCAAAGTTGGCGCACCGTGCAGTCCGCTCTGTCCCCGGTTGCCCTCTTTCGGGGGTGGGTGACGGACGCGCAGCCAGCCATGGGGGGTCGTGACCGACTACGCGCCCGCACCCAATGTGAGCGGCAGTCGTGCAGCTTGGTGCTGCCAGGGTGCTGCAATGACTATGCCAAACGACGGGCAAGCAATACCGGGTGTTTTTTCGGCACCTTGGCCGTAAGGTGCAGCCTTGCATCCCGCTGAGCCCCGCAAGCTTTTGCAGGGTCGCGCAACACTCTGCAGTGGATTCGCCCGATGCGGTCTTGGGCCCGCCTGCTGCTGGATGCGGTGCTGCAGTCGCCCGCGGCGTAGCCTCCGGGGCCAGGGCTTCCCATCTCGGGACGGCTCGACCACCACCTGCTAGCGGGACAGCGCCGCCTGCAGGTGGAAGGCTGCTCCCGTTAGCGTTCGAGCAACTCGAGGCGCTCGGTTTGCGCGAACGCTTTCCGCAAGCGCTCGAAGTCCTCGCGGGTAAACGGCTTGAAACTCGTTTCGCCGCGCTCGCGCCAGTAAATCGGGTCGGAAACCCGGTCGGGATGGAAGTGGGCGGCCTTGAGTTTGCGGACCAGGATCTTCTGCGTGTCGGTATACTCGAAGTCCTCGACGATACGGACGAAGTCGGGGAACCACTTGGGGTCCATGCCGCCGTGCTCGACTAGGCCCTGGCAGAAGTCGAAGAACTCTTGGGGATCGAAATGTGCGCCCTCGCGCAGTTTCAGCGCGACCATCACCAGTTCGTCGGAAACGGCGCAGGGCACCCCGTAGGCGGCTGCAAGAAGGACGTCGGGATGCTCGGCGATTAGCCGTGCGACTTGCAGTGCGGAGAAATTCTCGCCGTCCTTGCGGATCCAGTCCTCGGTGCGGCCGTCGAAGTACAGGTAGCGCTTGCCGTTGACCACGACGACGTGGCCCAGGTCACCGGAATGATACACCCCGTCGCGGTATTTGAGCCGGTTTGCTTCCGGATTGTCGTAGTAGCCTTGGAACAGGCCGGTCTCGGGAGCTACCCGGCAGATTTCGCCGACCGCCTCGTCGTAGTTGAGAATCTTTCCGTCTTCGCCGATTTGCGCCGGCGGGCATTCGCGCCCGTGCTCGTCGAGGATCTTGACCGCCGGATCGGTGATCTCTCCCACGCTCCCTCTCGGGTCGCCTTTGCGGCGAAACGTACTGATGGCCGCTTCGGTCGATCCGTACAGCTCGAACATGTCCTCGAGTCCAAGCCAGTCCATGAACCGGTCGATGTCGGGAGCCGAGGCGCCATTGCCGAGGGCCCAACGAAGCTTGTTGGCTGGGTTGTTGGTGATCTCGGCGTGAATTCTCTCGACGTCTCCCCCGTATTGGCGCTCGATGGCCCTGAGGATGTAGTGAACGGGCTCGCCGACGTAGTTCCAGTAAGTCACACCATACTCGAAGACGTCCGGCACGAAGCCGCTGGCGCTAAATCGCTCGCGAATGGCACAGGAACCTCCGACCCAGAAGGCGGGCATCAAGCCGAGAAAAATCGAGTTGGAGTGAAACATCGGCATACAGGGGTAGCCGACGTCGTCCTGGCCGAGGCCGAGATTGGCGGCCACGGCCATCCCGATGGCGAGCAGCTTGAGGTGTGTATTGTTGATTCCCTTAGGAAGCCCGGTAGTTCCGGACGTGTAGATGACCATCAAGTTGTCGTCGGATGTCACGTTGACGTCGGGAGCCGCTAGCGAGCGCTCGGCGGGCCCGACCTCGCGTTCGAGGCAAACCAGGAAGTTCTCCGCTTCCTCCACTTCGCGGCCGCTGCCCGTGTCGAGGACCAGAACGTTTTCCGGCGGCACGGTGCGCAGCAGCGGGCGAATCCGGTCCACCTCGGTAGCGAACTTTCGGTCCACCACGAGGACCCTGGCGCGCGACTGATTGATGACGCCGGCGAGCGTTTCGCCGCGCAGGCCAGTGTTGATGCCAAACAGGGTCAGGCGGCCCACTGCGCAGGCGCCGTAGAGCGCGGCTAGCTCGAGGTGGTTTTCGAGCAGCATCGCCACGTGTCCGGGCCGCCGCTCGTCATCGACACGGCCGAGACGCCCGAGTAAGAAGTGGGCCATGCGCACGGCCTCGTTGCGGAACCTTCCGTACGTCCAGGTCCGCTCGCGCTGGCGCAAGAACACTTTGTCGCTGGCGATCGGGTGCTCGGCACGCGCCTCGATCTGGGCCCGCAGGTTCATGTCGGCGTCGAACAGCAGCGGCTCGCTTGACATACGGCTTACTCCCTTCGGCAGGTTCGGGGCCGCAGGCTGGGTCCCACCGGCGCCAACTAGCAGATCGCAGCGGCCGAGGCGAGAACGCGTGCTTCGGGCGGCGCCTACAGGTTGCGCGCGCTCGCTCTCAAGCGGCGCCGGCCGGCGCTCAGTGGCAGGAGAGCCGGCGTGAGCCCAGCCGCCAAGTGGTTGCTCGAGACGGCCATCGTTGCCGCGGGAGCCGCGGTACAAGGTTCGGTTGGCTTCGGCCTCAATCTGGTAGCGGTGCCGCTACTCACGCTGGTGGATCCGTCGCTGGTCCCAGGCCCTGTACTAGTTGCGGCTCTGTTTCTCACGCTGCTCGTGTTCATACGCGAGCGCAGGGGGGTAGACCTGAAGGGACTCGGCTGGGCGCTTCTCGGGCGCATTCCCGGTACTGTGGCCGGCATTGGTGCCCTGCTGGTGATTCCGGCTGACCGCCTGGCGCTGGTTTTCGCAAGCTTGGTCCTGCTTGCGGTGGCGATCAGTGCCTCGGGGGTACGCTTGCGACGCAGTCGAGGGGCCATGTTCGTGGCTGGGGCCCTATCGGGATTCATGAGCACCACCTCGGCTGTCGGAGGACCCCCGATGGCGCTGGTCTATCAGGAGTCGCCGGGCCCGACGCTGCGGGGCACGCTCTCGGGCTACTTCATCGTGGGGGCAACGATTTCTTTGTTTGCGCTGGCGCTAGCGGGGAGGTTCACGCGGGCCGACGCCCTTCACTCGGTGGCCTTGCTGCCCGGCATTGCCTTTGGGTTTCTCGTTTCCCGGAAGGGGGCCGAGCTGTTGGATCGCGGATTCTTGCGTCCGGCCGTGCTTGCGCTGGCGACACTTGCATCACTTGCGGTGATCGCGCGCGAGATGTGCGACTGGTAGCCAAGGAGCTAGGCCGCCGGGAACGGGGGAAACCCAGCTTGGCGTGAAAGCGTTCGCCGCCGCGTCGAAACGATCGCCGCTGTTGTTGACACGTCAAGATGACCGTTCGTTTTGACAAGTGAAGTGTCCTCTTGACAAGGTTTGGCAGCTCGGTCTCGGGGCTGCCGCTTGACAAGGCGGCGGCGGATGGCCTAGCAGGGGTAAACGCAAAGCGCACGCGGGCGCCGGCCGTGGGGGCGCTGGCGCGTGGTGGGGGAGAGAGGGGTAGTGTGAGGACGGGCCAGAGCAGGCCGGCTTCCGAGCGGGAAGCGGCCGCGTTTGCGGCGGTTCCATCGAAAGTTCCAGCAGAGAACGGCGCATCCTTCGTGCGCGCTTACGCGCGACTGCGCGATGCGATCGGCAAGGGCCGCGGTCTCGTCGTGGTCACCGGTGGCGAGGGCGTCGGGAAAACGGCCCTGGTGCGCCGAGTCGTCGAGGACCTCAGCTGCCCTGTGGTTTGGATCTCGGCATCGGACCCTCGGCTTGCGGCGCGCGTAGCTGAGCTGGGCGATGCGATTGCTTCGGCCGCGAGTGCAAAGCGCGAAGGGGCACTCGCCCGGGAGCAGGGCGTGCGGGGGCGTACCGGTCGGGACGGGCTGGGCACCGCAGCGGTCGAGAAGGAAGCGGGAGCCCAAGCAAACAGCCGAGTTGACCCGGTACAGGAGGTAAGCCGGTTGTACTGCGAGCGCTCGCGCGAGCTCGATCACTCGCCGGCGAGCCTTTCCAGAGTCGCGGTGGTTGTCGACGACGCGCACCTGGCCCAGCTCGAACTGCTTGAAAGAATCCGGCTAGCGACCGAGTCCTACCCGGGGGGCTCGGTGGCTGTGTGTTTGGTCCTGGTCGGCCGCGAGGAGCTGCGCGAGTTGCTCGGGCAGCGTCGCGCACGCGCTCTGGCTACAAGGGTGTGCCTGCAGCTTCGGATAGGGCCGATTTCGCTCGCCGACACCTCGGAGCTGCTGTATGGGCGCATGCGCCGGGCGGGCATCGCTGAGCCCGAGCGCGTTTTGCCGCGCGCGACCGTGCGAGCAATTCGCAGGCACGGGAGGGGCCGTCCTGCCCAGTGCCTTGAGATCGCTAGAATATCTCTCTTGGAAGCGCTCGCCGGCGGTACCCCGCGCGTTACCCGCCGGCAGGTCGGCGAGGCTAGCAGGAGGATCGAGCAAACCGCATCGGCCAAACCCGCGCAGGCGGTCCCCAAGGCGGAGGCCGCCGCGCCCAAGAGGCTTTTGATAGCCGCAGGTGCGACTGCGGCCTTTGCCACGGGACTGCTTTGGGTCAGTTCACGCCAGTGGTACAGCCCGCCCGGCCAGCGGCTAGCCTCGGTGGGAACTGCGGTCGCCACTTCGGCAAGCAAAGGCACGCGAGGTGATCTGTTCCTTGGAGGCGGCTGGCGGGAAGCACCGATCGCTGCTTCAAGGGCGGCGCCCGCCGGCCGCGCTGCCCGACACCTTCGAGGCGTTTGTGGCGGACCCCCTGGCCGCATGGATCGAGGAGGCCTTCGGGCTGCGCGAGGAGGAGGGGCGCTTGGTCCGGGTGCCTCCGCGCCCCGTGGGGGGGGAGAACGGGGCGGCCCGCGAACTGGCGGAGTACCTCGGGCTCGACGTCGAATCCTGCGAGACGGCGATCGTGGAGATGCTTCTGCAGGGGTTTCGCGTGCGCCACCCCGACACCGGGTTCCCCGTGTTCGCGTTCCGGCTCCACCAGTTCCTGAGCAAGGGCGACACCGCCTATGCGACACCGGAGCCCGAGCAGCGACGTCACGTGACGCTCCAGGGGCAACAGTTCGTTCCGGGCGACCGGACCCGTCGGCTGTTCCCCCTGGTGTTCTGCCGGGAGTGCGGCCGCGAATACTACGCGGTGTGGCGTCTCCCGGCCGACGAGCGGGGTCGGGTGCGGTTCGAGCCCCGGCTTCCCGACGACACGGCCGACCCCGACGAGCCCGAGGCGGAACCCGGCTACCTCCACCTTCGCGCCGGGGACCCCTGGCCCGACGATCCCGATGAGATCGCCGAACGGGTGCCGGAGGAGTGGACCGAGGAGGGGCCACAGGGGCGGGGCGTCCGAAAGCACATGCGGCGGTACCTGCCCGTGCCCGTGTCGGTCACGCCCGAGGGCGTCGAGGAGCCCTGGGGAACGCGGGCCCACTGGGTGCCGGCGCCGTTTCGGTTCTGCCTGGGCTGCGGGGTCACGTACGCGGCCGGTCTTCGGTCCGACTTCGGGAAGCTCGGCACGCTGGGAACCGAGGGCCGGAGCACCGCCACCACGGTGTTGAGCGTGGCCACCGTGAAGCGGCTGCGGGCCGACAACGACCTACCCCCCGCGTCCCGGAAACTTCTCACCTTCACCGACAATCGCCAGGACGCCTCGCTCCAGGCGGGGCACTTCAACGACTTCGTGCAGGTCGGGGCGCTTCGCTCGGCCCTGTACCGGGCGGCGAGCCGCGCCGGGGCCGAGGGGCTCCGCCACGAGGAACTCACCCACCGGGTGGCCGAGGCGCTCAATCTGCGGTTCGAAGACTACGCCCTGAACCCCGAGGCCCGGTTCCAGGCGCGCGAGCAGACCCAGCGCGCCCTGCGGGAAGTCCTCGGCTACCGGCTCTACCACGATCTGCGCCGGGGCTGGCGGGTGATCGCGCCCAACCTCGAGCAGTGCGGGCTCCTCACCATCGACTATGCGTCCCTCGACGAGGTCTGCCGGGCCGAAGACCTCTGGCGGGGCAGTCTGCTCGCGGCGGCGGACCCCGATGTGCGGGAGCGTCTCGCCCGCACCCTGCTCGACCACCTGCGGCGCGGGCTCGCGATCCGGGTGGACTACCTGCGGCCCGACTACCAGGACCGCATCCGGCAGATGAGCAGCCAGCACCTCAAGTGGCCGTGGGCCCTGGACGAGAACGAAACCCTCGCCCGGTATGCCGTGGCCTATCCGCGCCCCCGGCGGGAGGGGGACGAGGGGGGCGACATCTTCCTATCGCCCCGCGGCGGGTTCGCC
>CAYZHO010000131.1:5128-7886 GCA_964478045.1 uncultured Myxococcales bacterium | reverse complement strand
AGAGAAAAAAAGCGAGAAGTAAGCGGCCGCCGCTGGGCAGTACGCGCGATGCCCAAGGCCGCGCGCAGCGCCGCCCGCGCGGCGGCTAAACGATGGCGCCGACCTCTAGATGGCGCTCGGCAAGCTCGGCAAGGCGCTCGTTGCTGGCAAGCTCTTTCTTTTCAGCGAACGGAAAACTCCCCAGCGAGCGCTGCGTAGTAAATCGCGCGATGAGCCTTGCATTGGCCGCCGCCTCGGTCTTGGCGCGCTCGCCTTTTTCCAGGCAGTTCACGATGTAGCCGTGCGCGCGCAGGCGCTCGCGCTCGATGGCTTCGAGGGTGAGCAGCGCGTGGTTGACGCAACCGAGCCGGGACCCGACCACGACGATCACCGGTAGGGACAGGCGCCTGGCCAAGTCGCGATAAGTGAAGTTGGGGGCGATCGGAACGAGAAGGCCTCCGGCGCCCTCGACGACGACGAGATCGTGCGCCGCCGCAAGCCTTTCGAAGTCTTCGGCCAAGCGGAGCGGATCGATGCGGATTCCCGCTGCTTCGGCAGCCACGAGGGGGGCGGCAGGCAAGCGCAGGGCGTAGGAGGTCGCCTGGTCGAGCGACTGGCGGCCGCCCGCAGCCTCAACGAGTGCTTGCGCGTCGGCCGGCACCGCCCGCAGGCCGCGCCGCGGGCAGCCGGTTTCCACCGGCTTGTAGACCCCGACGTTGAACCCGCGGCGCACGAGCGCAGCGACGAGCGCGCGGGCTACGGTCGTCTTCCCGATTCCCGTGTCCGTGCCGGTGATAAGCACGCCGCGCCGAGCGGTTGCCGCCATCCGACTTCCTCCCACATCAGTGTGACACTGGTGGGCACAGGTTTCGACGCTTGGGCTGCAAAGAAACGGCGGCGCTACGGACGGGCAGCGCCCGCCTGCTCGAGTGTCTTATGCCTGCCGGGTTGCCTCGGCCACGGCCCAAGCGGTCGTCTCGACCAGGCGTTCGAGTAACTCGTCCGGCATCGCAAGCGGCGGCATGAGCACCATGGTGTCGCCGAGCGGCCGGACGATGACGCCGCGCTCGCGTGCAGCGAGCACCGCGCGGTGGGCGCGCCGCTCGTCGACGGGATAGGGGATAGCGCGCTCTGGGTCTAGCAAGATGTCGAACGCGATCATCGTGCCGACTTGGCGAACGGGACCGGTGTGGCCGAGCGGCTCGATGTAATGGGCGAGCAGGTCGGCGAGAGTCTTGGCGGCACGCCGAGCTTGGCCGAGAGTATCTTCTTCGGCGAATACCTCGAGGTTGGCAAGCGCCGCCGCGCAGCCGAGGGGGTTTCCGCCGTATGTGTGGCCGTGGAACAAAGTGCGGTACTCCCCGTAGCGGCCGCGAAACCCGTTGAAGATTCGCTCGGTGGCCAGCGTGGCGGCAAGCGGCAGGTACCCCGCAGTCAGTCCTTTCGCCAGACACAGGATGTCGGGTTCAACGCCGGCCTGCTCGACCGCGAACATCGTTCCAGTGCGCCCGAACCCGGTAGCCACCTCGTCGCAGACCAGGAACGTTTCGTAGCGATCGCACAGCTCGCGCACCCCGCGCACGAACGAGGGTGGCTGCGGCCACATCCCGGCTGCTCCCTGGACGAGCGGCTCGATGACGACGGCGGCGACGCGCTCTGCCTCGCGTTCGAGGACCTCGGCGAGTTCGGCCAAGCTGATGGCGGCGGCCTTTTCGAGCGCTTCGGGAGTTGGGCGGCCGCGGCCTTCAAGCGGCGGGCACAGGAATGGCGGGCGGACCTTGATCGCCTCGAACGTGATCGGCTCGTAGCCGATGTGGAAGGGCCGGGAGAACCCGAGACTGACCGAGCCGAGAGTGTCTCCGTGATAGGCATCGACAAGCGTAACGAAACGGGTTCGCTGCGGCTCGCCGTTTTGCCGCCAAAACTGAAAGGCCATCCGGATGGCTACTTCCACCGCCGTCGATCCGGAGTCCGAATAAAAGACGCGGGTGAGCCCGCGGGGCGTGATTTCCACCAGCCTGGTGGCTAGCTCGACTGCCGGTACGTGCGAGAGCCCGAGCAACGTGCTGTGGCAAACCCGATCGAGCTGTTCGCGCATCGCGCGCAAGATTCTCGGGTGGCCGTGGCCGTGCACGTTGCACCAAATCGACGAGACGCCGTCGAGGAACCGGCGCCCGCTCGTGTCGATCAAGAAAAATCCCTCCGCGCGTTCGACCACGATCGGTTCGTAGCTGAACCACTCGTCGGCCTGCGTGAACGGATGCCATAGGCACTGGCGATCGGCTGCAACGTAATCCATCGTCGTTGTTGGCTCCCCCTCTCGTTCGATCGTGTCTGCCGTTAGCACCGGCCGCGCGTTTCTCGCGTGACGAGTGTATCGCGCGCCCGGCCAATCCCACTTTCGGTCAGTCGTGGCTCGTTGGCCGCAAGGCGAAACAGGTTTTGCGCGGCCGCTTCCGACTCCGCAAAGCCCGCGGCCCGCCCTCGGGGTCGCTTGCTCGCTTTAGGCCCCAAGCGGGAACTAGCGAGCATCGCGCAGGACGGGCCACTTACGGCACGGGCCCGCATTCTTCTTCCGCAAGAGCGGCGGCGATAGCTTCGGCTGCTCGGTCCACGTGTTCCTCGGTATGGGTCGCCATCAGGCTCACCCGTAGCCGAGACGTCCCGGGCGGCACCGTCGGGGGGCGGATGGCAGCCACGTAGACGCCGCGCTCGAGCAGCCGCCGCGCGACGGCCACCGCGCGCTCAGCAGATCCGACCAACACCGGTAGGATCTGCG
>CAYZHO010000131.1:4508-5118 GCA_964478045.1 uncultured Myxococcales bacterium | reverse complement strand
TGTCCGCGCTCGCGACCGTGGCTCCCGCCTCTTGTAGCCGGCGCGCCAGGCGCTCTGCGAGCTCGAGAACCCGGCGGCGGCGCCACTGCTCGCGCCACGCCAAGGCGATGGCGGCTTCGGCTGCGGCGGCCGCAACCGGAGGCAGCCCCGTGGTGAAGATGAACGGTCGCGCTCGGTTGACGAGGAGGTGGATGAGTTGTCGGCTTCCGGCCACGTAGGCGCCGAAGCTGGCGAGCGCTTTGCCTAGGGTGCCTACGTGCACCGCAATGCGGTCGGTCAAGCCGAGCTCGGCCGCCACCCCGGCTCCCCGCGGACCGAAAATCCCCGCCGCGTGTGCCTCGTCGACCATCACCCACGCTCCCCGCGATTCGGCCAGCTCGACGATTTCGCCGAGCGGCGCGCGATCCCCGTCCATCGAAAAGACCGACTCGGTGACGACGAGGATCCTGCGAGCCCGCTGAGCGGCGGGACTGTCGAGGAGCTCGCGCAGGTGGTCGACGTCCCCGTGGCGATACACTTGCACCTCGGCGCGCGAAAGTCGGCAGCCGTCGATAATGCTGGCATGGTTGAGTTCGTCGCTGAGGATCAGATCGCCGCGGCCGGTCAGGGC
>CAYZHO010000131.1:0-4498 GCA_964478045.1 uncultured Myxococcales bacterium | reverse complement strand
TTCGCGTGGTAGCCAGTCGAAAACACGAGGGCGGCCTGGCACCCTTTCCACTTTGCGATTTGCCGCTCGAGCCGCGCGTGCGGCGACATGTGTCCGGAGATGAGCCGCGAGGAAACCGCGCTCGTGCCGTAGCGCTCGAGGGCTTGCCGTGCGGCTGCGACGACATCCGGATGGGCGGCAAGTCCGAGGTAGTTGTTCGAGCACAGTAGGATGCAGCGGCGGCCATCGATGACGACCTCGGGGCCTTGCGCAGTCTCGACCTCGCGCAGACTACGTTCGAGGCCCGCCCGGCGAATGTCCAGCAGTTCCTGGGCGATCGAGTCTTCGATTCCCCGCCTACCGCTCGGGCCGCCGCCTGCAAGGCCGCTTTCTTGCTGCCTCCATGCTTCTTTGGTCATTGACTTTTTTGACCTCGCCGTAGTTGGCTCGCCGGGGCCGCCCGGGACGTGAGCGTCGGGCAAAAGTGGAGGTTAGTCAACCATGGGAAGCCTGCAAGGTTGACAAGGTGGATGCGCTCAGGTTCCGGGCGGCCGCCCAGCGGGCGGAGGCGGCCTGGCAGCTCCAAGAACGGGGGCCTGCCGTTGCAGGCTCGCGCCAGGTGGTCTAAGCGATGGCGGGGCCCGCGGGAAAGGGACGAACACGTGGCCAAGGGGTCTTCGAGCAAGGGAGCGAGCGTGCGCTCGCGCTTCGTGTGTCAGGAGTGCGGCTTTTGCAGCCCATCGTGGCTCGGCCGCTGTCCTTCATGCCGGAGCTGGAACTCGTTGGTCGAAGAACCCGTGGCCGCGGCAGGTCCGGGAGGCCGCCCCAAGCGGAGCGGGCCGGCCGAGCCTCTGCCGCTCGAACAAGTGGCGCCGGCGGCTGCAGGCGAGAGGCTCGAGACGGGAATCGGAGAACTCGATCGGGTTCTTGGCGGGGGTCTGGTAGCCGGCAGCACCGTACTGCTCGGCGGGGACCCTGGGATTGGTAAATCGACGCTGGCGTTGCAGCTCGCCCGCGGTGTGGCGGCCCGGGGGCGGGCAGTCCTGTACGTCTGCGGCGAGGAAGCGCCGGCCCAGGTACGGCTCAGGGCCGAACGCCTTGGAGCCGTCGTCGGGGGGGTTCTTGCCTTGCCCGCCACCGAGACCGCCGCCATCGTTCGCGCGATCGAAGAGCACGAGCCGGCGGTGGCGGTCGTCGACTCCGTGCAAACGGTCTACACCGCGCGCGTCGATTCGGCTCCCGGTTCCGTGGCACAGTTGCGCGAATCCGCCGCCGAACTCGTGGCGGCAGCACGCGAGACGGGAGTCGTCCTCGTCCTGATCGGTCACGTAACCAAAGAAGGCTTTTTGGCCGGCCCGCGCGTGCTCGAACACATGGTGGACACGGTTCTTTATTTCGAAGGAGACCGCCACCACGTTTTTCGCATTCTTCGCGCGGTCAAGAACCGGTTCGGGCCTGCCAACGAAATTGGCGTGTTCGAAATGCTGGCGACCGGCTTGCGCGAAGTCGAGAACCCATCGGAGGCCTTTACGGGAACCGGGCGCCAGGAAGCGCCGGGCTCGGTCGTGGCAGCGTGCATGGAAGGAAGCAGGCCGCTGCTCGTCGAAGTACAGGCTCTCGTGGCCGCCAGTAATCCGGGCAGCGCGCGGCGCACGGCGTTGGGCATCGACCACGGCCGCGTGGCCATGCTGGCGGCGGTCATGGAACGGCGTCTCGGTCTTGCCATGATCAGCCACGACCTTTTCGTGAGTACCGTGGGAGGCGTGCGCATCGACGATCCGGGCGCCGACCTAGCCGTGATCGCTGCGCTGGCCTCGAGTTACGTGGACCGGCCGCTGCCCGTCGATTTGGTCGTGATTGGAGAAGTTGGACTGACGGGAGAAGTCCGGCCCGTCGCGCAAGCGCGCGCTCGGGTGCGCGAGGCGGTCCGTCTTGGCTTTCGCCGCTTCTTGCTGCCCGAGGCTTGCGCGGAGCAGGCACGCGAGGCGGGAGCCAAGGAAGTCGCCGGAGTTGTCTCGGTCGCCGAGGCTTGGGAGCACTTGCGCTAGCCGCCGGGCCTCTCTCAGCGCGTTCGGTGCCCGCTCAATCTCCCAGGCAGCGAGTTTTCAGCGCAAGAACTGTTCGACGAGCCGCTGGTTGACGGAAATGTCGGCGCGCTTCTTAAGCTGTTTGATGAACTCGTCCACGGCGCGCTGCTCGAGTTCGCTGCGAAGCTCTTTCATGTATTCGTCGCGTACCTTTTCGAAGTCCGCGAGGGTTGCCTCTTTATGGCCGCTGCGCACGCAGACGTAGGCGTCGCCGTGGTACATGAACACGCGGGGTAGGATTTCCCCGTCCGCTTTCGTTCGAAAGGCCGCTTCCTTCAGGCCGGCGAGCGCACCAAGTCCGGGCACGTAGCTTCCGCGCCGGTCGAAGTAGTCGGTGTGGCCGACCTCCAGGCCTGCTTCTTTGGCCACTTCTTCTAGGGCAGCGCCCGAGCGAATCCGTTCGAGAAGTTTTTCCGCCTGCTCGCGCGCAAGGTCGCTAGCACGCTTGCGCCGGAAATCCGCTTCCACGGCCTCGCGGACTTCACTGAGTTCGGGGACATAGCTCGGTTTGTGCTCGAGGACTTGCAGCAGATAGTAGGCCTTGCCGATGTGAATCGGATCGCTGGTCTTCCCTTCTTCGAGCGACAGTGCGGTCTTGACGAACGTCGGGGCCGGCCCGATGCCTGGAACGACGCTGCCCTGGCCGAACAGCGGGGTAGTCTTGATCTCGAGCCCGCGCTTGCCGACGACTTCCTCGAACGGCGCGCCGTCGGCAATCGCCGCGGCATCGGCGGCGGCTTGATCGAAAACGAAGTCCTCGGCTTTCTCGGCCCGCAGTTTTTCGATGATTTCGTCCCGCACTTCTTCTAGCGGCCGCTGGCCACCCGGCTCGTGCTTGTAGACCTGGATCAAGTGGTAGCCGAACGGGGTTTCGACGACGCCGCTTACTTCACCTTCTTTGAGAGCAAAGGCCGCATCCTCGAAGGCCTGGACCATCTTGCCCCGCTCGAACACACCGAGGTCGCCGCCACTGGAGGCCGTTGCCTCGTCGTCGGAGACTTCGCGGGCCACCGCGGCGAAGTCCTCGCCCGCCGCGATCCGCTTGGCCGCTTCTTCGATCGCCTTGCGCGCCGCTTCCCGGGTCGCTTCGTCCGCACCAGCTGGAACCTTTTTGAGGATGTGCCGCGCCCCGACCCGCTCGGGAGTTGTGAACTCGCGCTCGAGGTTCAAATAGTAGTACTCTTCAATGTCTTCGTCGCTGACGACGACCTGGTCCGCGAAATGCTCCGGGGTGTAGGCCACGTAACGAACCCGGACTTGTTCGGGGCGCCGATAGCGCTCGGCGTTTTCCTCAAAAAACCGCGTGAGTGCCTCCTCGTCGATTGTGACCTGATCGGCGAAACGAGAAGCCGGGACCTCGATGAAGTCGAGCTTGATTTTATCGTTGTCCCTGCGGTAGCGCTCGAAGGCTTGCTCCTCGCTGACGTGCACGGCGCGGCGAATGGGATCGAGCAGTTGCTGGATCAGTATGTCTTCGCGCATCGACTGCTCGAAGGCCGCCGGCGTCAAGCCTTCCTGCCGCAGCATGACCCGGTAAAGCCCAGGCGAGAACCGCCCGCCGCGCTGAAATGCCTCCACTCTGCGAATGGCCGACTTGAGCGTCTCGTCCGATACGCGCAGCCCAATTCGCTCGGCTTCGTGAACGAGGACCGCATGGTCGATCATTTGATTGAGCGTCATCGCTGGCACGTCGAGCGCGCGCAGCATGTCCGGCGTCAGCCGGTCGCCCATTTGCTCGCGGTAGCGCCGCTCGTTTCGTACCCGCGCGCGTTCGAGCTCGGTGAGCGTGATCGTCGTGTCGTCGACTTTGGCGACCGCCTGCGGTCCGGCGCCGATTCGAGCGCCGCCGCCCATGTAGAAAATGAACACGAGCGAGATCACCCCGAGGGCCACCGAGATGACCCACGAGCGGGCATTGCGGCGCATGAAGTCGAGCATGGGTAATCAGACGGCGGCGTCGAGCGCTTCGGCCAATCGGGTCTTGGGAACGGCGCCGACGATTTGCTCGGTGACTTGCCCGTTCTTGAACAGAAGAAGGTTGGGAATGCTGCGAATCCCGTACTGGGCCGCCATTTTCGTGTTCTCGTCGACGTTGACCTTGACGATCTTGGCTCGCCCGGCGTACTCGCTGGCCAGTTCTTCGAGGACCGGGGCGATGGCCCGGCACGGGCCGCACCAGGGTGCCCAGAAATCGACGAGCACCGGGATATCGGACTTGAGAACTTCCCGTTCGAAGTCGGCGTCGGTGATTTCGGTGATGTTGGCCATCTCTTGCGTTCTCCTAAACGTGGGGTGCCCAGCGCCATTCGGTGTTCGGCCGGCACGTTTCGTACGCGGCGCTGGCGAGCGTTACCGCTGGCGCGAGCCGATGTTCAGCGTGTGCCGGAGGTCGGACTCGAACCGACACGGAGTTGCCTCCACCGGATTTTGAG
>CAYZHO010000130.1:0-7941 GCA_964478045.1 uncultured Myxococcales bacterium | reverse complement strand
CGAAGCGTGCCCGCCGCTTCCTTCAAACGTTACCTCGAAGTCGTCGAAGCCCGCTAGGAAGGTGCCCGGACGCGAGGCGACCGTGCCCGGCGGCCGGCCTGGATCCACGTGTAGGGCAAAAGCCGCCTGGACGCCCTCGAGTGCGCCTTCCTCGATCATCACGCGCGCGCCCCCGCAGCCTTCCTCACCCGCCTCGAACAACAGCCGGACCGTTCCCGCGAACGAATCCCGCGCAGAGGCAAGCAAATGCGCTGCACCGAGCAACATGGCGGTGTGGGCGTCGTGCCCGCACGCGTGCATGGTCCCTTCGACGGCCGAGCGAAACTCCACCTCGGCACGCTCGCACACCGGAAGTGCGTCCATGTCGGCGCGCAGCGCCACGGTCTGGCCGGAGGTGCCGAGCCGGCCGGGGATGTCGGCAGCCACCCAGGTCGCCCTACTTCCCGCACGCAGCCGATCGGCTCCGAGGCGCTCGAGCTCGCCGATCACCAGTGCCTGGGTCCGCGGGGTCCGAAGCCCTATTTCCGGCTGCCTGTGGATCGCACGGCGCCAGCCAGCGAGAGCCTCGCTCAAGGCGGCCGCACGCGCGGACAACCCTTGCAGCCAGGGCCGGCTCCGGCTCACGGCCGCTCCCCGGCGCGCTGCAAGCAGCGCCGCACCAGATGGCGATAGAAATCGAGACTCTGCGCGCCGGGAATGGCGATCTCGCCGGCCACCAAGGTCGGCACGCCCGTTACGCCGCGCTCGAGCGCCTCGCGGTGGTCTTCCTCGACTTCCCGCCGCAGCCTGGGATCCTCGAGCGCCGCTTCGAAGGCGCGGGTGTCGAGTCCGCATTCGGCCGCAACCTGCACTAGGTTGCGGCGCGCCGTCACGTCGAGGTTCCGGTAGAAGTAAGCGTCCATCAGCGCCAGGTGGTAGCGCTCGAAGCCGCCTAGGCGGGCCGCTGCCTTGACGGCGACGTTGGGCGGCAGCGAGTGCTTGGGCGGCGGTTCACTCGTGGACCAAGGCCGAAACCGCGCGCCACCATGTTCGGCGACTCGAAGCCACGACCGCGTGTAATCGCGGAAGCGATCGATCGGGACCGGCCGTGGCTCGGGCCGCAACAGAAAGCTCTTCCACTGGATCACGATGTGGCCCGCGAACTCTTTTTCGATCTCAGCGAGGCGCACGGCCCCCAAGTAGCACCAGGGTCAAAGTACGTCGGAAAAAACAGTGAATCGGACCGGCTCGGCTGCCATGGACAAGACTCTGGCACCGGCGCGGGCCGGCATCAATCGAGCGCCGTCCGGCGTTGGTCCAGGCCGGGTGCTTACGACTGCCACTCGAACGTTTCGAGATATCGGCGCAGGTGGCTCGCGGTGCGAAACTTCTTCGTGATCAGCGAGCGCTTGAGACCACAGCAGATCGCCTTGATCTCGGGCGGTTGCTTGGCGTAGTGGCGGGCACCCCCGACTGCGTCGTAGAGGATGCGCACGAGATAACAGACGTCGTCTTGAAGGTGCGCAGCGGTTGCGCGCCCCCAGTGGTACATGTCCACGACTTTGACGTCGAAACCGAGACCCACACGGCGGACGATCACGTTGTCCGAGTGCAGATCGCCGTGGTACTCTCCCAGGCGGTGAATCTCCTCGACCCCCCGGACCAGGGCGTACAGCAAGTGCAGAGCCTCGAACGGATGGAGCCGGCCGCCGGGCTGGCGCGCAAGTAGGTCGGAGAGCAACTCGCCTTCGACGTAGTCGCTGACCAGAAACGGCACTTGCATGCCTTTGTACCGGAACGATTCCTGGGTGTGGTACTGAATGAGGATCGAACAGTTGCGCAGCTTGTTGAGCTTGCGCGCGTAGAACTTTAGCGCTCGGTTGTGCGGGTTGCGCTTGGGAAAGAAGATCTTGGCCGCCCGTTCGATCCCGGTCGCGATCTCCGTGACGTGGTAGACCTCGCCTTCCCAGCCCTTGCCGAGGAGTTCGCCGACCACGTATTTGCCGGCCAGCCGGCGACCGGGCTCCAACCCGAAGGTTTCGATGTCCGGAGGTCGCCGCGCGCCCATGGTCGGCCGCCGGTCTTGCGCCTACCGCTTAGGTACGTTGGTGGGAGTGCCCATGTCGGCCATGTCAGCGGCAAGTCCCGCCCGCACGCTTTCGACCATGGCACCGCGCAGCAGCCGCTTGGTAGTCCGGTGCGCGCCGAGCGGAAGCTCGCTGAGAGCACGCGCCCGCTCAAGCGCGCGCTCCGCCACATGCGCGGGATCGGCCAGTTCGTCGAGAAAGCCCGCATCGACGGCTCCGCTCGGATCGTAGATATGACCGAGCACCGTTGCGCGCGTCAGGTGGCGCTTGGAAATGCGGTCGCGGGCCAACTCCACCGCAAAAACGGGCAGGCGCAAGCCGATCGCTACTTCGTTGAGGCCGATCTTGAAAGGGCCCTGGGCGCCTACGCGGTAGTCGGCCGCAAGCAGCAAGAGAGCGCCTGCGGCAAGGGCATGGCCCGTGCAAGCGATCACGACCGGCTGAGGGTGGACGTACAACCGCAGAATCAGCTCGGCGCCGCGCGTCACCAAGTCGCGGGCCGACTCGGCGCTTGCCGTCATTAGGGACAAGTCGAAACCAGCCGAAAAGCGACCTTCGCGCCCTACGACGAGCGTCGCCGATGCTTCCCGCTCCGAGCGGTCGAGGGCTTCGTGGACCTCGCGAATCAAGTCGGGCGACAGCGCGTTGGCCTTGCCGTCGTCGAGTTCGATGACGGCCACTTTCTCCTCGAGGCGAAACTTCACGCGGGCTTGCTCGGCCATCTCTCCTCCTTTCGGGCTGCGGCACCGGCCCCGGCGGCGCGCGCCGCCGCAAACCGCCACCCACTAGGGCGGCTCGCCGGTGTACAGAGCGAGCCATCAATAGTCCCCGCTGGCGGCCGTCTCAACCGCGCGGCAGGCCGTCTAGGCCGCGCAATCGCCTGCCAGGCCAAAGCCTGTGAAGCCGCGCGCTTTGGTGCGGCTAGCCAGGCGCCTGCGGCCGCCGCCGAGAGATCGCGGAAAACTGCTCGGCCGCGCCAGCTTCGGCTCGTCCCAAACGCAAGCAACCGCCTGCGCTAGTCGAGTAGCGCCAACAGGGTTTCCACGCGCAGCGCGTTGGCACCGAGATCGCCTCGCCCAACACGCGAGCGCGAGCGAACGTCGACGCGGCTTCCCCGCCCGTAGGGGCGAACCTCGACCGCCACGTCGTCGGCAAAGTGAAAGATTCTCGATTCGACTACCGCTTCGACGTGCATTCGGTCCTCGTCCACGAGCGTCAGCCGAGCGTTTGGAAGGCTCGCAAGGGCCCTGCGGGCGCGCTCGAAAACCTCGGCCGGTCGCTCTTTCAGATAGAGCGGTGCCAGGTGCGGGTAGGCCGCTTGCTGCACCGGTCCGAACTCAGCCGGATACGAAAGCCGGTCCGGGCAGGCCGAGGCGGCTTCTCCCCCCGGATAGAAACGAACCGGTGCCGAGGGATCGGTCGTCACGTCGTTGATGAGCGGCCGGCCGAGCGACGGCAGAGCAAGTCCGAACATGACAGCGAAGCACAGCGCGCCGCCAACGGCTGCGCGCTGGGACCGGCGCCACGCGGCACTGCTTTGCTCCCGGCGCGTTCGCACCAGTGCAACCAGCGCACATGCCATCGCCACGAGCGACAGCGGAAGCGCCAAGCCAAAGAGGCGAAAGCCGAACAGCGGGGCCACAACCCGGTAGTGGGCCGTTGCCGCTCCGGCCGCGGCGGCGGCCGGAGCGGCAACGGCCGCAGCAAGGGCAAGACGCGAGGCACTCGCGCCCGGCGCAGCCCGAGGCGCCGAAGGCGCGGGTGCAGCTTCTACGGCCCTTCTTTCGTCTTGGCGTTCGTTTGGCGGCACGGGATGCGGTCTGCGCCAACAATACCGGAAGGGCTCGCCGGCGCACAAGCTCAAAAGAAGCAGCCCGGCGCGCCGGCTCGACTCATCCGGCCGCCCTCGGGCGCACAAAAGTGTACATTTTCACGAGGTTACCAGTGCATCAAGTGTGCGCGCTCGCCCGCCGCGAGGTTGCCAATGCAAGCGAATCAACCGTAACCTCAAACCGGCCAAACCGTAATGGAAGGCATCGTGAAAAGCGCCTTCGATGAGGTTGCATCAGCGAGGCCGCTCAGCCGGCGCACGCGCGCCAAGGCGCGCTTTGCCCTGTGGCTGGCAAGTCGCCTGCCGCTCGTTTACCGAAAATGGAGCCTGCTCGGAGCGCGGCGCTGGCGGCGCAGCGACGCACCTTGGGCACCGCTCGAAAAACCGATCGAAGAGTGTACGGTCGCGCTGATCAACTCAGGTGGCATCATCTTGAAGGGGCAGCAGCCGTTCGATCTGGAAAATCCGGCCGGCGACTGTTCCTATCGCATCATTCCGGGCGACGCCGACCTCGGCGAGACGATCATCAGCCACGCGTTCTACGACAGCACCAGCGTTCGCCTCGACACTGAAGTACTGTTTCCGCTCGGGACCCTGCGCCGGTTTGCCGCCGAAGGAAGGATCGGCCGCGTCGCCCCGCGGCACTTCAGTTTCAGCGGCAGCATTCCCGATCCCACTGAACTCGATCGCAGCGTTGCACCGCAAGTGGCCGACATGCTGGCCAGCGACGAGGTCGATCTGGCGCTGCTCACGCCGGCTTGAGGCTACTGCCATCGGTCCGTGGGACTGATCGCAAGGCGAATCGAACAGCGAGGCATCGCGACCGTGACGGTGACGCTCCTGCCGGAGGTAACGGCCGAGCTGTCGCTGCCGCGGACCGTCTACTTCCCCAATCGCTTCGGTGCGCCGCTCGGGCGCCCGGGCGATCCTGCGTCACAGGCGGCCGCGCTGGCCAAGTGCCTCGAAGCCGCCAGGGCACCCGAGCGTGGGACTATGCTGGTGGCCGCCTGAAGGCAACCGGCAGGCCAGCCGGGCATAGCTCAGGAATACTCGGCCTTTAGAATCAGCTTCCACAAGAGCCCCGGCGCAAACCGGCGCAGAGCGAAGAGCACCTTCGCCTCGCGGCCGGGGAACAAAATCTTTACGCCTTTTTCGATCGCCTTTTCGATTTCGTCGACGATGAACTCTGGATCGGCCACTCGTCCCTGTTCGAGCCCTTGCTGGATCGAGCGCGGATTCGAGGTCTCTTGGGCCTGCTTGAGCAGCGGCGTGTTCACCATTGGCGGGCACACGAGCAGGATTCGGACCGGGTTGTCCCGATTCTCATAGATCAGCGTCTCGGCAAACGTGTTGACTGCTGCCTTAGTGGCGCAGTACGCGCCGAGGTGCGGGGTCGGCACGTGGCCGGCAAGCGAGCCGTACAAGATCAGATCGCCCGAGCGTCGCTCGAGCATGGCCGGCAGCGTCGCCTTCGTCACGTACACCGTCCCCGCGTAGTTCACTTGCATGATCTTGAGAATCTGCTCGGCCGGCATATCCACGAGTGGCGAGGCCGGCATGATCGCCGCCGCGTGCGTCACCCGGTCGATCGGACCGAGCTGCTCGCGAACGCGAGCCACCACTTGCTCGACTTGGCTTGGATCGGTGACGTCACAGGGAAAGACGTGCACGTTGTCGCGGCCGGCGGCCGTGCGCGCAAGCCCCTCCTCGTTGATGTCCACGGCCGCTACCTGGGCCCCCACGTCGGCCAGCCGCCAAGCGGAGATTTGTCCCATGCCGCTGCCGGCTCCCGTAACGAGCGCTACTTTTCCATGAAATGCCACCGGTGAACCTCCTTCTTCGGATTGCCCGCGACCAGCCGCGGCCACTTCTTGCGGACTGGCGGCCGAGCCCCCGGCCGGCGCCGGCCGCGCCTGGACCCGCGCAACGGTGCCCGCCGCTTTCGGTCGCTGCTCGCTGCTTTCTCGCCACCGCCGCAAGGCAAAGCGCGGCGCGGCGAGGGCCCCCCGGTAAGCCGCGGCGACTCTAGCAGGCGCGCCGCGCTTGGAGAAGCGCGAAGCGCGCGGTGCGACCCGCCCGGGCAGCGCAGCTAGATCCAGCCGAGCACCGGTCCGAACAGCAGCAGGCACGCGCCGTCGAACCCGAAGATGGCCGCCACGGCCTTCACCTTACTCTCGATGCGCTCCATGTCGTGGACCCAAAAACTCACGAGGAAGAAGTGCAGGTAACCGAACAAGAAAATCAGAACCGGACAGCGGCGGCTCCACCACCAATAATCCCAGGTGAGGTAGCCGGCTGCGTTGAGAAACATCTCGACGATGACGCAAGCCGCTGCAAAGCCGCAGGCGACCACGATGCGGTTCGGCACTCCAAAGACGCGCAGGCTCTTGTCGCGCGGCAAGCTCTTGGCCGCAGCGATCCCCATGTAGGCGAACATCATCGAGATCTCGGCGTTGAGGCCGATCAAGATTTGATATGCGCTCGGTCCCGGCGTGCCCCAAACCGGCGCATAGCCCGTGAAGTGAAAGACCAGCGCATTCCAAATCTCGTTGAACCAGTCCATCCCCCAGAAGGCCAGCCCGGCAAGCAGCACGTTCCAGTTGCGGCGCTCGACCTCGACCGAATAAATGTAGGTAACCAGGACCAGCAGCGGGATCGCCGTCCATTGAAACGTGCTCGGATCGCGCAAGTGTTCTAGGGCGCGCAGGGCATTTTGACTCGGCATGGTTGTTTCCCCCCTCGCGGGTTGATCGCCGCCGCAGCCCGCTGGGCCGCTCCGGCGTAAGCCGATGATACGCTCCCAACCGCCCATTGGCCACGAGGCGAGGCCCGCAAGCGCTGTATTTCGCCGCGCTTCCTTGCTAGGTAGGCTGGCGCGAGTCGGCCCGGTCAAAGAGGCGTCCCATGATACGTCGCGACTTCTTTCCCTGTGTCCTGTGCGTGGCGGCCCTTGCGGCCGCCGTGGTTCTGACCGCCGGAATCGCCCGCGCCAACGAGCCCGAAATCCCGGCCCCAGGCTCGGTCGTCGACAAGACGAATCTCGACAAGTACGGCGACTTGCTGAGTCCCGGAATGCGCTGGATCGTCGAGCACGGCGTCAGGCTTCGCATCACCGAGCACCATAGGGTCGAGCATCCTCCTCCGCTTCGCCAGGCGACCGAGAAGTACTCGGCCGGGGTGCGGCTGTCGGACGATGAAACCCATCTGATCAACCACGTAGCGGGCCTTCCGTTCCCGGACATCGACCCCAACGATCCGCACGCGGGCGCCAAGCACATGTTCAACTTCAACTCGGCCATCGCGGTCGACGACCTCGACCTGCGAAACTTCGATTGCGACACGGGACCGATCGGATCGGGAAGCGAAGGAGTCCAAGTCGAGCGCCACTTCCTGATCGACCACATCCGACGCCTTTACTGGGTGGAACGACTTCAAGTCGATCCAAAGCCCGTAATGCCGAACAACAAGGATCAAGTCCGATACAAGGAAGCCCTCTACCCGATCATCGAACCGTTCGACCTCAAGGGCACCGGCTTCACCTTCAACCGCTACCTCGATCACACCCGCCAAGACGACTCCTGGCTCTACCTGCCCCAGCTCCGGCGCGTGCGCCGGCTGTCGTCGGCACAGCGGTCCGATGCGCTGTTCGGCCAGGACACTGACCAAGACAGCTACGCCGGCTACGCCGGCAATCCCGCGTGGATGAAGTGGAAGTTCCTTGGCGAAAAGACGATTCTCGCCTCGTTCCACTCTGAGCACCTGCCGGTTCGCTGGGGCGAGCCGCCGGCCGACTTCATGCACGACGACTGGTGGGAGCCGCGCAAAGTTTGGATCGTCGAGGGCGTTTCCAAGCTCCCGCAGTACGCTTACTCAAAACGAGTGATCTACTTGGACCAAGAGTCGTACCGGATTCCGTACACCGACATGTACGACCAGGCCGGCGAGCTATGGAAGATCTGGGTGAACAACTTCAAGTACGCGAAGAAGCCGATCCCGGAGGCAAAGTACGGCTTCGATTGGGAGGTGAGCTACAATCCTTCCATT
>CAYZHO010000129.1:0-7962 GCA_964478045.1 uncultured Myxococcales bacterium | reverse complement strand
TACTAGTTGCTCGCCGACGGCCGCGACGAGCAACTAGTAGAACTCAAGCTCTCCGGCAGCACGCTTGGGGAAATCCTCGCCTTTCTCAAAGAAGTAGAACGCGCCAGCAACCCTGCTTACATCAAACGCCTCGAGCTGAAGCGCCACTACGACGACCACAGTCGCTTCGAAGCCGTCATCGTTGTTGCTGCCGCGCTGCCTTCATGACCCGCTTCCTCATCTTTGCCGCTCTGCTGCTGGCTTTCGTCGCGTGGCTGTTTCCTCACCGATTGCTCGTCGAGCGCGTCCTAATCGCCCCCTTGCGGCGCCACGGGATCGAGGTCGACATCGGGCGAACGCGCTTGAGCTGGCCCCCTGGCTACGAGCTGGCCCCGGTCCGAGTGCGGGTGGGGTCCCTGCGCCTTTCGCTCGATTCGGTACGGATCGGGGTGGGCTTGGCTAGGCTGCGGACGATTGAAGTTCGCGCTTGCGGCGGACGGGTGGCCGTACGCCTTCAACGCACCCCGCGCTCCGGCCCGGCGGCTCGTGCCGAGATCGAAGGGATCGACCCCTCGTCCTGTATCGAAACCGGCTCTCTGACGCTGGCCGGGCGTTTCGGCGCCGCCATCGATGCGCGAGGTCTAAGCTGGAACCAAGCGGCGTGGCCAACAGGCGCATCCGCGTCGTTCCGGCTCGACGCTCGTGACGGACACATCAGCGGCACGCTACCCGCGGGATCTCCAGGCAGCGGCCGGCCCATCGGCGACTGGTCCTTCGAGCGCCTCCACGCCGAAGGACGCGCTGCAGATCATCGCCTCGACATCGTCCGCGGCGTGGTCCGCGCTCAAGGTCTCGAATGGCGTGCCGACTCGGTCAAGATACGGATCGGCGCTTCGGTGGCGAGCTCTCAAATGGAAGGCTCGTTGCTGGTTCGCCCGCTCGGCAACGCTCCCCGCGCCAAAGCCATCATGAAGCTGCTGCCCCAAGCCAGCGATACCCCAGGCGGCTGGCGGCACTACCGATTGGCCGGAACGCTTGCTTCCCCGCGCCTGTTCCCTGTGCAGGCACCCTAGCCCGCTTCTGTCCCGCGCTCAGCCTCCGTACGTATCGCGCAAGGCTCGCACGAGAGCCACGTTCTGGGTGTGCCCCGTCTTGTGCGCAACGATCGAGCCGCGCAGCGGCCTGCCGAGCAAGTAGGTGTCGCCGATTAGGTCGAGAATCTTGTGGCGCGCCAGTTCCTCGGGAAACCGCAAGTCCGTATTCACGATGCCTTGATCGCCGATCAGGATGAAGTTGCCGAGCTGCCCGCCTTGGCCGAGCCCCGCGCTTTCGAGCGCGCGAATCTCCTCGACGAAACCAAACGTGCGGGCGGGAGCGATTTCCTCTCGGAACGCCTCTGGTCCCCGCATCTCGAAGCAATACGTCTGCGCCCCCACCGGCTCCGGATAGCGCAGCTCGTAGCGGACTCGAAATCCCTCGTACGGCTCGATCCGAATGAACGCCCCCCGATCGGCGCGCACCTCCACTGGGCGATCTACAACCAAGACCGGCACCTCCGCCTCTTGCTCTTCGATGCCGGCCGATTCGATCAGGTCGCAAAGTTCCGCCGCCGAGCCGTCGAGGATCGGAACTTCTCCTTCGACTTTTACCAGGAGGTTCGTGATGCCATAGGCGTGCAAAGCCGCCATCAGGTGCTCGACCGTGCGCGCAACGAGCCCGTCTTTGTAGAGCGTGGTCGCGTAACCGGTCGAGTCCACGTAGTCGACCACGGCGGGCACGTAGTCCTCGCTTCCTACACGGCCGAACCGAATGCCGCTGTCGGGAGGAAGCGGGTGAAGAATCAGGCCAGTACGGACTCCGCTGTGCAAGCCGAGGCCGCGTCCGACCACGCTGCGCTTGAGGGTGCGCTGGCGCACCGTCGGACCTTTGGCCCGGCCCCTCTTACCCGACCTAGTGGCCGAAGTGCTTGCCCCTTCGCTGGTCCCACCAACCGGTAGGCCGAGCGCCCGGCGCACGGAACTTAGTAAGCCTTCGATCGAAAACGGCTTCTCGATGAAGTCACAGGCCCCGAGCCGCGTAGCCTTGACCGCCATCTCGACGTTGGCATGCCCCGAGATGACGACCACGGGAACCCGTGGCCACCGGCTCTTGATCCGCTCGAGCACCTCGATGCCGTCCATGTCCGGCATCCATACGTCCAGCAACACCAGAGCCGGGTGCGGACTTCGCTCGAGCAGCTCGAGAGCGCTCCGGCCGTCGCACGCGGTCGCCACTTCGAAGCCTTCGTCACGCAGGACTCCTTGGACCGAGTCGCGAACGTTGGCCTCGTCGTCGACGATCAATACGGTACGCGAGTCTCGTTTCACGGCTTACGCTTGCCGAAAGCGGCCGCCAGCGCCGCGCGCCGCCTCCCGCCCGTCCCCCGGTAGCGGAAACTCGATGAGGAAGCGACTGCCTCGCGGCAGGTTCTCGCGAAAACGCACGAACGCCTGGTGCTCGGCCGCCACCGAGGCGACGATCGCCAAGCCGAGGCCGGTACCTTCGGACTTGGTGGAAAAGTACGGCTCGAACAAACGCGCCCGGTGCTCAAGGGGCACTCCCGGACCGTTGTCCCGCACCTCGAGCACCACCCGCGACAGCGCCCGGTCGAAGCGCGTCGCCACGACCACCTCTCCGCCCGGGCCAACCGCCGCGATCGCATTGTCGAGCAGGTTTACAAGCGCGCGCTTTACCGCTTCGCGATTCGCCGAGATCACGGGAAGCCCTTCCTCGGTCTCTGCCCGCACACAAACGTCACCTCGAGCCTGCTGGTACAGGGGAAGCGTCTCGTCGACGAGGCGGTTCAAGTCCAAGGGCCGTTTTTCTCCGGTCGGCTGCCTCGCAAAACGAGAGAACTCGTTGACGAGATCGCGCAGGCGCTCCACCTCATTGGAAATCGTCGTGGTGCATTCGTCGAACAAAAGCGCGTCGTCACCCGCGAACCGCTCCCGCAGCCGCCGGTTGAGGCGCTGGGCCGACAGTTGAATCGGAGTCAGGGGGTTCTTGATCTCGTGGGCAATACGGCGCGCGACTTCCTTCCACGCTTCGATCCTTTGGATCTCGGCAATCTGGGAGACGTCCTCAAAGAACAAAACGATCCCTCCGCGGGCGGGCATCGAACTGTCGAGTCTGGTCACCGTGACGAGCAGAGTGCGGGCACCGTCGAGGGTGCTCAGAGTGCGGCGGGCACCGGATGCGACCCGCCCCGCTTCGAGATCGTCGAGGAGATCGACGGCCCCAGGTAGTCCCGCATCCGAGAGGACCTCGCGAACCGGTCTTGCGATCGTGGAAGCGCGCTCGAGGCCGAGCAAGCGCGCCGCGGCGGGATTGAACGTCGAGACAGTGCCGTCTTCGTCGACGGATACAACGCCCGCATCGACGTTCTCGAGAACGTTCTCGATGTAGCGTCGCCGCTCGTCAAGCGCCGCGTGGCTGGCACGCAGTTGCTCCGTCATCGAGCGGAACGCTGCGACCAACGTGCCGATTTCATCGCTACTCTCCGGCGGAAGCTCAACGTCCCAGTCCCCCTGCGCGACGCTGCGAGTGGCGGCCACCAGCTTGCCGAGCGGCTCCGTAATACCCCGCGCCAGGTGCAGTCCCAGCCAAGTCGCCGAGAACACGACCACCAGCGATGCCAGGACCATCGTCAGCACGTACAGATTCTTGAACGGCCGGCGGTTGAGCTTGAGCCGCCGGTATTCCCGAAAGGCCGCCAGGATCTCCTCGTTCCAGCGCCGGGCGCTTTGCTCCACAAAATAGTCCACCACCACGGCGCCGAGAACTTTTCCGTCGGGCGCCATAATAGGCGCGCCCCCGCGGATGACGTCGCCCCCTGCCAGACTCTCTACGCCGGTCGCGGGGCGGCCGGCCAAGGCCTCCGCCAGCAGCCGATCCTCGGCCTTGAGAGAAAGCCCTGTCGGAACACCCGGGTTCAGGACCGCCACCGCCTGCTCCCCGCGCGCATTAAAGACTTGTACCGTGCCCAGCCCGTAACGTTGCTGGTAGGCGGCCACCAAGCGTTCCAGATCGCGGCTGGGCGACACCCCGCCCTTGGCTGCGATTTCTTCTCCAATCGCGCGTGCGTGGCGGACCGCGTCGTCAGCCGCGTGGCCATAGTAGGCCTGGGCGACTTGCCATGCACCGCGCAGTGCCGAATCCACCTCGCGGTTGAACCAACTGTCGATCGTGTTGGTCATGAACTCGAGCGAGACGAGCAGCATCACGACCGCCGGGAAGAGAGCAATGGTAACGAACGCGAGGACCGTCCGGGTGCGTAGCTTCGCCCCGGGTACATTGCGCCGACGCTCGATGAACAGTTTCGCCAGGTTTCGAACGACGAGGTAGACGAGAAGGAGCAGGAGGATGATGTTCAGGTTGACGAGAAGGAAGGAGAAGACGTTGCCGGGTGCGCCCGCATGGGCACCCGGCCGGCGAATCTCCCACAGCGCGAACACGAGCACGGCCGCGCCGGTTGCGACGATGACCAGCCCTTCGCGAAGGCGCCGCTGGCGCTCCCGACGCTGCGCCTCTTCCGTGGTGGCCACCTTTACTCGAACAGGGCGTTCTGCGCGCGTCCCGGCTTGAAGCCGAAGTACTCGTAGGCTCGAGCCGTAGCCACGCGACCGCGTGCCGTGCGCTGAATGAACCCCTGGCGAATCAAGTAGGGCTCGTGGAGTTCCTCGAGAGTTCCAGCGTCTTCTCCCGTGGCGGCCGCGATCGTGTCGATCCCCACGGGGCCGCCGCCGAACTTCTCGATCACGGTCAGCATGTAGCGCCGGTCCATCGGGTCGAGCCCTTGCTCGTCCACTCCGAGCATCTCCAGCCCATCGCGCACGACGCGCCCATCGATTCGCCCGTTGGCGCGAACTTGGGCGTAGTCGCGCAACCGGCGCAGCAGCCGGTTCGCGATGCGCGGGGTTCCGCGCGAGCGGCGCGCAATGGCCACCGCCGCATCCTCGTCGATCTCCACCTCGAGGAGTGCGGCCGACCGGCGCACGATCTTAGCCAGCTCGTCCACGGTGTAGAAGTCGAGCCGAAACGTGGATCCGAACCGCGACCGCAACGGAGGCGTGAGCAGCCCCGAACGGGTCGTTGCGCCAACCAGCGTGAACGGATGGAGAGCCAGGGAAACTGCCCGCGCCGACGGCCCTTCCCCGATCATGAGGTCGATCCTGTAATCTTCCATCGCCGGGTACAAGACTTCCTCGATTGTGCGGCCGAGGCGATGGATCTCGTCGATGAACAGAACGTCGCCGGGCTCGAGTGCGGTCAGAATCGCGGCCAAATCGCCGGCCTTGTCGATCACCGGACCGCTGGTCTGGTGGATGCGAACTCCCATTTCGTTGGCGATAACGTGAGCGAGCGACGTTTTGCCTAGCCCAGGCGGACCCATCAGGAGAATGTGGTCGAGCGCTTCTCCGCGTGCCCGCGCCGCCGCAATTGCTACCTCGAGATTCTCGCGCGCGTGCTTCTGGCCCACGTACTCGGCCAGCGTCTGAGGCCGCAGGTTCAGTTCGCCTGCACTGTCCTCGGGAGCTTTGAGTGGGCTGACAACGGTGAAGTCTGTCTCGCTCATGACGGTCAGTGCATCCGTGCGAGTGACGCCTTGATCAACTCCTCGACGGTTCCCCCAGCCTCACTGCGACTGGCACGGACCGCTCGTGCTGCCTCGTGTTCCTTGTAGCCCAGGGAAACCAGCGCGAGAATGGCGTCGCGCTCGATGCCGTCCGCACCGCCCGCGGTCTCAACCGCCGGCACTTTCTCGCGCAGTTCGAGAACGACCCGCTCGGCCGTCTTCCGGCCTACACCAGGAATCGCGATCAGCCGCTCGGGCCGCCCCTCGTGGAGCACTCGAGCCAGCTCGTCCGCGTCGATTCCCGACAGGATGGCCAGCGCCAGCCGCGGACCGACTCCCGAAACCCCACGCAACAGGTTGAACAACGCGCGCTCGCGCCGATCGGCGAACGCAAACAGCTCGATCGCGTTGTCGCGAAGATGGGTGACCGCAAACAAGTCAACCGGATCCCCGGGCTCGGGAAGCCGCGCGTACGTAGCCAGGGAGACCTGAGCGCGGTAGCCGACTCCGGAGCAATCCACCACCACTTCGGCCGGGCTTTTTTCGAGCAACCGGCCCCGCAAGCGAGCGATCATCTTGCCCCCGCCGCAAGCGCCGAGCGCAAGCGCTGCTCGTAGCGGCGCCGGAAGCCGTGGCAAGCCGCCGCTGCCAGCGCGTCGGCTTCGTCCTCGGCCGGCATCTCCCGCAGGCCAAATAGCCGTACCACCGCCGCCTGTACTTGTTCTTTGCCGGCGCGGCCGTGGCCCACTAGTGCCTTCTTGATCGTTGCGGGGGTGTACTCGTGGGTGCTCATTTCAGCTCGCGCCGCAGCCGCCATTGCGACGCCTCTTGCTTCGCCGAGGCGAAACGCACTCTGGACGTTGCGGGCAAGGAAGTTTCGCTCGAGGCTGAGCTCGCCGGGCCGATACCGCGCGATCACCGCCGCCAGTTCGTTGAAAATCCGGCCCAGCCGGACGCCCGTGTCACCGCGTCCGGCCCGGATCACCCCCGAGGCGATCCGCTCGAGCCTTCCTCCGTGGCAATCGACGACAGCCCAACCCGTCACGACGGATCCCGGATCCACCCCGAGAACGCGCACCGCCGCCACCGCTCACACCACCGCGGTCACGCCGACAACCGGCTCAGTTCCTCATCGTCGATGTCGAAGTTGGCCGACACCCGCTGGACGTCGTCGTGGTCTTCGAGCACTTCGAGCAACTGGAGAGCCCGCGCCGCCTCGCTGCCGGTCAGCCGCACGAACGTTTTCGGTTCGAGAGCAATCTCGGCCGACTCGATCTCGAAACCAGCATCGGCCAAGGCAGTCCGGACGTCTTCGAGTTTGTCCGGCTCCGTGACGACCAGGATCCGACTGTCTTCCGTGCGAATGTCCGTGGCGCCCGCGTCCGCCGCGATTTCGAACACGGCTTCCTCGGTAACGCCCTCCCCACCGACACGGATATGTCCGACCCGGTCGAACATCCAGGACACGCAACCGTTTTCGCCAAGGTTGCCGCCGTATTTGCTAAACAGGTGACGGAGTTCGGCAACCGTGCGATTGCGGTTGTCCGTCAGCGCCTCGATCATCACCGCCATGCCACCCGGACCGTAGCCTTCGTAGGTCACCTCGGCGTAGTCCACGCCTTCGAGTTCGCCGGTCCCTTTCTTGATCGCGCGCTCGATGTTCTCCGCCGGCATGCTGTTGGCGCGCGCCGTATTGACGGCCGTACGCAGCCGGGGGTTGGCCGAAATGTCTCCTCCCCCGAGGCGAGCGGCGACGGTGATCTCCTTGATCAGTTTCGTGAACAGCTTACCGCGGCGGGCGTCCTTGATCGCCTTCTTGTGCCGGATCGAATGCCACTTGGAGTGTCCAGACATGGCTTCCCGGCCGCAGGCGCGGTAACCTGAGGTTTGGCCGGGTACCGCGCGCGGGCCCGTTGTTCTTGTTACCACACGGCGAACAGAAGGTAAAACTTTTCGGCCTCGACTCCGACGTGACGCGGCGGGCAAACAGAGCCTGGGTGCTGGCAGTGATCTGTGCGTTAGGGCTGCCGGGATGCGCGCCCGGCCCCCACCCACCGGTGCTGGCGTTTGCGCCGCCGCGGCTCACCGAACGAGGAACCGAAATCGGCTTGGCGTCTTGGTACGGCCCGGGCTTCGAGGGGCGGCCGACGGCCAGCGGGGAGCCCTACGATCCGCAGGCGATGACGGCAGCGCACCGCACTTTGCCCCTCGGCACCCGGGTGCGCGTCGTGGACCTGGCGACGGGGCGAAGCGTTGCGGTCAGGATCAATGACCGCGGGCCGTTCGTCCCTGGTCGCATTATCGACCTGTCACGGGCGGCCGCCGCGCGACTCGGGATCCTCGACCGCGGAATCGCCCGGGTGGAGATC
>CAYZHO010000128.1:1085-7978 GCA_964478045.1 uncultured Myxococcales bacterium | reverse complement strand
AACGTAGGACTTCGGTTGATGCCTGCCCCCTGCATCCAGGGGCCGGTGTGACTAGAGCCGGCACGAGCGAGCGGGCCGCGCACAAGTCCCGCCGACTACCCCACCGCTCTCTGGCCGCCGCCTAAGGCGGGGATGACTTGCTCGGCGAGGCGAGCCAGGCTGCGCCTTGCCAGGGAACCGGGGAGCCCGCCAACGCAGGTCCAGCACAACAGATCCGTAAAGCCGATCACCTCGGCAAGCTCCCTGATGCGATCGGTAACGGCCGGGGCGTCTCCACACACGACGACCGCCCGTTCCTTGAGGTCCTCCCAGTTTGCCCACAGGGCGCGCTCGCGCAGGGAAGCGTAGTGCTCGTAGGTAGGAGGCGGCGTCGGCGGGATGAACTGCGCGAGCTCCTCGAACTGCCAGCGGGCTGGATCGCGCAGCAGAGAGTCTGCCTCGGCACAAGTAGCACCGACGTAGACCATCGCTACAAAGCCGATCCGCCGTTGCAAGGGGTCGTGACCAGCTTCGAGGAGTGCCTTGCGGTACGCCTCCACGTGCTCGGCTAGTTCGGCAACGGTTCCGTTGTAGTAGGCCGAGCACAGCAGGTTGGCGCCGCGGCGGCCCGCCTCGACGAACGTCGAGGGCGAGACCGCCGCGATCCAGATCGGCGGATGCGGGCGCTGTCTAGGCAGAGGTGCGAATCGTTCGATCTTGAGGTTGTAGTGGCGGCCGCGAAACGCGATCTCGCCTTCTTTCCAGAGCGTTTCGATGATTTCGAGTGCCTCTTCGGTGATGCTGCGGCTTTCGGCAGGGTCCACCCCGTAGCCTCGAAACTCGCCGATGCGGATGCCGCGGCCTATGCCTAGGTCGATGCGCCCGGCGCTCAGGCGGTCGAGCAAGGCGAACTCTTCGGCGACGCGGACGGGATGGTGAAAGGGCAGCACGACGGTCGCTGCGCCGAGACGAATTCGCCTCGTGCGTTGCGCCAGGAGCGTAAGGACGAGAGCCGGCGAAGCACAGACCCCGTAGTCGCCGAAGTGATGCTCGGCTACCCAGGCCGAGTCGAACCCGAGCCGTTCGGCTTCACACAGGGTTTCGATTTGGTCTTCAAGCAGTCGCTCGTCCGAGCGGGTCCCCGGGCTCTCGAACAGCTGCAGTAGGCCGAACTGCATCAGAGGCCTCGGCTGGTCGCGCTGCGGGGCTTCGAAGCGGGGGAAACGCGCGAACCAAGTTCAGTATAGCGATCCGAAACTTGCACTGCCAACTTTCTTGACTGCCTGCCAGCGCGGTGCGTCAGGCGCGGCCGTGAAATCTCGGAAGGGTCCAGCCCGGTGCTGTTACGATGGAATACGAATGCCGCGGGGCGGCGGTGGGGTGGCTTGTTTTGTGAAACCGTTACTGATGCGGTCGTTTCGAAAAGGATGCCGGATCATGTTCGCAGTGGGCGTTGCTTCGATCGTCGTCGTGTCCTTGTTGCCGTACCCGCTCGTCTACGGCGCGTTCGCCGTTTCCGACAAGATCGAGCACGCCGCTGCCTATGCCGTGGTCGCGCTGTTGGGCGCCATAGGTTTCGGCGGATGGCGCCGCCAGGCGATGCTCGGTGCTGGCCTCATTGCCCTCGGTGGCACTCTTGAGCTGGCGCAAACGCTCGTCCCAGGACGCTTGGCAGACCTCGCGGATGCCTTGGCCAACGGGGTCGGGGTAATCGCCGGAGTGGCCGCCGGCCGTTTGATCTCGCTCGCTTTGGAAAAGCGCAGGGTTGCCGCGCGTGCAGCCTGATCGGGGAGGCCGATCCTCAGGTAGTCAGATGGCGCCGCAGGCCAGGCTCTGAACTCATTGCGTCCATCGCCGTACGCACGATCTCGACGAGTTCGTCCACGTCGACCGGCTTGCGCAGGCACACGTCGGCACTTCCGCGCATCTCGGCCATTTCCTCATCGTCTTCCGCCATTCCTGTTAGCGCGATGATGAACATCTCGCGCAGGCGGTCGTCGCGGCGGATCGTGTCGCACAGCTCGAACCCGCTCATGTGCGGAAGGAAGAGATCGACGATTGCGACCTTCGGCCGATTCTTGCGTACCAGCTCGAGGCCCACCATGCCGTCGGGGGCCGTGGCTACGTCGAACCGGGCGCGGCGCAACACATACGCTAGCGCTTCGGCAACCTCGGGCGCGTCCTCGACGATCACCACCCTGTCGGTCAGGTGCCCCGAACCCCACTTGCGCTGCTTGAGGGCGCTAAGAATCTTTTCGTCGACGCTCATCTCTTCCCTTCCAGGCGGACTTCGAGCCCAGGCTCTTCTCACATTATACGGGGAAGTTCCCTACGCCTGCCGATGGAAATGCCGGGCGGCCGAAAAAAAACCGCTGCGGCCGCGACAAGTGCGTTGGCCAACTACATGCGGGCCGTCGGTTTTTTGAGACAGCGGCGCTCGTTTTCGCCCGGCGGTACCTGGCTAGCAGTGACCACACGCGTTAGTTTGTAAGGTGCAGGGCGGCCGGCGGAGGAACCGGCCCCCGGCGATGGGGCGACGAGCAATGAAGATCCTGCGCGAACTTCTTGCCGACGAGTCGGGAGCGACGGTGGCCGAGTACAGTCTCCTCCTGCTGCTGGTGACCGCAGGCGTGGTAGGCACGGTGGCGGCGCTACGGCTTCAGATTATGTCGGTCCTCGATCGGGCGACCGAAAGCTTGCGTAGCCTTTACTGAAACTGCGGCACTGGGATCAGCGGCGGTTACCGTCTATGACTGGCGTTGGGCCGCCGGACAGCGGCGGCGTCCAGGAGAGCGTTCTATGCTGCTCAGTAACCGCGTAGCCGTCGTTTCCGGAATTGGCCCGGGGCTGGGCCTTGCCGTGGCTCAAGCCCTGGCGCGCGAAGGCGCGGACACGCTGCTGGTCGGCCGCACGCCGCAGCGGCTCGAGCAAGCGGCTTCACAACTGCGCGCACACGGCCGGCGTGCCCTGTGGCAAGCAGCCGATATCACGGCGGCCGCGGATTGCCGGAGGGTTGCCGAGACCGTCGGTCGCGAGTTCGGCCGCCTCGACATTCTCGTCAACAACGCGTACCACCCGGGAACCTACGAGCCGTTTGAGTCGGCGGACCTGGCGACTTGGAGACCGCCGCTCGAAGTCAATCTGCTCGGGACGATGCAAGTCACGCAAGCGCTGCTCGACTTGCTCAAGCAAAGCGAGGATCCCTCGGTCGTAATGATCAACAGCATGGTGATTCGCCGCCCGCTGGCCACGTTCGGCGGATACGCCGCTTCCAAGGCAGCATTGATGGCTGCCACCCAGACGCTCGCGCTCGAACTCGGCAAGTACAAGATCCGAGTGAACTCGGTCGTTCCGGGATACATCTGGGGCCCGCAGCTCAAAGAGTTTTTTGCCAAGCAGGCCGAGCGTGCCGGGACCACGATCGAGGCAATCTACCAAGCAACGGCGCGCGAAACCGCACTCGAGCATTTGCCGACGCCCGAGGAAATCGCCGAGGCGGTCGTCTTCTTCGCTTCGTCGCGCTCGCGCGCCATCACCGGCCAGTCGCTCGACGTCAACGGCGGCCACTGCTTCTGGTAGGCACCGTTTGACACTGCCGCGGCGCAAAGGCGCGCGCTGGATCGCGCGCTCGCGTTTGGGGGTCGCCCTTCTACGGGTTGACGTCGTCGGCGATCAAGGTCGGAACGTTGCCGCCGGGTGTGACCACCACGATCTGGTAATCCCCTCCGGTGCAGCCATTGGCCTGCGAGGCTTGGATCTTGATGAAGTAGGTGCCGGTGAACGGGAATCGCCGCTTGAACTGCGGGCACGGCCGGCCGCACACGTTCGGCACGTTGCACGGCGCGGTGGCGAAACTGACGTTGGGAACCGGCGTAACGCCGTCGGTTCCTATGTAAGTCAGTACGGGCTCGAGGTTCGACGTGCCGTTGCCGTTGTCGTCGCGGAGGCGAACGAGAACTTTCACCGGGTCCTCTGCGGTGCCGTCTAGCGCCCAGACGTCGGCTTTTCCGGGCGCCAAGCTCCCAGAGACCTTGCGCGCAATCGGGATGCCCGTGATCTGCGTGTCCAGACCCGGGATGAGCGCGATCGCTTCGGGCGCCCGCGGGTCGAGCAAGGCGCTCATCTGTTCAGCGAGCTGTTTCTGGAGGGGCCCGCCGACGCAATCGAGAAAGTTTTCCAGGTTGCATTCGTATCCGGGGATCAGCGCTTCGCAGCCGGCGTTGAGCGTAACGAAGTTCAGTCCTGGCGTACTGGCACCGCACAGTTGCTCCGTGGTGAGCTGGCTGCACACTCGCGTGATTGCATCCCGCTTGTGCTGCTCGGCTGCGACCGTTTTCGCGTCCATCTTGTCGCAGATTTCCTGCGCGTTATCGAGACAGTCGGCGTACTGAGCGTTCGACCCGGGATCGTTGGGGTCACAGCAAGGAGGCGGGTTCTCTCCGCAGGGCGGTCCGTAGACGCCGTTTTCGCAGTTGATTTGGCATTCCGAAATTTCGTTCGTGCACCGCAGCGTGTAGCGGACGGTACGGTTCGCGTAAGTCGATCCCGCGCGGGCGATCTTTCGCTGGCAGCGGATGAGCGGTTTGATGTCGCTGGATTCTTGGGCTCCGGCGGCCGCCGGCAGTGCAACGAGAACAGCAAGCACCAGGTTGCCGAGTCGTTTCATCCTTGCCCCCTCCCGAGCTGGTCGCATCGCTGGCCGCGCTCGGCGGCCGCCTTCCGCCGGGTACCATGCCACGGCGGGCTACGCATCGACAAGGGGAAATTTTGGCCGCAATCAGCGCCCGAGCAGGGCCATCAGTTCGCGCCACTCGCGCGGCGACATTCCGGATTCCTTCGGGTCCACTTGCTCGCCGGCGAGCAAACGCCGGACGACCTCGATGGCTTGCTTCGACAGCGACACGGCACCGAGGCGATAGTTGACGAACGCGCGGTAGGTTGCAGGTACCCAGCGTTCGAGCACCCCGAGCAGCACCTCGGCGTAAGCCCGAATTTCCCACTGGGCATGAGGGTGCGAGCGCAAGCGCAGAAAGTGCATCAGGTTGTGTAGGTCGATCTTCCAGTACCACTGAGTGTAGAAGTTCAGCGAGAGGTTCATGCGCGCGAGTTCTCGCGCGAGTCCCTTGCGATTCGGGTCGATGATCGAACCGTCGGCACGCTGATTGAGCATCTCTTCGTAATGGGCGTAGGCTCGCTCGGCGTCTTCGCGGAGGATCTCCAACACGCGCGCCGCTTCCTCGGCGCTCAGGACTTCGCCGCGCCCCTGGCGGTTGGACGTCGACTGAGATGCCAACTGCTCGGGTGCAGGCACGTAGAACTCGCGGTCGAGCAGCGAATAGCGTGCCGAGTACTCGTTGACGCTCGCGGTTCGGTGGCGGATCCACTGGCGCGCTACGAAGATCGGTAGCTTTACGTGAAGCTTGATCTCGCACATCTCGAACGGCGAGGTGTGCCAGTTGCGCATGAGGTAGTTGATCAGGCCGGCGTCGTCACGCGTGCGCTTGGTACCCCTTCCGTAGGAGACGCGGGCGGCCTGAACGATCGCCGAGTCGTCGCCCATGTAGTCGATGACGCGGATGAAGCCGTGGTCGAGCACAGGCAGGGGCAGGTACAGGATTTCCTCAAGCGCCGGTACGGTCACGCGCCTGGTCGAATGCGTCTGATCGCGCAGGGCGGCGATTTCTTGGCGCTGCTCCGGGGTGATGCGATCGCCGCATTGCTCGAGTAAGCGTGCCACGGTGTTGCCGCCGTTTGCCATCGCTGTCTGCCGCCAGCACCGAGCGCTTGCGCGCCGCCGCCCAGGTTGCGCGGCCCTGGGCAGCCGAGCCTTGGCCGGTCTTGATAGCTCGCTTCGCACGTATAGCTCGCTCCGCACGGGTTGGCGACCGCCGGGCGCAGAGCTTGTGCAGCCAGTGCATTTCGAGGCCGAAATCGATGGTCTTCCGCCGCCGACGCGCTATAAGGCAAGTCATCGTGGCTGGCGCGATGTTTGGGCGGCAGGCTGGGCGGTGGCCGGTGCGAGGTCGGGCCGGGCGCCACGCCACGATCCCCCGCGCACGCGCCCGCCGGAGTTTTGCCGCCGTTGTCGGGTTGGTCTTACTGGCTGCTTCGGCGCAAGCCCCTGGCGTGCCACCGCAGGTGCCCGAGTCCGCTCCGGCTGTGGCGCCTTCTCCCGCCCTGCTGGCCGGGCGGCTGAGCCCCGAAATCATCGGCAAGCGAATCGAGCAACTCTCGCAGAGCAGCGGGCTCGACGAGCAGACGCGCGAGCGCGCCGTTGCGCTCTACCGCGAGGCGATCGATCATCTCGCCGCCGAGGCGGCATGGCGCGCCAAGGCAGCCGAGTTCGAGCGCTTGCAGGCCGAGGCGCCTGCTCTCCTCGAGCGCGTGCGCCGGCAGGCGGCTGCCCGAAAGAGCGAGCTGCCGCTTCCAGCAAGCCTTGAGCTTGCCGAGCTCGAACAGCAACTGGCCAAGAGCGAGGCGGAGCTCGCCGCTGCCCGCCAGGTTCAGGCGGATCTCGAGCAAGAGCGCAAACACAGGGCAGAACGGCGCGCCGAGGTCCCCCGCAAGCTAGCCGAGGCCACCCAAGCCCTCCAGGAACTCGCAGCGCGCTTTGCCGAGGGGAGCCCGCCGCCGTCGGCGGAGCCGGCGCTGGCCGAGTGGGTGGCTGCCCAGGCTCGCCGGCGAGCCCTCGAGGCGGAGGTCGAGGCGTACCGCAAGGAAATCTTAAGCTACGACGCTCGGCGTGAGTTGCTCGCGGCGCGGCTCGATCAAGCGGCTCGCGAAGTGGCCAGGCTCGAGGCCAGGGTGGAAAAGATCCGTTCGGCTGTGACCGAACGGCGCCGCCTAGAGGCCGAGCGCAGAGCGCGTGAAGCCAAAACCACCTCGGAGAAGGTGGCGGGCAAGCACCCTGTGCT
>CAYZHO010000128.1:0-1075 GCA_964478045.1 uncultured Myxococcales bacterium | reverse complement strand
CCCTTTGCTCGAGCGCCTGGCCGCTGAGAACGCACACTTGGCCGGCCTGCGCAGCGGGCCCGAAGGCCTGGCCGAGCGAATCGCGGCGGCCAAGAAAGAGCTGGCCGAAGTCACCGAGTTGTCCACCCGGCTCGAGGAGCGCTTTGAAGCGATCCGGCGGCGTACCGAGGCGGTTGGTTTCACCGAAGCAATCGGCCTGCTGCTGCGCAAACAGCGTAGTGAGCTTCCCGACGTGCGGGCGCTGCAGAGGCGGATTCGGCTGCGCCAGAGCGAAATAGGGCGGGCGCAGCTTCGGGTTCTCGAACTCGAGGAGCAGCGCGCGGCGCTGTTCGATCCGGGCGCGCGTGCTGCCGAGCTGGTAGAAGCGGCCCATCCCGCTCCGGCATCCGACGAAGAGCGCCGGCGCCTGATCGAGGCCGTGCGGGATCTGCTCGAGGCCCAGCGCTCTTACATCTCGGACTTGATCTCGGACTACGACACGTACTTCGTCACGCTCGTCGATCTCGACGCCAAAGAACGCGAGCTGATCGAAAGCACGGCTCGCTACAGGGCCTTCATTGACGAGCACGTACTCTGGATCCGCAGCGGACCGCTCCTGGGTTGGCAGACTTTTCGCGACGCCTGGCCGGCGGCCCTTTGGCTCGTCTCGCCCGCCAACCTGGCCGAGCTGGTCGAGGCTCTTTCGGTGGCGATCCTGGTGCGACCGGTTGGAGTGCTGGTGGCACTGCTGGGGTGGCTTGCCCTGTTTGGGTACCGGCCGCGCCTGCGCGCTTGGCTGGAGCGCCGCTGCCGCCGCGACCGAGCTAAGCGGGATCGGACGATTCTCGCCACTTGCGCTTCTCTGGCCGCTGCCGTCTTGAGTGCGGCGCCGTGGCCCCTTCTCATGCTGATCGCCGGCTGGCTGCCGGTCGCCGCCGAGGGGGCGGGCGGAAGTTACGCCGGCGCGGTGGCGGCGGGATTGGCGCGCACCGGGCTGACTTTTCTCGGGATCGAAACGGTGCGCCAGCTCTGCCGCTCGGGCGGGGCCGGCCCGGTTTACCTCGGGTGGACCGAGCGGGCGGCCTCGGCTCTGCGC
>CAYZHO010000127.1:0-7998 GCA_964478045.1 uncultured Myxococcales bacterium | reverse complement strand
GAAACGGACCCGCTTGCCTTTGGCGCGGGCGACCTGGGCAAAACGCGTCATGACGTCCAGGGCCCGCGGCGGGTCGCAGATGGGAGAGCCGGCCGCTACCCAACTCGAGCCGGTATCGGCATAGGCGACGCAGGCGTCGGCATCGAACCAATAGTGAAGTCCTGGTTCGAGAACCTGAAAGGATGTCGTCTCGTGGCCGTACTTGCGCAGCAGCGCGAGCACGCGCCTTTGTAGCGGCGCCATGGCTTTGTGTTTCACGCACCTGGCCGCGTCGCAAGTCGATGAGAGACCTTGGGCCCGCTTGGAGCAACTCACCGGTCCGGGAGCGCGCCAGGTTCTTGTCTGGCCGGCACCAAGCGGGACCTGCGCGCCGGCTCAGGGCGCGTGCGCAGCAGCCACCGGAAGCTCGACCACCCGGCATGACGGCTGCGGGTGCGAGTCCGCCTTGACCCAGCGAAGGCCCATCGTGCCGCGGCGGTGGCCGGCGGTGTCGATCCAGTTCGCCACGCCTGGGTTGCGCGCAGCGACTACCAGGCGGACCGAGCCATCGGCTTCGTAGCGTGCGGTGTGCTTGTTCACGTGGATGGTGTGGTAGCGGTAATCGAGCGATTCCATCCAGTGGTTGTTGAGCTGAAAGTTCCAGTACTCGCACTTGGGCGGCTTGAGCTCGATCACGAGCGCCTGGTCGGGTTCGAGCCGCCAGTAGCCCATATAGAAGAAGATGTTCGGATCGCCGTGGGCGCCGCCGGTTACCTTCGGATCCATGGCCACGAGCTCGTTCGGGCGCTCCATGAAGCCTTCGGCCCACTCGGCGAACAGCCGCGCCGTTCCTTCAACGAAGCGAGCGCTCTCGATCAGATTGGCGGCCAGCTCGGCCGGATCGAGCGGCGCGGGCGGGCCCTCGGCTCCGATTCGCTCGATATGCAACTCGGCCGGACGTTCGCTCGAGCGGTCGAGGAAGTTCTGGCGGACGATCAGCATCGAAGTGTCCGGCTCCATCGGCAGCCAGTTGCCCGGCTTCCTGTCCGTACTGAGGATGATTTCGAAACTTCCGTCCGGCGCGATCTTGAGGTCGCTTGCCTCCAGGTAGCCGCTGCATCCCGAGCGGGCGTTCGATCCGTAGTGCCCGTAGTAGGTGCCGAACCCCAGGTAGGCCACGGTTCCCCGGTTGCCCCATAGCCGGTACTCGTACTCGCCACTGATGCGGCAGTTCTGGTAGAAGCTGTCGGGATTGTCGCAGCCGATTTTGGCGGTCTCGTGGCTGAGGCGGTAAAAGCGCGGCGTGGCAGGGTCGTTGTGCTCGATGAACTTTTCGAAGGCAAGGCGCATGAGGCGCGTCAGGTAGCGGTAGCCTTCGGCCTGGTCGAACGCATCCTTGGGCGAGCGCTCGCGCAGGACGACCTGCCCAGCTCTTTTTAGGATGTCGCAGAACTCTTCCCAGAGCGTGCCGTCTGCAAGGCGAGCGAGTGGGTCCTCGTGTGCCATTTGTCGTCCTCCTGTTCGCTGCAGGGGCAGCCTAGCCGCCAGCCGCCGGCATATCGGGACGGCTGCGCCGGGCGGGGCGCCGCCTTTGCGGCGCGGAGGGCCCGCCGCGTACTGCCGCTTGTTTCGTGCGCGCCGCGCTTGGGCTGCTCATTGCCTGCCTATTTGTTCGAGCAGGCGCCGGGCCCGCTCGGCGGCACTGGCCAGCGGATCGTTTCTGGCTGGCCGCCCGCTGCCCCGGTGCCGGCCGGCCACGAACGCTTCGAGCTCCTCGCGCAGCTTGCCGAGATGGCGGGCGCGCGCCTGTTCGCTGGCTGGCTTTTCGGCCTGCAACTTTTCTCCGCCTTCCTTGAATCCCTCGGGAAAGTACCAGTCCTTGAACCACGTAAAGCCGAGCGCGAAAAGCTTCGAGCCAAGCCGCGTGCTCGCCGGCGGGGCTCCGCGCTGCAAGGCCCGGGCCGTCTCGAGGTCGCCCGCGTACGAGACGAACAGCCGCCCGGCCGGACCGAGCGGCTCGGCCAGCACCGAAAGCAGGGCTTCTTCGATCGGACCGCCGTAGTAGCGCACTTTCTTCGAGCCGTCCGGCTCGGTGATTCCCGACAGTTCCACCCAAGGGCGGTAGTAGCGCCCCCACCCCTTGTAGACCTTCACAAAGCACAGGTGGCCGGCGCCCTCGACGTGCAGGTCGAGATTGACCTCCTCGGGAAAGCGCCCGCGCCAAGTTCGTGCGGCGGCCACCCGGGTGCCTGCGACCTCGAATCCGCTTTCGAGTCGTTCGATCAAACGAGAGAGCATGATTCACTGATCCTAGCAGCAGCGCGCCCGCTGTTGGTAGCCGGCGTGCCGGGGGTGACTTGCGGTCGCCGGTAGCCAGGGCGCGGGCGCTCGGGTAGCCTGAACGGCCAACCCCTGGAAGGAGGACCCCCCAAATGGAGACCGTCGAGATCGAAAGGGCCAGTGATCAAGTCCGTATCGTTCGGCTCAACCGGCCGCACCGGCTCAACGCGATGTCGGTTCAGCTTTGCCTCGACCTAGAAGCCGCCCTGAACGAGGTGGGGCGCGACAACGACTGCCTCGTTGTCATTCTGACCGGGGCGGGCCGGGCTTTTTGTTCTGGGCTCGACCTCAAGGACCACTCGGTGATTCCGGGCGTGGACGGCCTGACCGTACCGCGCATCGGCCCGCGCGCGATCCGTATTTACTCGCGCCTGATCCCGCTGATGCGCCGCCTCCCGCAGCCGATCATCGCAGCGGTCAACGGCGTCGCCTTCGGTGGCGGGATGTGTCTGGCCCTGGGCGCCGACCTGCGCATCGCCTCGAAGTCGGCGGTGTTCAACGCGACCGGGATCGTCAACGGCTTGACGAGCACCGAACTCGGCGCGAGTTGGCTGCTGCCCCGCCTGATCGGTGCCGCCAACGCCAATGATATTCTTCTAACGGGCCGGCGCGTTGCCGCTGACGAGGCGCTGCGGATGGGTCTGGTTTCGCGCGTGGTGCCGGACGAAGACTTGCTGAAGGAGGCGATCGGGATCGCCAACCGGATGTGTGAGTTCAGCCCGTTCGGGGTGCAGATGACCAAGCAGGTCGTATGGGCCAACCTCGAAAACACAAGCCTGGAGGCGGCCATCGAACTGGAGGACCGAAATCAGATCCTTCTCGGGATGACCGACAACCTGCCCGAAGCGGTTCGGGCGTTCGAGGAAAAGCGCAAGCCCGTCTACCGGGACCTGCCCCGCAAGGGCGTTTTCACCGAATAAGAGGCCGCTTGGCGGGGGTCGGCGGGGATTGAAACACGTTTCAATAAGCCGGGATTCATGCTAGTCGTGGCCGGCAGGATCGACGAGGAAGGAGGCACGTTCGGTGGATTTCGAGTTTTCCGAGGCGGAAAAAGCCTTCGTCGAGGAAGTCGACCAGTTCATTCGGGAGAACCTCTCCGAAGAGGTCGCCGACGTCACCCGCGAAAACATGGCCCAGCTCGCGGATACCCCCGCCCGCCGCGAGTTCATGAAAAAGCTCGCCGAGCGCGGCTGGCTCGGCATGACGTGGCCGAAAGAGTACGGGGGCAAGGAGCAGGAGGGCGTTTACGAGTACCTGCTCAACGAGCGGCTGGCCTACTACGGAGCGCCGCAGATCGGCAAGGGGGTAGGGATCGTCGGCAAGACGATCATCCGCCACGGCAGCGAGAAGCTTAAAAAGGAGTTTCTGCCGAAAATCCTGCGCGGCGAGATTCAGTTCGCCATCGGCTACAGTGAGCCGAACGCCGGATCCGATGCCGCCGCGATGGAGCTTAGAGCCACCCGGGACGGCGACGGCTGGCGCCTGAACGGACAAAAAATCTTCACGACTTCGGCGCATTTCGCCGACTGGTACTGGGTCGGTGCGCGCACGGATCCCAACGCGCCGAAGCACCACGGCATCACGCTTTTTCTGCTCAAGATGGACACGCCCGGGCTCGAGATCCACCCGATGCCCACGATCGGCGACGAGATCACGAATCAAGTGTTCTTCGACAACGTCTACGTCAGCGACGACTACCGCGTTGGCGAGCTGAACAAGGGCTTCCAGTACATTTCCGAGGCGCTCGACCTCGAGCGCTTCACGATGTTTACGTTCTCGCCCATTCAGCAGCGGGTCGAGGAACTGCTCGAATACGTGAAGAGCGCCGAACGCGACGGTAAACCGCTGCGCGAAGATCCGCTCGTTCGCCACTTGATCGCGCAGATCATGACGGAGATCGAGGTGGCTCGCGTGCTCGGGCTGCGCTTCGTGGCGGCCTCGATGAAAAGCGCCAAGCCACCGACGGTCGAGGCGAGCCAGTACAAGCTCTACGCCACGGAGCTGTCCAAACGCCTGGCGAACTGGACCATGGACATCGCCGGTCCGGGCGCGCAGCTTCGGGTGCACACCAAGGAGGCGCCGATGCGGGGCCGCCCCGAGCGCACCTACCGCTACACGGTGATCGACACGATCGGCGGCGGCACCTCGGAAATCCAAAAGAACATCATCGCCCGCCGCAAGCTCGGCTTGCCCAAGAACTTCTAGGGAGGAGACGTTGGGCGGCTTCCTCGACGGTACCGTCGTCCTCGACCTCTCGAGCGTCGGCCCGGCGGCGCGGGCCTCGCGCATCCTGGCCGATTACGGTGCCGAGGTGATCAAGGTCGGGCCACCCCCGCGCAAGCAGGGGGTGCAGATCGACCCTCCTTTCTATAGTTACGGCGCCGGCCGCGGGATGAAGCGGGCGCGGATCGATCTGAAGGCGGCCGCGGGAAAGCGCGCGCTGCTCAAGCTGGCCGAACGAGCGGACGTGCTGATCGAAAGCTTCCGCCCGGGAGTGGCCGACCGGTTGGGAATCGGTTACCGGGACGTCCGCGCGCTCAACCCGCGGATCATCTACTGCTCGACGAGCGGTTACGGGCAGAGCGGGCCGCGCAGCGGGCAGGCCGGACACGACATCGACTACCTGGCCGTTGGCGGGTTCTTGCACTGCTCGAGCCGGCGAGCCGACGGGACGCCGGCGATTCCTGGGGCCACTGTGGCCGACAGCGCCGCCGGCGGTATGCACGCGGCGATCGCCATCTTGGCGGCCCTGGCCGGCCGCGCCCGCACTGGGGAGGGAGCCTACCTTGACGTGGCGGTGGCCGACGGCGTCCTGCACATGATGTCCCTTCACGTGGACGAGCATTTGGCCACGGGCTCTCGCCCGGGCCCCGGCAGCTCGATCCTGACCGGCCGCTACGCTTGCTACGACGTCTACCGCACGCGCGACGGCAAGTTCCTGGCGGTCGGAGCGATCGAGCCGGCGTTTTTCGCCAACCTGTGCCGCCGGCTTGGCCTCGAGGAGTGGATCGAGCGGCAGCTCGACGACGCCAGTCAGGCGGAGCTTCGCGCGGCTTTGGCCGAAGCATTCGCCCGGCGAGACCGTGACGAGTGGCTGCGCGAGTTCGAAGGCACCGACGCGTGCGTGGCGCCGGTTCTCGACATCGAAGAAGTCGTGCGCGACCCGCAGTTCGTTCACCGGGGAGCCTTTGTTGAAGCCGAGCACCCCGAGCGCGGGCGCTTCAAGCAAGTTGGACCGGTGCTGGCCGGCTGCCAGCGGCCGGAGGGTGTGCACAAGGTGCCGACCGGCACGGATACAGCCGAGCTGCTGGCGGCCGCTGGGTTGACCGCCGACGAGATCGAGCAAATGCGCGCCGAGGGAGTGATCGCCTGAGGGGGCCGGCGCGCGGGTGGACGCCGTGCCGGAAGACCGGGGGACTTTGCGGCAGGAGTAAGGAGGATGGACCTAGACTTCACCGAAGAACAGCAAATGTTGCGCGACACCGTCCGCGGTGTCATGGAGCGATACAGTCCGATCGAGGTCGTGCGGGCGATGGAAGACGACCCGGTCGGCTACCCCGAGGACCTGTGGAAGCAGCTCGCCGAGCTAGGCCTGCTCGGCATCACGCTGCCCGAACGTTACGGTGGGGCGGGACTGACGCTGCTCGATGCGGCCATTCTCTACGAGGAGTTCGGCCGGGCGCTCTGCCCCTCGCCGCATTTTGCCAGCAGCGTGATGAGCGCCGGCGTCCTCTTGGCGGCCGGTAGCCAGGAGCAGAAGGATGCGTGGCTGCCCAAGATCGCCGCGGGCGAGGCAATCCTGGTGCCGGCCTGGCTCGAGCCCGACGGTGGCTTTGGCCCCGAGGGAATCGGCTTGCGCGCAGAGCGCACGGGCAGCGAGATCGTTTTGAACGGGGTAAAGCGCCACGTTCCGTTTGCGAGCTCGGCGGACCGCATGGTCGTGCTCGCGCGCTCGGACGGCGGGATCGACTTGTACCTCGTCGACCCGAAGGCCCCGGGACTCAAGCTCACCCAGCAGTTCAGCCTGGCCTCGGACACGCAGTACAAGGCGGAGTTCGAGGGCGTGCGCGTTGCCGAAGCCGACCGGATCGGCGAGCCGGGCCAGGGGTGGCAGGTGTGGCACCAAACGATGCTCGAAGGCATCGTCCTGCTGGCGGCGCAAGCCGCCGGAGGGGCCCAACGCGCCCTGGAGATCACGGTCGAGTACGCCAAGGAGCGCAAGCAGTTCGACAAGCCTCTCGGTGCGTTCCAGGCCATTGCGCATTACCTGGCCGACGCCTCCACGGTTGTCGACGGGGCGACCACGCTGGTGTGGGAAGCGGCTTGGGCGCATTCGACCGGGCGCTCGATTGCCCGCCTGGCACCAATGGCCAAGCTCTTTGCATGCCGGGTGTTCCGCGACGTGACGGCCGTGTGCGAGCAAGTCCACGGCGGTTACGGCTTTACGATCGACTACGACATCCAGCTCTACTTCCGGCGCGCAAAGCAGCTCCAGATGACCTGGTGGGACTCGCGTTACCTTGAAGAGCTGATCGCCGCGGACGTCCTCGACTGAGGCGAGAGGGCCTCCGGCGGTTTTCGCTCCCTTCCAAGGCACGGCAGGCCGGCGCGCATCCAGACCGCGCGCCGGCTCTTGGGCCCCAAGGGGTGCCTCTTCGGTGTTCGTTTTCCCTTGACAATTACCCACCTGGGGGTGTAGCTAACAGCAGGCTGTTGGGCCCGCGCGGGCCTCAAACAGCACCCGCCGAATCCCTCCTGCGAGGCCCGCTATCGGGCTGGTAGCCTTTAGTCGTACCCGAGAAACGTCCTTCCGCTTTTAGGGGGTGATCAAACATGTCGAACGCGAAGAAAGCGATGACGGTCGCTGCACTCGCCGTCCTCCTTGCGGCGGCGCCAGCCGCGCGGGGACAGGTTCTGGCAGTCGACCATTTGAAGTGTTACAAGGTCAAGGACGCCGCCAAATTTCTGGCCGAGGTCGACCTTGAGGCACTCCAGGACCAATTCGGCCTGGAGAACTGCAAACTCAAAGGCAAGGCGAAGCTCTTTTGCGTCCCGGTGGCCAAAACGGTCAAGTCGTTCGTCGACAAGACCAAGCCGCCGCTCAAACCCTACCAGTTTGCCGGCCAGAACCTGACGGACGACCGGCTCTGCTACAAGATCAAGTGCCAGCCTCCGGTGGCCACGCCCGAGCTCGAGGTGACCGACCAGTTCGGCACCCGGAACGTCCGCAAGTTCAAGGCCTTTATGGTCTGCACGCCGGCCTTCAAGGGAGCTCCGCCGACTACGACCACCACGACGACGCTGCCGCCCACCACGACCACCACGTTGCCACCGCGCAACTGCGGGGAAGCTACGGCACCCGAGTGCGCCGGAGACTGCCCGCAGCCGCTCGTGTGCATCTTCGATGATCTGATCCAGGCCTGTCGCTGCGACCCGCAGCCGACCTGCGATCCGACGTTGCCGGCGCCGCAGTGCGACGGGTCGTGTCCGGTGGGCCAGATCTGCGCGGCGCCGGGCACCTGCAGCGCAAGCGGCGGACCGTGTATCTTTGACGCCGACTGCCCGCCCACGGAGACGTGCATACCGGGGCCGCAGTGCCAGTGCGTGCCGGATCAAGGCGCGCTGTGCGGCAGCGCCGGCGCCCCCCAGTGCTACGGAACTTGCCCGCATGGTCTGATC
>CAYZHO010000126.1:0-8053 GCA_964478045.1 uncultured Myxococcales bacterium | reverse complement strand
GAGCTCGAACGCGCCTTCGACGAGGCGCTGGCCGCCGCACGGCAGGCGCTGGGGTGAATCGCCTACTGCCAGGAGCCCCTTGACGCGCGGCCTGCGATGCGCAACATGAGACCCGTGAGCGAGGCGCGATCGCCGCGCATTGCGCGCCTTTCATGGGGCCGCATCGAGCTCGAAGACGGGCGCACGTTCAAGGACGCCGTTCTCTACCCCGGCGGCGCGGAGCCCTGGGATTGGACGCGCACGGGAACCACGCACCGCCGCGGGATTCAGCCAGCCGATCTTGATCCACTAATCGAAGCCGGGTGTCGTGCCGTAGTGCTGTCTCAGGGTATGGAGGGTCGCCTTGAAGTAGCCCGCGAGACGATCGAACGGCTCGAGCGCGAAGGCCTGACATACGTGGCTTTGCCAACACGAGAAGCAACCGAGCGCTACAACGAACTCACCGAAACCACTTTAGTAGGCGGATTGTTCCACTCGACGTGCTGAAGCGATGGAACTGTTCCTGGTCCAACACGGCAAGGCACACAGCGAGGCAGAGGATCCCGAGCGTTCGCTCACCGAAGAGGGAACCCGAGAAGTAGAACGCATCGCAGCCTGGGCCGGACGAACGACCATTTCACCGCACGAGATCGTTCACAGCGGCAAGAGGCGGGCCCAGCAAACGGCTGAGATTCTGGCACGTCACCTCTCTCCTCCCGGCGGCGTGCGCGCGGTTGAAGGACTCGCGCCAGCCGATGACGTCGAACCATGGGCCAGCCGCCTCGCCGAGCGCAGCGACAGCTTGATGATTGTCGGCCATCTGCCTTTCCTAGCGAGACTGGCCGGGCGCTTGGTGGCCGGCAATGCTGCTCGCGAAGCGGTGCGCTTTCGATTCGGCGGAATTGTCCACCTCGTGCGCGATGGCGACGGCTGGCACCTTGCCTGGGCGGTTCATCCCGGCCTGCCGGGAATCGAATGAGCCGCTGGCCGGCAACGGAGGCGGCGCCGGGATGTCTCGATCTCGATCCGCTTAGCCGAGGCCGGCTCTCCCTCGAGGGTCTCTCGCTCGGGGATGCTTTCGGCGAACAGTTTTTTGCCAGCTCGCGGCCGATTTCCGATTGCGTGCGCGAGCGCCGGTTGCCCCCGGCGCCCTGGCACTACACCGACGACACGATCATGGCCTGCTCGATCCTCGAAGTGCTCGCCAGCGCGAGTCACATTGACCAAGACTTGCTGGCCGCCCGTTTTGCTGAGCGCTACCGGCAAGCACCCGGGCGCGGTTACGGCGCAATGGCACACAAAATCTTGCGCGCCTTGGCTGCCGGCCAGGACTGGCGCCGCGTATCGGCGGCCGCGTTCGGGGGTCAAGGCTCCATGGGGAACGGCGCCGCCATGCGCGTGGCGCCAGTCGGCGCGTACTACGCATCCGATCCCCAGCGAGTGGCCCGCGAGGCGGCCCGCTCGGCCGAAGTCACACACGCCCATGCGGAAGGAATCGCCGGCGCGATCGCCGTAGCGGCCGCCGCCGCCCAAGCAGCCCGCGGCATTCGCTCAAGGAGCGAGATCCTGGAAGCGGCCTTGGCAGCCGTGCCCGCTGGCGAGACCGCCACCGGCTTGCGCAGGGCCCTCGACCTCGGTTTCGACGTAGAGCCCCCTCGGGCAGCCTCGGTGCTAGGAAGCGGATGGCGCGTGACGGCACCCGACACGGTTCCCTTCGCCCTGTGGTGCGCCGCCCGTTCGGCCGGCGACTTCCAGGAGGCCATGTGGACGGCGGTGGCAGGCGGCGGCGATCTCGACACGAACTGTGCCATCGTAGGAGGCATCGTGGTCCTAAGCGATGCCGGGCGGTCTTTGCCGGCGCTCTGGCTCGAGCGGCGCGAGCGGCTTCCCACACTCGGGCTTTCCTGAGATACAACGTTTTTGACAGCCTTGCTCAAGCCGTATCGGCTAACCGCATTTGGGCCAAAAGGCTGCCGGCATCAAAGGCGAAGAGCGCAGCAAAAACCTTCCTGACGCACCGGCATGTATCCCTCTCCTGCGCCTGCGCAGTGGTCCTCGTTGTATGCCTGCGCACTAAACGTGTTGTCACTCAGTAGGGGGTGGGCGCTTCGCCCTGTGCGTAAGCAAGCGCCTTACGGCCTGGGTCAGGAAAGCCGACAGACTAGACAGGAGTTACGGCTGCCGGATAGTATGGTCCGGTATCGACTATATTAAGAGGTTGGCAGGGGGTGCACGTCCATGCGGAGGGATCCTCTCCTTGTAGCTGCTCTCGCGTCCTTACTGACTCTAACCGGAACGACGATGCTCTATGCGGCCCCGCCGGTTTGCGGAGACTTTGACGGCAACGGCAGGGTGAGCGCAACCGATGCCCTGCGCGTGCTCAAGAAGGCGGTGGGCATCTCCGTGAGCCTCGTGTGCCCCAACTGCCCGCCGTCCCATAAGGATTGCGGCGACGTAGACGGCAACGGCAGAGTAACCGCGACCGACGCCTTGCGCGCAATCAAGAAGGCCGTTGGCCTACCGGTTACGCTCGTGTGCCCGAACTGCGCCACCTCGAGCACGAGCAGCACGAGCACTACCACCACAAGCATCACCACAACGACGACCGTTCCCGCACCGACCTGTGCTTCCAACAAGGGATGTTCCTCCGGAGAGTACTGCAAGTTCCCGGACGGCCAGTGCGGAGGCACCGGAACTTGTGAGGCTCAACCACTGACTTCGAAGAGATGCGCGAGCATGCCGAAGGATCCGGTTTGCGGATGCGACGGCCAGACCTACTACAACCCATGCTACGCTGCCGCGGCGGGAGTCAGCATCAAATACAACTTCGGCTGCCCGACCGTAACCACGACAACCAACCCGCCCACACCGACCACAACGCCGGCCACCACAACGACGACCGTGCCGCCCAGAACCTGCTCATCGAGCAAGGGCTGCACGTTCCTCGAGTACTGCAAGTTCCCGGACGGCCAGTGCGGAGGCACTGGAACCTGTGAGACGAAGCCGCTCAGTTCGAAAGCATGCGCCAAACTGCCGAAGGATCCGGTTTGCGGATGCAACGGCCAGACCTACTACAACCCATGCTACGCCGCCGCGGCGGGAGTTAGCATCAAATACAACTTCGGCTGCCCGACCGTAACCACGACAACCAACCCGCCCACACCGACCACAACGCCGGCCACGACAACGACGACCGTGCCTTCAACGAGCTGCTCCTCCAACAGCCAGTGCTCTGCCGTTGAATACTGCAAGTTCCCCGACGGCCAATGCGGAGGCACCGGAACCTGCGAACCCAAGCCGCGGAGCATCTACGACTGCTCGCGGATGCCAAAGGATCCAGTCTGCGGGTGCAACTGGCAGACGTACCCCAACTGGTGCTACGCGGCCGGCTCGGGAGTGAGCATCAGGTACAACTACGCTTGCCCGTCGATCACTACAACCACTAACCCTCCAACTCCTACCACACCTGCCACCACCACGACCACGCTCGGTGGGCAGAGCTGCTCGTCGAGCAAACAGTGTGCTCCCCTCGAGTACTGTAAGTTTCCGGCTGGGCAATGCGGAGGCTCCGGAACGTGCGAGAGCAAACCGCTGGTCAACTGCTCCAAGCTTCCAAAGAGTCCAGTCTGTGGTTGCAACGATCAGACGTACTTCAACTCGTGCTTCGCGGCAGCAGCGGGCGTGAGTATACGCAATAACGGCCCGTGCCCGACGGTCACTACAACGAGCACGACGACCACCACCCTCCAAAGCGGCGCTTCTTGTCTGACCTCCGACCGGTGCCGGATAGGCGAGTACTGCCGCTACGAAAACTGCTCCCTACCGGGAACGTGCCAGCCGCGGCCGACGCAGTGCTCGAGCCGCTATGACCCGGTTTGTAGTTGCGACGGCCATTGGTTCCAGAACCCGTGCGAGCTGGCCAAGGCGGGAAGCAGCCCGGATCCAACCGGGACCCGCTGTGGGAAGTAGACCAACCTCCGGCATCCTGGAGGCGCTCGGCGGTCGAGACCAACGACCCAAGACCTATTAGATCCTGGGACCGGCAGACACCAGGGTCTTGGCAAACGGGCCTCAAGGAGCGTTCGAGCTCCAGGTGCGGCAAGGCCGGCGAGGATCGCGTCCGCGCGGGACGAACCCTCGCAGGAAGAGGGAGCTGCCCCGTCGCCGCGCGCTACGGCGTGGCTTGAAACGTCGCCTGCGTGCCGAACATTCCGCACGAAACACGCCGATCGGGGTGAAGCGCATCAAGCCCGCTATCTTGAAACGCAACCGGCCCACCGTTATCAAGCTTGCCAAAGGGGGGCGCGCAACCTGGCTGCCGCTCCGGGTCGGCCGCCGGGCCAGGCTGCGCCTGCGGGAGGCTCACCGATGAACTATCCGTTCTGGGACACCCCGCTTGGCTACGGGGAGCTGATGGCGGGGATCAGCGTCCTTCACGTTTTCATCTCGCACTTTGCGATCGGCGGAGGGCTTTACCTGGTCGTTGTGGAAACGCTCGCGCGCCGGCGGGGCGACCGAGCGATGCTCGACTACCTGGTAGGTCTCTCCAAGTTTTTCGTCCTCGTAACTCTGGTCCTAGGTGCCCTGTCGGGCGTCGGCATTTGGTTCATCATCGGTCTGCTGAATCCCACAGCCACGGAAGCCCTGATTCACCACTTCGTCTGGGCGTGGGCGACCGAGTGGACGTTCTTCGTTGTCGAGATCACTGCCGCCATTCTTTATTACTACGGGTGGCAGCACATGGGCGGCCGCGCGCACCTAGCGCTGGGCTGGATTTACTTTGTCGCGGCGTGGATGTCGCTCTTTGTCATCAACGGCATTATCACCTTCATGCTCACCCCGGGAGGGTGGCTGGCGACGGGCGACGTTTGGCAAGGGCTGTTCAACCCGACGTTCTGGCCGTCGCTGTTGTTCCGCACCGGCGTCACCCTACTGATGGCCGGCCTCTACACTCTGCTGGTCGCCGCCCGGCAACCGGCTGGCGAGTTCAAGGGTCGTTTGGTCCGGATGAACGCCTTGTGGGGTCTAGCGGGCCTCGCGCTCATGGCACCTTCCTTCTATTGGTATTGGGCAAGCCTACCCGAGAAGCTCGTCAAGACGGCCACGCGGGCGATGCGCATTCCCATGGAGGCCCTGGTGCAGTCGTACTACCTAGCGGCCGTTCTATGTGTCGCGCTGCTTGTCGTCGCGGTGTTCGTCGGGCGCCGGATGAGACCGTGGGCGGCACTCGCGCTGATGGTCGTGGGCTTTCTCTATTTCGGTTCGTTTGAAATGTTCCGCGAGTCGGTTCGAAAGCCGTACGTAATCTACGGATACATGTACGGGAACGGCCTCGAGGTGGCACGCGCCAATGATTATCGTCGTGACGGCCTGCTGGCACACATTGCCTACCGTACCGGCGACGACGCGGCCGATCTGTTTCGGCACGCGTGCAGGAGTTGCCACACGATTGCCGGGTACCGGCCGCTTCGTCCAGCCTTCGATGGAACCGACGAAGCCTTCGTTGCGGCAATCGTGCGGGCGGCGCGAAAGCTTCGCGGGAATATGCCGCCCTTCCTCGGGACACCGCAAGAGGCCGAGGCGATCGCCCGGCATATCTACGAGCGGATCGACCACCGGCACCTCGCCGAGATCTACGGGTTGAGCGGGGTCGAGCTCGGCAGGAAAGTCTACGAAGTACGTTGCGGCAGGTGCCACGTTTTTGGCGGCTACCGCGACGCTGGTGAGCTGTTGATTGGGCAAGAACGGGTCGACTACGAAGACTTGCTCGACGAAGCGGCCGACTACGATCCGTCGATGCCCGCCTTCACCGGCGATCAGCGCGAGCGCGAGGCATTGATCGAGTATCTGCTGACGCTCAAGTAGCGGTGCGGGCAGCCGCCGGGCCGCTCCAAGGGCAGCGGACAGCGAAGACGTTCGGAGCAGGAAATGAACGCTCAAGCAGCAACGCTTCCAGGATACGAGTTCTTGTCGGCACCATTGTGGTTAATCACGGTGCTGCACGTCGCGACGCTCACACTGCACTTTGCGGCCATGAACTTTCTTTTCGGGGGACTCCTGGTGGTTCTGGCCGGGCCTTTCGAAGGCAGGTGGCGCCACCCGGTTGCAGCGCGATACGTCCGCCTGCTGCCCTCGGCAATGGCTGCAACCATTACGCTGGGGGTGGCGCCCCTCTTGTTCACCCAGCTCGTCTACCACCGCCAGGTGTACGCCGCCGCGATCGTGAGCGCCTGGTTTTGGCTGGGGATCCTGGGGCTCGCAGTAGTAGCGTACTACCTCCTGTACGGCGCCAGCTTCGCGCCGGCTGCAAGCCCCCGGCGCCTGCGGTTGCTCGCCTTGGCCGCCGTGGCGCTCCTTGCAATCTCGTTCCTCTATAGTTCGGTCTTCTCCCTGGCTGAGCGGCCTCACGTAATCCGCGAGCTATATGCCGCCACCCAGTCCGGCTGGGTCCTCAACCCCCACCTGAGCGACTATCTTTTCCGCTGGTTGCACATGGTCCTGGGAGCCGTAGCCGTGGGCGGATTCTGCGTCGGCCTCATCGGGCGCGACGACGAACAAGCGTTTCAGGTCGGCAGGCGGTTTTTCACATACGGAGTCGTTGCGGCGTCCGTAGCAGGACTATTCTACGTTGGAACGTTAGGCGACGAGATCGCCCCGTTCATGCGCGGCTGGGGCATCCGGGCAGTGACGATCGGGCTGCTGCTGACGCTGGCGTCCCTGTGGCTGTTTGCGCGCCGCCGGTTTCTAGCGGCGTCGCTGGCACTGGGGGGGTCGCTGGCCTCAATGGTGGCCGCTCGCCACATTCTGCGCCTTCTTCGACTCGGTCCCGTACCGAGCCCAGCGGTCGAGCACGTCGAGCCGCAGTGGGGCATTTTCGCGGTGTTTCTTGTGTGCTTCGTGCTCATGCTCGCGGCGTTGGCCTACATGCTTCGGCTTTTCTTCGTCTCCGGCCGCACCAGCGCCTGACGCTGGGGAAACCGGGGCCGCGTGGTCGCCTCATACCAAGCGCGCCACGGATTCAAAAGTCACGGAGCTAGTCCGAAGATTAGGCGGTTAGAGAACGTACTTATCCCTGTCTAGAAGCGGGCGAAGGCGCCGGCGAACGGCCCCGCCAAGTGAACGTCGACAAGCAGGTCACTGCGGTCGATCTTAAGGGCGAACGTACGATAGCCGGCGTAAACTCCGAGCAGCGGCAGGGGCGAGAACTCGACCTGGACTTCGGCATCGAGGAAGCGGTCTGCGTCGTACTCGAGGTAACCGAGGCGACCTACTACGCCAAGATAGTCGGCTAGGGCCACGCGCGCCCGGGCTCCAAGCACGGGAATCGCTACAGTGGCGCTGTCGTGATCTTCGATGCCCGCGGCAGTGTCGGCAAAGTCGATCGATGCGTCGGCAACTTTGACGGCGACCTCCGGGCCCGCTTGCAAGCGAACGGGCAAATCGTCGGCGTTGATCAGGTAGAACGCGTAAGCGAAGTCGTAAAGACCGAGGCCCAGCGACGAATCAACCGGGTCCGAAGCCGTAAAGGGCTGGCCTTTGTAGGTACCGCTGATCGTCATTTGGCCTCTACCCCGAAACCCGAGCGGCAGGTACCCGAGCGACAGGCGCGACCGCCCGAGCTGAAGTGCTACCTCGCCCGTTACGTCGTTGCTGCTCCCGAGATTCATGTCTTCGTCAATGTCGATCCTCGTGCCGACGTCGTTGCGGCGGCCGGCGATTTGACCACTCGGTGACAAGTTTTGATACCCGGCTTTCAGGGCGACCGTCTCGTCTGCCCGCGCCAACGGGTGTCCAGTCAGAGTAAGAACCAAGGCGACAATGGCCGTACTTTTCAGTCGCCGCACGGGAAACCTCCACGATCGCGCGCCGGCGCCGTCTCCACGCTAGCTCGCGCCAACGCGGCTTCAGTTGTTTCGCAGGCGGCGCACCCGCCCGCACCGCCCCCATCGCTGCAATCCCCGTTCCCGTTGACAGGGATAAGTACATTTTCTAAGTGCGCGAAATCATTGGAAAACCAGTGTTTTCCAATGATTTCGCGCACTTAGAAAATGTACTTATCCCTGTCAACGGGAAC
>CAYZHO010000125.1:7774-8136 GCA_964478045.1 uncultured Myxococcales bacterium | reverse complement strand
GCGCCTTCCGGTTTCGGCCGATCTTCGCGCGCGCCTTGAGAGACGACGCCGGCACTACCTGCACGAGTGTCCCGTTTGCGGAGCGCGGCGCGTGGCGGGCCGTCCGGTGCGAACCTGGCGGTGTGTGTCCTGCCGCAACGCCGGCCGTAGTGGGCGGCTGGTGATCCGCAGGGTGTCGGGGGCGGGGTCGTAGAAATGCGTTTTGTTGCGCACTGGGGCACCTTGGGCTATCCGCCGGTTTCGTGGTCTCAGATTGCAGAGTATTGTTCTCTGGATTTCCGCGAGCCTGGTGTCGGTTGTTGAGCGCTTGGGTGGACGGGAATGCAGTATCGGCAGATGGGGTATCCCGCGGTGTTCCCCAC
>CAYZHO010000125.1:4614-7764 GCA_964478045.1 uncultured Myxococcales bacterium | reverse complement strand
TAGTGGGCGGCTGGTGATCCGCAGGGTGTCGGGGGCGGAATCGAGCGGCGAACCTTGCGGGACGTCCGGCGCGAAGGGCCAGCCGTGAGCGGGTGTCCTTTTTGCCCGCCTCCTGCCGACCGCGTCATGTGGCAAAACGCCAGTGTGGTCATCCTGCGCGATCGCTACCCGGTCACGCCGGGGCATATGCTCGTCGTTCCGCGCCGGCATGTGCCAACCTGGTTCGACGCTTTGCCCGAAGAACGCCAGGCACTGACCGAGGCGATCGACGTTGCTCGGCGCATCATCGAACACGAACGCTCGCCTGCGGGTTTCAACATCGGCATCAACGTCGGCGAGGCGGCCGGCCAAACCGTCTTTCACCTGCATGTGCACGTCATCCCGCGCTACCCGGGCGACACGCCCAACCCCCGCGGGGGCGTGCGCCACGTCATCCCGGGGCGGGGCGACTACAAAGTGGGCAGCGTGAGCGAAACGGCCGCGCTGTACGCATCCGCGACAGCGCCGGCCCTTTGCCCGGCTTTGTCGCCGCTGGTTACTGGAGAGCAGGAGTCCATGCTCGAGCGCCTGCGGGCCGAGCTGGGTGACGCCGAAGGCCTGGATGCGGCGGTTGCCTTCGTTGCTGCATCGGGGATTGAGCTGTTGGCCGAGCCGCTCGCTGGCTTTCTAAGCCGCGGAGGTCGCCTGCGGCTTGTGACGACCGACTACCTTGGAGTCACGGAGCCGGAGGCGCTGGAGCGCTTGCTCGAGATATGCGCGAGGACCTCCTCTAGCGCGCTGCTACGGATCTTCGAAGCGAGCGAGAGACGGCGGTTTCATCCCAAGGCCTACATCTTCCACCGGCCGGGCAAACGTTCGTGTGCTTACATTGGCAGCTCGAATCTGACCGAGCCGGGCCTTACCGCTGGGGTAGAGTGGAACATCCGGGTGGCCGAAGAGCGTGACCCCGAAGGCTTTGCCGCAGTTGCGCAGGCTTTCGAGCGGCTGCTCGACCACGAGGCTACAGGGGAGCTCACCAGCGAGTGGATCGAAGCCTATCGCGAGCGCCGGCCCACGGTTGCGGGGATCGGGGCGGCACCTGCAGCCGCCAGCGACCAGGCCGCGAGTACCGAAGCGCGTGAGACGGCCGGGCTTGCTGGTAGCGGTGAGGCGGGAGGTGCAGGGGGTGATCGCAGCACGTGGGTTGGGCCCGCGCCGGTGCTTGGCTACCAGCCTACGGAGGTCCAACGCCAAGCGCTGGCGGCGCTTGCCCAGACGCGTCTTGAAGGAAACCGAGCAGGCCTTGTCGTTTTGGCCACTGGTCTTGGCAAAACCTGGCTTGCGGCTTTCGACAGTAGTCGGCCGGAGTTTCGGCGAACGCTTTTCGTGGCGCACCGGGAGGAGATCCTCGAGCAAGCTTCGAGCGTGTTCGCGCGAGTCCGGCCGAATGCCCGGATTGGGCGCTATGGCGGCGGTTTCCATGAGGCTGGCGCCGACGTCGTGGTGGCTTCCATCCAGACGCTGTCGCGCCCAGAGCACCTGGAGCGCTTCCGCGCCCGCGACTTCGACTACGTCGTCATCGACGAGTTCCACCACGCGTACGCTCCTAGCTACCGGCGCGTGATCGACTACTTCGAGCCACGCTTCCTGCTCGGCATGACGGCTACTCCCGAGCGCAGCGACGGCGGGGACTTGCTCGCCCTTTGCGGCGAGAACGTCGTCTATCGTTGCGACTTGGCCGAAGGCATTCGCCGGGGCTTGCTGCTCCCGTTCAAGTACCTCGGCGTGCCCGATGAGGTCGAGTACGGCCGGATTCCATGGCGAAACGGGAAGTTCGACGAGGAAGCACTGACAAGAGCTTGGGCTACGCAGGCTCAAGCGGCCAACGTTCTCGAGCAGTACCGGCGGTTTGCGGGACGGCGGACGCTCGCGTTTTGTTGCTCGGTTCGCCACGCCGACTTCATGCGCGACTACTTCCGCAAAAACGGCGTTCGAGCGGCCGCCGTCCACTCGGGTCCGACGGCCGACGGGCGCGCCGAGTCGCTTGAAGCGTTGGCGCGTGGCGACCTCGACGTCCTGTTTACGGTAGACATGCTCAATGAAGGGTTCGACGAACCCCTCATTGACACGATCATGATGCTCCGGCCCACCGAATCGCGCCTTCTTTGGTTCCAGCAACTTGGACGGGGACTCCGGCGGGCGCCAGGAGTCGAGAAGCTTACCGTCGTCGACTACGTCGGCAACCATCGGATCTTTCTAACGAACATACAGGCGCTCTTCGGGTTGCCAGCCGGGGATGAGCACGTGGCCCGTGTGATTGCACAGCTTCGTTCGGGCTGCGTGGAGTTGCCGCCTGGCTGCTCGGTTACCTACGAGCTGAAAGCGATCGACATGCTCGAGCGCTTGCTGCGCTTCACACCTCCCCACTCGGTGCCAGTGGCGCATGCCCCGGCCGGTCGGCCGGCGGTAAACCCCAACAGCCGCCGGGTCCAGGAGCTCTTGCGGTTCACCGAAGACTTCATGGACCGCTACGCGCGCCGCCCGACGGCTGCCGAGGCCTATCACGAAGGATTCTGGACCAGGCAGGCGCGCGCCCATTGCGGCAGGAGCTGGATCGCTTTCTTGCATTGGGCGCGGCTGCTGGACCGCCAACAGCAGCAGGTCTGGGCACACCCTACCGCCGGCAGCTTTCTCCACGAAGTAGAAAAAACGGTAATGACGCGAAGCTACAAAATGGTTGTTCTGCTTGCGATGCTAAAGATGGGCGTGCTTCCCGGGCGCGTAAGGGTTGCCGACCTGGCGCGTTCCGTCGGCCACCTCGTCGGCCGCTCGAAGGCACTGCGCTGGGACTTTTCTGCCGACCCGGACAACCACCGGCAAATGGCCCAGCTTCTCGTGCGAAATCCCCTGACTTACCTGTGCAGGAGTATGCCGGCGTACTTTCGGCATGAGAACCGGGAGTTTGGAACCACCTTCGACGTACCCCCGGGCTTGCGCGAGCCGTTTCGAGAGCTGGCTCGGGAAATCGTCGATTGGCGGCTGGCTGAGTATTTGGACGGGCGCTACAGGCAAAGCCACCAGCAAGCCTGATCGCTCCGGAGCGCCGTGCACACCGAAATCGAGCGAAAGTTCCTTGTCGATGCGGGCCAGTGGCGGCCGCCGGGCGCGGGG
>CAYZHO010000125.1:1211-4604 GCA_964478045.1 uncultured Myxococcales bacterium | reverse complement strand
GGGCTACATCTCGACCGACCCGGGGCGGGTGGTGCGCGTGCGCATCCAGCGCCGGCCCGGGCAAGAGGCCGAGGCGATCCTGGCGATCAAGGGGGAGCGCAAAGGTCCTGTGTGCGAGGAGTGGGAGTTTTCGATCGGAGTCGGCGAGGCTCGGGAGCTGCTCGATCGGGTGTGCCTGAAGCCCCCGATTGAGAAAATCCGCTACGAGGTCGAGGTCGGCGGCTGGCGGTGGGAAGTCGATGAGTTCCTCGGCGCCAACGCCGGCCTTGTGCTTGCCGAGATCGAGCTGCCGGCGGCCGACGCTTCCTTCGAACTCCCGCCGTTTGTCGGGGCCGAAGTGACTGACGATCCCCGCTATACCAACGCTTACCTTGCTGCGCACCCGTTTGGGAGTTGGCCTGAGCAAGGGCCGGGCTCGCCCGCCGGTGGCCGGGGGCGGCCTTGACCGAATGTTGCGGGGAAGGCACGCTGCTGCTAGCCAAGGCTGCCTGCGCGAGAGAGCGCCTGCTGGCAACCGAAATGGGTGAGCATGCCCCAGGCACCTGAACACCATCCGTTCGACATCCGCGCAATGCTCGACCACGCGGTGGCGCGGATCCTGGCCGACGAGGATCCCGAGCGGTTCTTCGTGTGGCTCGAGCGCGACATCGAGCGCTACGCCTCGAGCGAGGCCCAGCGGCTCCTGGCCGACCCCCAAGTGCGGGCCTCGATCTCGCGGACGCTGGCCCGCACGATCTGGAACGCCACGCCGCTTCCGAGCAACGACTTTCGCCCGGCTCCGATTCCCGAGCCGCGCCCGGGCGAGCGGTGCCCTTGCGGCTCGGGGCTTGAATATCGCCAGTGCTGCCTGTCGATGCCGGTCCCGAAGCTGGGTGCAGAGATCGTCTGGGCGCGGCTGCTGGCCCAGCTTCCGCTCGAGCAGGTGGCCGGTCCGATCGCGCGCGGCCAAGTGGGCATGGAGTCACTCGTGGCCGGCGCCGAGCAGTGCTTGCGCGCCGGCAAGGTAGGCAAGGCAGTGGCGCTGCTCGAGCAAGTGTTCGTCGAGCCGATCGAGCGCACGGACCGGCTTGCCGACTACGCGCGGCAGCGCCTTTGCGAGTGCTACGAGGAACTCGGCCACCACAAGAAAAAAGAAGCATTGCTCGAGCGCCTGGCGGCCTTGCCCGAGCGCTCGCCGCTTCGAGCAGGGGCGCGGGCGCACTTGGCCACGATCGAGCTCGACCGGGACAATCTCGAGCAAGCCCGCACGTATTTTCAGCGCGCCATGGGCGATGATCCCGACAACCCGAGCCTGGCCGTTTTAGAGATCCATCTGCTGGTGGCGGCAGGTGAGATCGAGCGCGCCAAGTTGCGTGCGGCGTTCTGGCGCAAGCGGCTCGAGCGCGCAGGCACCGAGGCGAGCGACGAGCTGCTTGGGGCGCTCGACGTCATGCGCCGCGATCCGCTAACCGGATTGGCCGAGCTTTCGTTCGAGGCGCACGGTTCGGGCGGCAGGCGCCTGCGCGACTGGCTTGTTTCGGTCGCCGGGCGGCCGGTTCCGGCTTACCGCGCGGTAGTCCTAAAGCAAGAGGGCGGGTGCCCGCCGGAGGTCGTACTCGAAGGGCCGAAGGACCTGGGAAAGATCGAGGAGAAGTGGCAGGCCGCCTGCGCGGGATGGGCCGAGTTCGGGGAGGCCGGCTGCCTGGACGAGGATCCCAGGTGGTGGGAACCGAGGCTCGAAGAAGCATGGAGCGCGTTTCTCGAGCGCCATCCGGCAGCCTTCGACAGCCTTGTCGTTCTCGACGACTTGGCCGAGATCGTGATGGAGCACTGCGACTCGCCGAGCGACTGGATCGATCACGTCCTGCTCGAGCCGATCCTGCGCCGCGCCGAGGCAATTCTCGACCGCGCCCTCACCGGCTTAGGCCAAGTGGTGCTTCCGTGGTCGGCCCTGGTGAATCGGCCGGCGCTTCGCGCCTTGGTCCGGCTCTGGCAGCTGGCCGACCGCCGCGGTGACAGGCGCGAGGCGCGGCGGCGTGCCGAGCGGGTGCTTGCACTCGATCCGGCCGACCATACGGGAATGCGCGCCGTCGTCGTCAACGAACGGCTGCGTGCCGGCCAGGACCGCGCTGCTTTGAACGTGGCCGAGCGCTACAGCCCGGATCTACTGCCCGACGTCGCCTACGGCCGAGTACTTGCGCTTTACCGGCTCGGCCGCATGCAAGAAGCGGAGGCAGCCGTGCGCGAGGCAATCGATAGGCTACCGCTTGTCCCGGCCTACCTCGTGCGCGAGAAAGTGCGCGCCCGAAAGCTCGACGGGGAGGCGGTAGCGGTCGGCAGCGCCGACCAAGCCTGGCTCTACCGCGAGGAGATGCGCGACGTGTGGGCTGCAACGCCCGGGGCCCTCGAGTGGCTGCGGGCGACCCTCGGCCTCAGTAGATAACCTGCTCGTCGATCAGGCGGCGGTACTCGTCCTCGGGCATGCCGAGCAGTTCGAGGAAGACGTGGTCGTTGTCGCGCCCGAGAACCGGACCGGGCTCGACGTGCGGCGCCGAGCGGCTCATTTTCACGTAAGCGCCGTAAATCGTTTCGCGAAACCCGAGCGGGTGCGTCACTTCGATGAACGTGCCGCGCTCGCGGTAGTGCGGATCCTCGAGCAAATCGGCGATACAAAGGACCGGCGCGGCCGCCACCCCGGCCCGCTGGAGCCGGACGGCCAGCTCGCGGTGGTCGAACTGGCGCGTCCACTCGGCGAGCTTTTCGTGGATCGTGTCGATGGCCTTAAGGCGCCCGGTCAAAGTGCTCAGCTCGCTGTCGGTAGCCCAAGCGGGGCTGCCCATCTCGGCCACGAGCGCCCGCCACTCGCCGTCGGTAAAGACGGCGATGCTGATCCAGCGATCTTCGCCAGCGCACGGGAAGACACCATGGGGGGCGGCGCGCCCGAGCGGGTGGCGATTGCCCAAGGGACCGGCGACGCGCCCATTGAGTACGTAGTCCATGAACGCGGGGCCGACGAGCTGCATGACCGCCTCTTGTTGCGAGTAGTCGATGTGCTGTCCCTGTCCCGTGCGGTCGCGATGGCGCAAGGCCACGAGAACGGCGAAGGCGCCGAGGATGCCATTCAGCGGATCGGCAAAGGCGTTTTCCACGGGAATCGGCGGGCCGCCGGCGTAGCCCGTGATGCTGTCGAGTCCGGTGATCGAGGTGACGCTCAGGCCGTAGGTGCGAATTGCCTTGAGCGGACCCGTAAGGCCCGCCGCTGGCATCGACAGCATCACCAGGTCCGGCCGCGCCTTGCGGAGCTGCTCGTAACCCAATCCGAGCTTTTCCATGACGCCGGGCCCGAAGTTTTCCACGACCACGTCCGAGCGGGCGACGATCTCGAGGGCGAGCTCGCGTGCCTTGGGCTTGGAA
>CAYZHO010000125.1:0-1201 GCA_964478045.1 uncultured Myxococcales bacterium | reverse complement strand
CCCAGCAAGCGTGGTTCGACAGGCTCCGGTTCGGAGCGCGCACGCCCTCGGCGAACGGAAGGAGCGTGCGGCTCAGGTCGATGCGCGCGCGCGACTCGATCTTGTAGACTTCCGCTCCGAGGAAGGCCAGCGTCTGACCCACGACGGGTCCCGCCCATACCCAGCCGAAGTTGGCGACCCGAACTCCTTCGAGCGGTAGCGCCATTTCAAATCACTCCAAGACCGCGCAAGCGTTCGAGCTCGGAAGGGTCGAGCCCGAGTTCGCCGCAGAAGACTTCTTCGTTGTGCTGGCCGAGCAGCGGTGCAGGGCGGACCGGACCGCCCGGGCATGCCGGCAGCTTAAAAGGAGCTCCAAGGTCGCGCACCCGCCCGAGCAGCGGGTGATCGAGTTCGACGATGTAGGCGCGCTCGGCCAGGTGCGGGTGCTCGGCGGCCTCGGCCACCGTAAAGACGGCCGTCACTGGAACTCCGTTGGCCTGACATACTTCCATGATCTCGAACTTGGTGTGCTCGCGGGTCCACTGTTCAATGAGCGGATACATCGCGTCGGAGTTTTGAGCCCGGGTGTACATGTCGTCCCACATGTCGAGCTGGGCCCACTCAGGGTTGCCCATCGCGCGCACCAGGCCTTTCCACTGTCCGAGCTCAAGGGCCAGGATCCAGACGAAGCCGTCCTTGCACGGCAGGATCGTGGCCGGCGCTCCGAGCGACATGCCGACGCCCGTTCTCGTATCGTAGCGCCCGTCTTGCGCGTAGCCGCCGATGTTTTGGCCCCCGACGAACGTGGCGGCGATCGCCTCGGCGCACGAGACGTCGACGTGCTGGCCGCCACCGGCCTTGTCGCGGCCGTAGACGGCCGCCATTCCCCAGGCCGCCGCCGTCATCGCGCCGTAGAAGTCGGCCGAGAACGTTCCGTGCTCGAGCGGCGGCTCGCCCGGCCGGCCGCAGTAGCGGTGGCTGGCCCCGGTCAGGTGGTAGGCATTGAGGTCCGAGGCGGCCCATCCGGCATAAGGGCCGGTGCGGCCAAACGGCGTTACCGAGATCATCACGAGGTCGGGATTGATCTCGGACAGCCGCGCCCACTCGAGCCCAAGCCTTCGAGCCCGCTCGAGCGGTAGGTTTTCCACCAAGACGTCGGCCCGCTCGACCAGGCGGTCGAACAGCTCGCGGCCCTCCGGGCGCTCGAGGTCCAGGGTTACCC
>CAYZHO010000124.1:7445-8191 GCA_964478045.1 uncultured Myxococcales bacterium | reverse complement strand
CGGTCGGGCGCGCGCAAGTCTCTCCCGAGCACGCCAACTTCATCGTCAACCTCGGCGGAGCCCGTGCCGAGGACGTTCGCAGCCTGATGAGGATCGTACAGGAGGAGGTGTGGTTGCGTAGCGGGGTCTGGCTGGAGCCAGAGGTGCGACTCGTCGGGGAGTGGGAATGAGGCTGCGCCGATGGCTGCGCTGGTTTAGGACACACGTCGTTCGAGCGGTTGCGCTGGCTACCGCGGTCGCGGCCGCGGGTGGCGCCACTTGGGTGGCGGCCTGCGTCGTGTGGCCGGCCGTGGCCGCGCACCCGTACTTCCGCCTCGAAACAGTCAAGGTAGTTTCCGACAGCCGGTTGGTTGAGCCGACCGCTTTGGCTGCCCGCGCCGGCCTGTTCGAGGGGACGACGCTCTGGCAGATCGAGCCGAAGCGAGCCGAATCAGCCCTCGAGTCGATTCCGTGGATCCGCGATGCGCGCCTCGAGCGGCGATTTCCCAAGAGCGTGCGGCTTGAAGTCCACAGCCGGCGGGCCGTGGCAGCCACGCTCGGGCCGGACGGGCCGTATCTGATCGACGCCGACGGAGCCGTTTATCGCCGGGCCGGGCGGCGCGAGTTTCCAGACTTGCCGTACGTCACGGGCTGGCAGCGCGAGCAGGACCGGGGCGTTCGGCTTGCTCGCTTGCGGCTAGCTCTCGATTTGATCCGTGCGATCGAAGGCCGGGCCGGCATGAGGGTTTCGCAGGTGGATGTGGCCG
>CAYZHO010000124.1:2004-7435 GCA_964478045.1 uncultured Myxococcales bacterium | reverse complement strand
TTCCGGCTCTATCTCGACGGACGGCGCCTGCCGGTGGTGCTCGGGCGGGATCCTAAGCCCGAACGCGTGGCCGCCCGGCTGGCGGCAGTGGTCGGTTCCATGCCGCTGCGGCTGGCCGGCGTGCGCGAGTTGGACCTTTCCTATGCGGACCGGGCCGTGGTGCGGGTAGCAAACGATCGCGTGCGCACCGTGCTCTCCACACTGGCTGGAACCTATGCGGGGGAGAACGACCGTGGCTAGGAAGACACCGATCGTGGCCGGGCTCGACCTCGGTACGCAGAAGGTGGCGATGGTGATCGCCGAACACACCGACGCCGGACTCGAGATTCTCGGCGTTGGCACCGCTGTTTCGCGTGGCATCAAGGCGGGCAGGGTGGTCGATGTGGACAAGACCACACAGGCGATCACCGTGGCCGTAAGCGAAGCCGAGCTGATGGCCGGTTGCGAAGTCCATCAGGCGGTCGTTTCGATCTCGGGCGATCACTTGCGGGGCACCAATAGCCACGGAGTCGTGGCGATCGACAACGGCGAGGTTTCGAACCGCGCGGCCCGCCGGGTGATCGAAGCTGCCCAGGCGGTGCCGCTTCCCGCCGACCAGGTGATCTTGCACTTGATGTGTCGCGAGTACGTGGTCGACGGGCAAGGCGGGATTCTCGATCCAGTCGGCATGAGCGGAGTCCGCCTCGAGGCGCACCTGCACGTGATCACGGCTTGCGAGTCGGCGCTAGGAAACGTTCGCAAGTGCTGCCACCGCGCCGGGCTGGGCGTGGCCGGAATGACGGCCGCGCCGCTGGCGGCAGCCGAGGCCGTTCTCGAGCCGGAAGAGCGCGAGCTCGGCGTGGCGGTGGTGGACTTCGGGGCCGGCACGGTGGATGTGGCCGTCTATCACGGGGGAAGCATCGTCCATACGTTCGTGCTGACCGTGGCCGGCCTGTACGTGACCCGCGACTTGGCTCGCTGCCTCGGGACCTCCATGCGCGAAGCCGAGGGGATCAAACTCCACGACGGCCGGGCGTCGGCGGCCGACGCCGAACCGGACACCTACTGCGAGGTTTCCGGCGTGGGAGGCCGCGAGCCGCGCCTGGTTTCCCGGCGCGAAGTGGCCGAGATCATCGAAGCCCGGCTCGAGGAAATTTTCGAGCTCGTTCACGAAGGGATCATCCGCTCGGGCTACCGCGAGCTGCTTGGCTCGGGGGTCGTCCTTACGGGCGGCTGCGCGATGATGCCGGGCATTGTGGCGCTGGCGAGCCGCGTCCTTGAGATGCCCGTTCGACTCGGCGAGCCGCGCGGCGTGACCGGCTTGTCCGACGAAGTGGACGACCCCTCGTGGGCGACGGCGGTGGGGCTGGCGCGCGGCACCGTGACCGCCGATCTCGGCCGCGGTGCAATCGCGCAGCTCAAGCCGCGCGTGATGCCGCAGTGGCTCTGGCGCAAGTGGCGGGAGTATTTCTAGCGGGAATCGCATTGCGGCGAGAGAGCAGCTATTCTGTTTGGCTGTCGGCCGGTCTGGGAGCGGCTGAGGAGGTGTGGTGATGATCGAGCTGGTCGGCGCGAACGAGAACAGCGCGCGCATCGTCGTCATAGGCGTCGGTGGCGGCGGTGGCAACGCGATCAACACGATGATTCACGCCGGCCTGAGCGGCGTGGATTTCGTCGCTGCCAATACGGACGCTCAGGCCCTTTCGATCAACTCGGCGCCGATCAAGATTCAACTCGGAGCGCAGCTCACCAAAGGGCTTGGTGCCGGCGCCAATCCAGAAATCGGGCGCAAGGCGGCGCTCGAACAAGAAGAAGTCCTGCGCGAGCACATCACGGGTGCCGACATGGTTTTCGTCACCGCAGGCATGGGAGGCGGGACCGGAACTGGGGCCGCGCCGGTCGTCGCCCGCGTCGCCAAAGACCTCGGCGCCCTGACCGTTGGCGTCGTCACCAAACCGTTCGCCTTCGAGGGCCGCAAGCGCATGCGGCAGGCCGAGGAAGGCATCCGCGAGCTTCGGGTCGCCGTCGATACCCTGATCGTGATTCCCAATCAGCGCTTGATCGAAGTTTCCGGGCGCACGACGACGACCAAGGAAGCATTCCAGCAAGCCGACGACGTCCTGTTGCAAGCGGTTCGGGGGATCTCGCAGATCATCACCGAACCGGGTCTGATCAACGTCGACTTTGCCGACGTGCGAACGATCATGGCCGAGATGGGCATGGCCATGATGGGAGCCGGCGTAGGCCGCGGCGACACCCGGGCAGTCGATGCGGCCAACGCTGCGATCTCCAGCCCACTGCTCGAAGACGTTTCGATCGGCGGCGCCCGGGGTGTGCTCGTCAACATCACGGCCACGCCGGACTTTGGCATCCAAGAAATGAACGACGCCGTCGAGCTCATTCAGGAACAGGCCCACGAGGACGCCAACATCATCGTTGGCCTCGTTCACGATCCCGACCTCGAGGACGAGGTGCGCGTGACGGTCATTGCGACGGGCGTCGGCGACCACGACCGCGATCGGCTGGCCCAGCAGCACGCGGCGGACCGGGCGGCGCAGTCGCCGGTTCCCGAGCAGCGGCGCTTGATCGACGATTCGGTCGGCGAGGCAGCGGCGCTCGAGGAAGAGGTCGATCAAGACGATTTCGCGTTCGAGGAAGTCGTCGACGACGACCGGGAGAAGACGATCGACATTCCCGCCTACCTCAGGCGCTGGCGAAACCGTAGTTCGCGCACGCGTACCTGAGTCGCCGGCAAGCCCTTTCGCCTCCGCCGGCCTGGTGCGTTTGCCCGTGCGTTCGGGCGGCAGGTATGATCCGGCGCCTTGCGCCGCCCACGCCGAGAACGCTTGCTCTTCGAGCCGAACCGGTCCGGAAACGTCGCGATCGGTTTGGCCTACCCGAACCGTTACGAGGTTGCCATGGGCAACCTCGGCTACCAGGCCGTCTTTCGGCTGCTTGCCACGCTGCCGGGTGTGCTGTGCGAGCGGCTCGTGTTGGAGCCTGCCGGTGCCCCGAGCTCGCTCGAGTCCGGCCGCGCGGCGGCCGCCTTCGACATCCTGGCGTTCTCGCTTTCGTTCGAGAGCGATTACCCAAACGTGGTGCGCATGCTCGAGCGAGCCGGCATCCCCCCTCGAGCGGCCGACCGCCGGCACAGTGGGTGGCCCTGGCCGCTGCTCCTCGCCGGGGGCCCCGCTACGTTCCTCAACCCGGAGCCCATGGCTCCGTTCTTTGACTTGTTTCTGATCGGCGAGGCCGAGGAGATGCTCGTCGAAGCGTTCGCTGGCGCCGACCGCTGGCGGGATCTGCGAGCCGAGGCGCTGCTCGAACGGATCGCAGCGGTCGAGGGAGCCTACCGGCCCGACCGCTACCGCGTGGACTACGCGGCCAGCGGCGAGATCACCGGCATCGTGGCGCTCGAAGGGGCTCCCGAGCGCGTGCGCCGGCGCTACGTCGCAGACCTCGACCGCCGGCCAGCGCGCACGGCCGTCGTCGCACCCGAGGCAGTCTTCGGCGACTACTTCCTGGTCGAGGCAAGCCGGGGCTGCGAGTGGGGGTGCCGGTTCTGTGCTGCCGGTTTCATGTACCGGCCGGTGCGCCACCGGGCTGCGGCGAGCGTGGCGGCCGACGCACTAGCGGGACTGAAGGAAGCGGGCACGATCGGGTTGGTGGGCGCGGAGATCGCGAGCCATCCGGCGATTGCGAACACGTGCGAGCGAATCGTAGCGGCCGGAGGACGAGTTTCGCCTTCTTCACTCAAAGCGGACATGGTCTCGGCGCGGCTGGCCGCAGCCATTGCCGCCGGCGGGACCAAAGCCGTTACCGTGGCTCCCGAAGCCGGATCGGAGCGAATGCGCCGGGTGATCAACAAGAACCTGAGCGAAGAAGAAATCCTGCGGGCGGCCGACTGGATGGTGGGGCAAGGCGGGGTCGAAGTCCTCAAGCTCTACTTCATGTGCGGTCTTCCCCTTGAGGAAGCGGCCGATCTCGATGCCATCGTCGACTTGACGGCGGCCGTCCGCGAGCGCTTGGTTGCTGGCGGCCGCGCTCGCGGCCGAGTGGGCCGGATCCGGGTGGCGATCAATCCGTTCGTCCCGAAGCCGTGGACGCCGTTTCAGTGGGACGCAATGGCCGAGGTAGGCGAGCTGCGGCGCCGCTTGGGACGCCTGCGGCGTGGCCTCGGTCGCCTGCCCAATGTAGAGGTGGAGACCGAGTCGCCGCGCGAGGCGTACTTGCAAACTCTGCTCTCGCGGGGGGACCGCCGAGTGGCCCCTATCATCGAAGGCTTGGCCCGAAACCCGCGGCGGTGGTGGAAAGTACTGGCCGAGCTGCGCGGGTCTCGAGACTGGGAGCCGCCCGACCCTGACTTCTTCGTGACCCGCCAGTGGCCAGCCGATGCCGTCTTTCCGTGGGACTTCATCGATCACGGCATCGACAAGCGATACTTGTGGATGGAGCGCCGGCGTGCGCTGTCCGGGCGCGAGACCGAACCGTGCGACGTGGCCACGTGCCACACTTGCGGTGCCTGCTGAGACTGCCGCAAGCCTTGACGGCGGCCGCCAGCTTCCAAGTTGCTAGCGTAACCCTGGCCGGTCCACTAGTGTAGCCGCGGCTGCGACCGGCGTTTAGGCGGCGGAGGTGGCGGCGGGCTTGGTTCTGGCCGAAGCGGCGCCGGGGCGCGCGGTTTTGCCGGGCGGCGGCTTGCCCCGCACCTCAAAGCGAACCGGCAAGGAGCGACAAGCAGCGTGCGACTATGTTGTGACAGCGTAGTGGTCCTCGGGAGGCGAGCCCGGCGGGGAAAAACGCTGTTCGCCAAGAACAGCGACCGGCCACCCGGCGAGAGCCAGCCGCTCGTGCGCGCCGTGCCGGCCGACTTTCCTCCGGGATCGCGCTTGGCTTGCCAATACATCGAGATCGAGCAAGCGGGCCACACGTACGGCTTCATCGGTTCGCGGCCGGACTGGCTGTGGGGCCTTGAGCACGGTGTCAACGAACATCGCGTCGCCATTGGCAACCACACGATCTACACGCGCGATCCGCTGCCCAGCAGGGGCCTTCTCGGAATGGACCTGGTGCGGCTCGGGCTCGAACGGGCGGCCAGCGCGAGCGAAGCCGCAGGCGTGATCACGGCGCTGATCGAGAGGTACGGGCAGGGCGGATCGGGATTTCGGGACATGGATTGGCCCTACCACAACTCGTTCTTGATCGCCGATCCGCACAGCGCCTACCTGCTCGAGGCCTCAGGGCGGCAGTGGGCGATCAAGGAAGTCGAGGAAGCCGCGAGCGCGAGCAACCACGTTACGATCGGCACCGATTGGACGCGTCTTTCGCCCGAGTGCGTCGATCATGCCCGCCGCCAAGGCTGGTGGAACGGTGGTGGCCGCTTCGACTTTGCCCGCGCCTACCGTGATACCTCGGTCGTTCCCCCTCAAGTTTCCTCCGGTCGCTATGAGAC
>CAYZHO010000124.1:0-1994 GCA_964478045.1 uncultured Myxococcales bacterium | reverse complement strand
CTATGAGACCACTTGCCGGGCTTTGCTCGGCGGCAAGGCACACGACGTCGAGGGGCTCGAGCGACTGATGCGCGACCACTACGAATCCGGAGAGCTCTACCGTCCGGGCCCCGATCCGAGCGACGAGCGGTTTTTCAGTGTCTGCATGCACGCCGGTGCGGTAGGGACGACTGCCGCTTCCATGGTGGTCGAGCTCGATCCCGATGCGCCCTTGCTCGTCCACGTGGCCCTGACCAGTCCCTGCACGGCGCCTTACATCCCACTTTTTGGCCAAGCGCCGCTGGCACCTGCCCTCATGGAGGGCGGCGCCGAGCCGAGCCGGACCAGTGCCTGGTGGCGCTTCGATCGACTGCGCGAGTTGGTCGCCGAGGATTGGCAAGGGCGGGCGCCGCGGGTGCGCGACTACTGGCGGCCGCGCGAACGCGAGTGGCGGGAAGAAGCGCAGGCGCTGGCCGCATCGGCCGCCGGGCCGCAGGAGCTTGCAGACTTCAATGCTTCGGTGTGGCAGCGCGCTAGCGCCGACCTCGAGCGCTTGATCGCCGAACTCGAGAGCGACGGCTAGCGGTCGAGTTCCTTCTCGCGCTCGGTACCCAAAATCATGAGGTAGTCGCGCAGGGCTAGGATCATCCGATACTGGACGTGGGCGTCGGCGTCCGAGTAGATCGGATTGTACTGTTCGTCTTCGTTGAACTGGAAAAAGTTCGGCATCTTCGTGCCCGGCTGCAGCTTCTGCGGATCGATCAGCCACTTGACGATCCAGTCGGGGTCGAGCCGCTCCTTGGCCAAGGACAGGTCTGGCGCGTTTACTTCGGGCGTGAGCGAGCGGCCGGCCACGACGTGGCATTTCAGGCACTGGTAGGCCTGAAACAGTTGCTTGCCTAGCTTGGCGCTGGCCAGGAACTCCGGCGTGTCGGTGCGAAAGTAGCGAATCGAATCGGCCTGTGCCGGCGAGGCGGCCAGTACCGAAGCCAGCAGGCTAGTGCACACAAGGGCGGCCGTTCCTGCAAAGCCGAGTCGGGAGGCCATCGCCTTTCTAGGTAGCAAGGCGCCGCAGGTCCGGCAAGGGCGCCGCCGAGGCGGCCGGCAGCGGGACCTTCGGCCCGCCGCCGGTGTTTGCCGGCCTGCTCCCCTCCCCGTATACTCAGGCGCGCTCCGGCAGCCGGCTGCACGACGTAGAGGGGACCGAAGTGGAACGCGTCGAGAAGAAGATCCAAGACGTTTTCTCGCAAATCACTCAGACCGTGGGCGCCGAACGCATCGGCCAAGCATTGAGCGGGGCCCTCGTTGGGGCGGCCCGCACGAAAGCCACTCTCGAGCGCAACCTCGATATGCTCATGGGCTTGGCCAATCTGCCTACTCGCAGCGACTACCAGCGCCTGCAGACCAAGCTCGACAGCCTCCAGGGGAGCATCGTCAACCTGACCCGGGCGGTCGAGGAGCTCAAGGCGGCCGTTGCCGACGGCCGCACTGCCAAGGCCCGCACCACGCGTTCGCCGGCGGGCAAGAAAGCCGGCCAGAGCCAGGGATCCCGCTCGAAGTCTGGGGAGAAGAACTCCCGCCGCCGTTAGTCCCTGCCCGCGACCCCGCTTTCAGGAGGCCGCCGCATCGGCGGCTCTGTGCTTGTAATGGTCCGGGTGCGGGCCGAATAGCGCGCGGGCGATCGCCTCGAGGTCGCGGCGGTCGGCGACGTCGTGTTCGAGCGACGCAACCTCGCTCACTAGCGTTTCCGCGCCGCCTTCCTGCTGCCACAGGCTGGCTCGCAGTGCGCGCACGGCAGTGGCTTCGGCGGCGCGCAGCGAATCGAGCTCCGATTCGATCACGCCAACCGCTTCCAAGGTACCCGGCGGTGCCCCCGCCAGCCGCACCTTGCGCGGCACCGTGCGATCGTCGCCCGGGGGCGGGGTCAGGCGATTGACGACCACGGCTCCAACCTGAATTCCCCGTTCGGCCAGCGAAGCGCGCAGGCGCGCCGCCGCCTGGACGTCGGCCATGCG
>CAYZHO010000123.1:0-8204 GCA_964478045.1 uncultured Myxococcales bacterium | reverse complement strand
CCGTTCCCATCCCGAACACGGAAGTTAAGCCCTCCAGCGCCGATGGTACTGCGCCGTGAAGCGTGGGAGAGTAGGTCGCTGCCGGAAGTTTCATGCTACGGAGCCCGAGGTCTGCCTGACCTCGGGCTCCGTTGTTTTTTGAGCCGGGCTAGTCCCTGCAACCGCCAAGAAGAATCCCCGAGAACGATGGAGGGCAGGAGGTTGTCGAGGCTCCACTGCGGCGCTACGATCTTGCCCCTGGCGGCCAGCCGCCAGGGGGAGGCAAGAGAGCCATGACGAGCTGGAAAGAACGGCTTTCTGGGTTGATGCCCGAGCAACTTGCTCGTGAAATCGACCAGTACGAAACCGAGCTAGAGCTCAAGCGCCAGGGTAAGATCGACGACAAGCTGTTCGCCGAAACCCGATTGCGCCGCGGTGTCTACGGGCAGCGCTACGACAACGGCCAGCGGCACGACGGGATTGCCGTCCGCCCGCTCGAGTTTCCCTGCGGTTCTCTGACCAAGGGCCCCGACACGGTCTGGGACGCTCCCGGCATGCAGCGGATCAAGATCCCGCTCGGGCGCTTGCGTCCAGATCAGCTCGAGGTCCTTGCCGATCTGGCCGAGGAATATTCCGACGGCGTCTGCCACGTGACGACTCGGCAGGACATTCAGCTTCACTACGTCCACATCGACGACACGCCGGACATCATGCGGCGCCTTGCCGCAGTGGGGATCACTACGCGCGAAGCTTGCGGCAACACCGTGCGAAACGTGACCTGCTGCCCGATCGCTGGCGTCTGTCCAGACGAAACGTTCGACGTGACGCCTTATGCGCATGCCACCGCGTACTTCATGCTCGGCCACCCGGACGCGCAGGATTTCGGGCGAAAGTTCAAAATTGCCTTTTCGGGATGCCGCGAGCACGCCTGCGGTCTAGCAGCGATGCACGACCTCGGGATGATCGCAGCCGTGCGTGAAGAAAACGGCCAGCAGCGGCGCGGTTTTGCCGTGTACGTCGGAGGCGGACTTGGTGCGGTTCCGTACCAGGCGAAGCTTCTGTACGAGTTCGTTCCTGCGGAGGAGATTTTGCCGCTCACCCAGGCCGTTGGAAGAGTGTTCGCCCGGCTCGGCGAAAAGCGCAACCGTGCTCGGGCAAGGCTTAAGTTTCTGGTGGCGAAGCTCGGCCTGGATGAGTTCCGGCGGATCGTCGAGGAGGAACGCCGGATTCTCCCGCCGGACGAGCGCTGGACAGCCTATTTGGACGACGTGCCGAAGTTTGCCGAGCAGCCGCTAAAAGACCCGGGGCCGCTGAGTCCCGAGGTGCCGCTGCCACGCGGCTTCGAAGAGTGGCGCAGGACGAACGTCAAGCCTCAGCGGCAGTCTGGGTACGCTGCGGTGACGGTGACGTTGCCGCTGGGCGACGCCTCCGCTACGCAGATCCGGCAACTCGCCGATATCGCGCGCCGCTACGTGGGCGACAACCTGAGGACCAGCGCGGAGCAGAACATCGTGCTGCGATGGGTCCCGGAGGCAGACCTGCCAGCCCTTTACGAAGACCTTGTGGCGATCGGCCTCGGTGAAGCGGGAGCCGGTACGATCACCGACGTAACGGCTTGTCCGGGGACGGATACGTGCAAGCTTGGGATTGCTTCGTCGCGAGGGCTGGCAGCCGAGCTGCGCGAGCGCTTGCGGCCAAGGTGGCGGGAGCTCGATCCTGCGGTGGCGGGCTTGCACATCAAGACCAGCGGCTGCTTCAACTCGTGCGGCCAGCACCATATCTGCGACCTCGGTTTCTACGGCGTGAGCCGTAAGATCAACGGGGCTACGGTCCCGCATTTCCAAGTCGTCCTGGGAGGAATGTGGGAGAAGAATGCCGGTTCGTACGGGCTGGCGATCGGAGCCATCCCATCCAAGCGGGTGCCGGATTTTCTCGACCGGATCACGCAGCGTTACGTCCAAGAGAGAGAGCCTGGAGAGCGGTTCCAAGACTATATTCGCCGGGTTGGGAAGAAGAACCTTCGGGCGATCGTGGAGGAGTTCGCCGCAGTGCCACCGTACGAGGAGGACCGTTCCTTCTACTCGGACTGGCGCGACCCGCGTGAGTTCACGATCAGCGACCTCGGTATCGGCGAGTGCGCCGGCGAAGTCGTCGAGCGGATCGAGTTCGACTTGCAACACGCTGAGACTTTGGCGTTCGAGGCGCAGGTATTGCTCGACGAGGGAAAGGTCGAGGAGGCGGACGAAACAGCGTACCGGGCAATGCTCGAGGCGGCACGAGGGCTGGTGCGCCTTCAGTTCCAAGACGTTCCCGACGACCCCGACGCGATCGTTGCAGAGTTCGAAAAGCGATTCTGCGCGACGGGCCTGTTCTACGACAAGTACGCCGGGGCGAAGTTCGCAAACTATTTGCTGCGCCGACACGCGGACCGACAGCGCGTCTACTCGGAGGAGAACGCGCATCACCTGATCGAAGAAGCGCAACTGTTCATCGAGGCCGCCCACGCATGTCATGCGCGCATGCTCGAAGCCGGCAGTGCGATGCCCGAGCAACCCGGACAACAGCCAGGTGGGGGGAACTGAGTGGAGCTTTACCGAGTTGGCGTGAAGCTGTTCTGTGAAGCGGGGCACGATGTGCCGCTGGTGGAATTCATCCCCATCTTTCATCGCTGGATCCAAACGCGCGCCATCGACGGCCTGTTAATCGACGTCGCGGACTACAGCCACATCACAAATGGTCCGGGAATCGTTCTGGTGGCGCACGAAGGCAACCTCGCCATAGACGAAGGGCGCGGCCGGCGAGGTCTGGCCTACTACGTGAAGCGGCCCCAAGACGGGCCGCTCGAGACGCGGCTAGCGGCAGTGCTGGCGCACGCAGCCAAGGCCGCGATCCTACTGGCCGCGGAAGACACTCTTGCAGGACGCATGCGGCTGGGCGGTTCGGAAATAGAGTTTTTCTCCAACGACCGGCTGGTGGCGGCGAACGATGAGCAGGGGCATGCGGTGCTCGAGCCGGCGGTTCGGGCCGTCGCCTCGCGCGTCTATGGACAAAGCGGCTACAGTCTGGAGCGGGCGAGCGAAGATCCGCGCGAGCGCCTGGCTTTGGTCGCACGTTCACAAGCTCCTGTGACGGTCGAGGAGCTCGAGGCTCGGGCACGCGTCTGAGCCTCTTTTCCCCCGAGAGTTCGGGCGCAAGGTGGGATATGGTAGCGCCGGAGCTGGGGTGGCTCGCGGACAGGTGGCGGGCCGGTTTCCTCCTGGAACCACGGCGGTAGGGGCGCGTACGAGGGCTCCGGCAAGGGGCACCGGCGCCAAGTTGTGACTGCTAGTGAGTGAAGATCGCGGTGGGACCGCTTGAGGGAGTCCGGGTAATCGAGTGCCCTGCGATCGGGCCCGTGCCGTATGCGGCTATGCTGCTTGCCGACCTGGGTGCCGAAGTGGTGCGGATTGACCGGGTGAGGAGCGGGCCCTTGGGCGAGTGGAAGGATCCGCGTTTTGACGTGCTCGCGCGAAGTCGCCGTTCGATTCGTCTCGATCTCAAAGATCCTCGCGGCAGGGAAATCGCTCTGCGCCTTGTGGAAAGAGCGGATGTCTTGCTCGAGGGGTGGCGGCCAGGGGTTGCCGAACGCTTAGGGCTCGGCCCCAAGCAATGCCTCGCCCGTAATCCGCGCCTGATCTACGGCCGGATGACCGGTTGGGGGCAGCACGGTCCGCTGGCCAGCGCCGCCGGGCACGACATCAACTACATTGCTCTGGCCGGCCCGCTTCACGCGATCGGCAGGCGCGGTCACGGCCCGACCGTGCCGCTCAACCTGATCGGTGACTTTGGTGGGGGAGCCTTGTTCCTCTGCTTAGGAGTAGTGAGCGCGTTGCTCGAGGCGCGCAAGAGCGGTCAGGGCCAAGTGGTCGACGCGGCGATGGTGGATGGCGCCGCGTCGTTGATGTCCGTGTTCTACGGGGCCCTGGCGTCGGGGTTCTGGCGCGACGAGCGCGGAGTAAACCTTCTCGATGGGGGCGCGCCTTTCTACGACGTGTACCGCACGAAGGATGGCAAGTGGATTGCCGTCGGGGCGATCGAACCGAAGTTCTACTCCGAGCTGATCGGGCGATTGGGGCTCGACGGAGAGGAACTGCCGGAACAGTACGACGTGGCGCAGTGGCCGAAGCTGCGCGCGCGCCTGGCCGAGGTTTTCCTTAGCAAAACCCGTGACGAATGGTGCGCGGTTTTCGCGGGGAGTGACGCGTGCGTCACTCCGGTACTCTCTCTGGCCGAGGTGCCGAACCACCCGCATATGCAAGCTCGAAAATCGTTCGTGGAAATCGAAGGGGTGCTACAGCCGGCACCGGCACCGCGATTCTCGCGTACGCCGTGTGGAGTTCCGCGCGCACCGCGGCCGCCGGGTGCGGACACCGAGCGTGTGCTAGCAGAGCTGGGAATTGGGGCGGAAGAGATCCGCAGGCTTAAGGCCGACGGTGTGGTCGCCGGCCCGGAGCGGCTGCCCGATTGTTGAGCCTCACGCGTTTGGGTTGAAGTTGGAAGGGCAGGTTGGTACGCGAGCAGGCGTGGGGCAGGACGAAGTCAGGCGGATCGTGCGCGGCTCGATGCTCGGGATCGAGATGCCGAGCATCGATCGGTGGTCGGAGCGCGTGGCCGTGGTACTCGGGCAAAATCCCGGACCGTTTACCGGACCGGGTACAAATACGTTCATCGTCGGTACGGGCAAGAAACGGCTCCTCATCGACACGGGGGACGGCCGCGCAGAGTACGGCGACCTGGTCGAGCGGGCGCTCACGGGCCTGTGTGGTGGCTGCCGGATCGAAACGATCGCCGTCACGCACGCGCATCCCGATCACATCGGTGGAGTTGAGACCGTCCGGGGCCAGCACGGGGCGGCTCGGGTGTGGAAAAAGCCGGCCGGGGACCGCGATCGCGGGCTGCCGGTGGAACCAATCACGGAAGGCGACGAGATTGAGGTCGAGGGAGCAACACTGCGCGCGCTGTGGACCCCCGGCCATTCGCCGGATCACTTGTGCTTCTACCTGCCGCAGGAGCGGGCTCTCTTCACGGGAGACTTGATTCTGGGTGCAGGGACTACGGTTATCCCAGCCGAAGGAAACGTAGCGGATTACATTGCTTCGCTCGAGCGCCTATTGGGCTTGGACATATCGGTCATCTACCCCGGGCACGGCCCGCCGATTAGAAATGCGCACGAGAAAATCCGTGACTATATCGCGCACCGCCGGCTGCGCGAGCAGCAGATCCTCTCGGTATTGGCGCGCGGTCCGTCGCTTGTTGCGGAGATCGTTGCGGCGATCTACACGGACGTTCCGGAGTTCTTGCACCCGGCCGCCGCTCTGTCAGTGGAGGCACACTTGCGGAAACTGGCGGCCGAGGGCCGGGCCGTCGAGGAGCCTTCTGGGTGGCGCCTGAAATAGCTGCTAGGCGCACTGGTGTGGCGGCGGGGCGATCAGGACGGACCCAGCTTCCTGCCTGTCTGCAGAAGCTCCGCGATCACTGGATTCCGGCAAAGCCTTGCTATGTCGTCCGGAGTTGCGGCAGCGGGTTTGTCGCGGTCGCGATCGACGATGCAAAGAAAGCCGAGCGGTTCGTCCGGTGCGGCGCGAAACTGGTGCAGGGTTCCGGGTGCGACGTACACGCAGTCGAAGGGGGTGAGCTCGCTGACCTCGTCGTCGAGGATTACTTGCCCGCGGCCGCTCAGCACTAGGACGGCGTGCGGGTGATCGTGGCGCTCTAGGGTCGAATAGCCCCCCGCTGCGACCTCGAAGTACCGGACATCGAAAGAAAGAGCCCGGTCGCCCGTGCTTGCCGCCATCAGGACGTAGCGCGTCATCCCCCGGTAGCCTTCGCCTTCTTCTTTGTAGGCGGCCGGCTTGACCCCGGACCAGCGGCCGAGAGTGCCACGAGCGATTCGCGAGCCTCCGCGCACGTTTAAGCCCCCCGTGTGGGGAAGCCGAAGCGGCGGGTGAAAGGGTGCGGCGATGCCGCCATGCGCACCAGGATCACAAGAGGCACAACAATCCACGGCGCGTTCAGCGCAACCACGAAAGCGGGATTGGGGGCGGCGTGGGTTCCAGCGATTTCTTCGGCGATGATCACACTGACGAGCGCAATCATCACGGAAGCGTAGACGATGCTGGGGACGCGGATCCACTCTTTCCCCTTTAGGTACGCAAAGATGGCGACGGCATAGAATGGCCCGAAGAACAGGGCGTCCCACCACACCGTTACGCGGTACCACGTAGGCCGCGCCATTAGTACGGGATCGAAGCGGCGGCCATAGGAGTGAATCAGATCGACCATGAACCGGGGCGGCCAGATGGGGTACGCAAAATGGCTCGGGTCATCGATGACGATCTGCTCGAGGCTGATCACGTAACTGACGAACAGGAGGTTGAAGGCGAAGAACGCAAGCAGGGCAATGTCGACCGGCCGCTCGCGAAGGGGGATCGTTTCTCGCATCGGCACTTCCAGTCACAAGCAAATTGACAGGGATAAGTACAATTTCCAAGTGGTTGAATTTACGAGGTCGTCTTCCCGGCGTTTGCAACGTTGGGCCGTTCGAGGACTTGGAAGGAGGACGACCGGTCCTGATTGCAATCACGCTTCACAGGCGAATCTGGCTTCTACCCGTGATTCGGTCAGCGGTTTCTAGCAATTTCGGGTACTTGCAAAAGGTGCTTATCCCCCTCCCGTGTGGCGGACGATTTCGCCGCTGGTCATGTAGATGACGTCTTCGGCGATGTTCGTGGCGTGGTCGGCGATGCGCTCGAGGTAGCGCGACACGGACAGGTAGTGGATCAGGACGTCGAGGTCGGCGGGATTGCGGCCGGCTGCTTCGATGACGTACTCGAACATGCTGCGGTGCAGGTCGTCGACGGCATCGTCCTCGGCGCCGACTTGACGCGCGGCATCCGGGTCGAGTTGGACCAAGGAGTCGATTGCCCGGTGCACCATCGCCCGCACGCGCGGGATCATCTTTTCGAGAGTCTCGGGGCAGCGAGACCGCTCGTGGCTGCCGAGCCGGCCTGCGTGCTCGGCGATGTTCACGGCCAGGTCGCCGATCCGCTCGAGATCGTTGTTCAGTTTCAGAATCGCGACGACGAAGCGCAGGTCCTTAGCGACCGGCTGGTACAGTGCCAGGATCTTGAGGCATTCCTCCTCCGTGTCCACTTCTTCTGCGTCCACCACCGGGTCCGAGGCGATGACCTCATGAGCCGCCTCGACGTCGTCGTGCAGGACCGCATGGGTGGCCTTGGCGAGGTTTTCCTCGACGAGCGCGGCCAGGGCTAGCACCTTCTGCTTGAGCTTTTCCATTTGGTTGTGAATACGGCTGCTCATCGGTTACCTCAGCCGAATCGGCCGGTCAGATAGTCTTCGGTTTGCTTGACGCGCGGGGACGAAAAGAGCGTCTGGGTTTCACCGAACTCCACAAGCCTTCCCAGGTAGAAGAACGCGGTATAGTCAGAAACGCGCGCCGCCTGCTGCATGTTGTGGGTGACCAGAACGATGGTGAGCCTGCGTTTCAGTTCGTCGATCAGCTCTTCGATTTTCGCGGTAGCCACGGGGTCGAGCGCCGAGCAGGGCTCGTCCATGAGAATGATCTCCGGCTCGATGGCCAAAGCGCGGGCGATACAGAGCCGTTGCTGCTGACCGCCGGACAGAGCGTTACCCGGCTGGTCAAGGATGTCCTTGACCTCATCCCACAGTGCTGCGTCCCGCAGTGCCTTTTCGACGCGATCCTCTCGCTCCATCTTGCTGGAGACGCCCTGCAGCTTGAGGCCGTAGGCGACGTTGTCGGCGATCGACATGGGAAAAGGCGTCGGCCTTTGGAAGATCATCCCGACCTTGCGCCGCAGGTGAAGCGCAGGCACCTTCGGGTCGAGCACATTGACGCCGTCGATTCGCACTTCCCCTTCGGCCCGGTGGCCTTTGTAGAGCTCGAACATCCGGTTGTAGGTGCGGATGTGCGTCGACTTGCCGCATCCGGAGGGGCCGATGAAGGCCGTCACGCGGTTTTCGGCGATCGTGAGCGTATTGTCGAACAACACCTGTTTCTCTCCGTAGTAGAAGTTCAGGTTGCGCACGGAAATCTTGGCCTTCGGCGCGACGCTCCGCGCTTTCCCCCGGAACCCGAAGGACGAGCGGCGTGTGGAAGTCGTTCGTACAGCGTGACTCATCGATGCCTTCCCGAATAAAGGATTGCG
>CAYZHO010000122.1:0-8246 GCA_964478045.1 uncultured Myxococcales bacterium | reverse complement strand
TCGCGGGTACGTGTTGCGCCGAATCCTGCGGCGGGCGGCCCGGCATGGAAAAGTTTTCGGCTTCGACCAGCCGTTTCTCTATCGAGTTTGCGGCGCCGTGATAGAAACGATGGGCGACGCCTACCCCGAGCTGCGCGAGCGGGCCGAGCGCATCGCCGAGGTCGTCCGTGGCGAGGAGGAACGTTTTCAGGTTACGCTCGACCGCGGGCTGGTTCACCTCCGGGAGGCACTCGAACGTCTTGGTCCGGACGAGAAGGTGCTCCCGGGTGAAGTGGCCTTTCGCCTCTACGACACTTACGGATTTCCTCTCGACATGACCGAAGACATCCTGCGGTCGCGGGGCATTCGCGTGGACCGCGAGGGCTTCGAGGCGGCGCTTGCCGAGCAGCGCGAGCGAGCGCGCGAGGCGCAGGCTGGCAAGGGAGCGGGAGATTTCACGCTCCTCGTGGCGACCGCGCGCGAGCGCGGGGGCTCGCGCTTCGCCGGCTCGTTCGTGGATAGCTGGGAGTCTCGCGTCATTGCGCTCGCGCGGGGCGGCCAGCCGGTGGATCGGGCCGGCGAGGGCGAGGTGCTGGACCTTGTCGTCGAAGAGACTCCGTTCTACGGAGAGTCAGGTGGTCAAGTCGGCGACAGCGGCGAAATCGTTTCGGCGGCCGGAGCAAACCTGCGGGTGTTCGATACGCAAAAGCCGGCGCCGGACGTCATCGTTCACCGCGCGCGTGTAGTACGCGGGGAAATCGCCGTTGGCGACGAAGTGACCCTGCGGATCGACTCTCCTCGCCGCCAGGCCATTCGACTCAACCACTCTTCTACGCATTTGTTGCACGCAGCGTTGCGGGCGAACCTCGGCACAGGCGTGCAGCAGGCAGGGTCGTTGGTGGACGACGCGCACCTGCGCTTCGACTTTACCCATCCGAGAGCGCTGTCGGACGCGGAGCTCGAGCGGATCGAAGACGAAGTAAACGAGGTCGTTCGCGCCAACCTGCCCGTTACGACCGAAGAGATGCCGTACCAGCAGGCGATTGCGGCCGGTGCGCTCGCTTTCTTCGGCGACAAATACGGCGACGTCGTGCGAGTCGTTCGAATGGGCGACTATTCGGTGGAGCTGTGTGGAGGTACGCACGTCCGGCAGACGGGCGACATCGGGCTCGTACGCCTCGTGTCGGAAAGCAGCGTCGCGGCCGGCGTCCGCCGGATCGAGGCCGTTAGTGGGGCCGGTGCGCTCGAGCGAGTTCGCCGGCGCGATGAACTGCTGCGAGAAATCTCCCGCTTGTTGCGAACCAGTGAGGAACAGAGTCTCGAACGGATCGAGAGGCTGCTGGCCGCCGTACGGGAGCTGGAAAAACGCATCGAGGCTCTCGAGCAAAAGCAGTCCGGCAGCCTGGTCGAGCGCCTCGTTGCCGGCGGAAAGCAGTTCGACGGTTACCGCGCGGTGATCGCTCGCGTTGATGGGGTCGAAGCGAAAGCCATGCGCGCACTGTGCGATCAGGTGCGCGAGCGGATCGGAAGCGGCGTGGTGGTGCTTGCGGCCGAAGTGCCGTCAGGAGTTGCATTGACCGTGGCGGTGACGAGCGACCTGACCGAGCGGTTCCACGCAGGTAGAATCATCCAGGAGTTGGCGCCGCTGGTCGCCGGGCGGGGCGGCGGTAAGCCCGAGCTGGCGCAGGCCGGCGGCAAGAATCCGGCAGGCATCCCTGCCGTACTCGAGAAGGCGAACGAACTCCTTGGCTGAGCGAACATTTCCGGACGCGCGGCGTCTCCACGAGCTGTTTGGCAGTCACGACCGCACTGCCCGAGCGATCGAGAAGGCGCTCGGCGTGTCGATCGCCATTACTTCCTCGGGTGTCACCATATCGGGCAGCGAGCACGACGCGAGTCTGGCAGCCCGGGTGCTCGAAGAGCTCTATGAAGTAGCGGGAGCCGGCTATCCGGTTGGCCCGGAAGACGTAGAACGCGCGATCGAGGTGCTAAGCGCCGACAGCAGCGCGCGGCTTAGGGACGTTTTTCTCGACCCGATCCTGACGACGTCTAGCCGGACGCGGATCGTTCCCAGGACACCGCACCAGAAAGCCTACTTCGACGCGATGAGGCGGCATGATGTAGTTTTCGCAATCGGCCCCGCCGGAACTGGAAAGACCTACCTTGCCATGGCGATGGCGGTGTCGGAACTCCTCAAAGGCAGGTATTCGCGGATCATTCTGACGCGGCCGGCGGTCGAGGCGGGAGAGAAGCTCGGCTTCCTGCCGGGCGACTTGGCCGAAAAGGTGAACCCGTACCTGAGACCGCTGTACGACGCACTTTACGACATGGTGAGCATGGAGAAGGCGCGGCAGATGGTCGAGCGCGGAACGGTCGAGGTTGCGCCGCTCGCTTTCATGCGCGGCCGCACGCTCAACAACGCGTTCGTCATTCTGGACGAGGCTCAAAACACGACCCGCGAGCAAATGAAAATGTTCTTGACGCGGCTTGGATTCCAATCGAAAGCCGTCATCACCGGCGACATCACACAGGTGGATCTACCCGAGGGAAGAATCTCCGGGCTTCGAGACGCGCACAAGGTGCTAGCCTCGATCAAGGACATTGCTTTTGTCTGGTTCGACGAATCCGACGTGATCCGACATCCGCTCGTTCGTGCGATCATCGGTGCTTACGACGCAGCGGAGAGCGGCGAGCGGTGAGGTCGAGGAGCGCGTCTCGGGTTCGAAGAAGCGAGGGGATTCTCCGGTGCCAGTGGAAGTAAACGCGAGCGGCGCGCCGCAATGGCGCGCGCTGCTCGCCAAAGCAGCGCGCCTCCTGCTCGAGGAGACCGGCCGCCGAGGCGCCGAGTTCTCTGTGACCCTCGTCGGCGACGAAGAAATGTGCTCGCTCAACCGGCGTTACCGGGGGGTGAACCGGCCAACGGACGTATTGGCCTTCGCCCAAAGCGAAGGGGAGCCGATCGCGGCCGCCAGTGGGGATGAACACCTGGGCGACGTGATCATTTCGACCGAGACGGCTAGGCGGCAAGCCGAGGCGAGCGGGTGGCCGGTTGAGGACGAGCTCGTGCGCTTGCTGGTGCATGGCTACTTGCACTTGATCGGATACGACCACGAGGCGAGTAGGGCGCAAGCAAGGCGCATGCGCGCCGAAGAGACAAGGCTCGCTCGGCTCCTAGCGGCTGCAGGGATCCGCTGCGCAGGGTGAGAATCCGGGTGCCGCCAAAGGATTCCCGGGAGATCCACGGCAGCGGTGGCCCCGCTGCTCGACCCGCGCAGGAGAAGGTCTTGCAGCTACGGAACGCCCCGGCGCGCGCAGCATCGGCCATCGCCAGCGGCGTGCTGCTCGCGCTGGCGATGCCGAAGTTTTCGTGGTGGCCGCTCGCTTGGCTCGCGCCCGCTCTCTTGCTGCACAGCGTGCGGGATTTGCCGTGGCGCCCGGCGGCAGTTCTCGGGTGGGTGGCCGGCTTTTCCTTTTATCTGCCTGCCCTTTACTGGCTAGCGCCCACGGTCGTCTCCTACACGAGGATCGGTTGGGCTGCAGCCTGCGGGTTGGTGGTCCTCCTCTGCGCGGTCGAGGCGTGCTACATCGCGACCATCGCTGCCGCCGTGGCGTGGATCGGAGGTGGCGCCTGGCGGCGCGTTTTCGTTGCCCCGGCTGCATGGGTGGTGGTCGAATGGTTGCGAACCTTCTTCCCGGCGCCCTTCCCTTGGATTCCGCTGGCGACGTCGCAGGTGGCCGGCCCGCTCGTGCTCGTTCAGGTCGCGGACTTGGCGGGGTGCTATGGGGTGTCCTGGGCGATCGTCCTGGTGGGGGCGGCTCTGGCTGAGGCGCTTGCGGTGCGGAGGGAAGCAGTGGCGGGGGAGCCGGTTGCAGGCGCTCCTCCTGGGTCCTCCTCGCTGAAACGGGGAGGGGGCCTGGTGGCTCTGGCCGCGGCAGTGATCGCAGCCGTTGTGGGGTACGGCCACTGGCGTCTTTCCGAGCTCGAGGCCGCACAGGAAGATTCCCATGGGCTGACGGCTGCGATCGTTCAGGGAAACATTCCCCAGCGCCTGAAGTGGCAGATGGACCGGCAGGATGAGATCCTCTCCCGGTACTTGGAACTCTCGCGCCAGGCTGCTGCCTCGGGAGCGCGCCTGATTGTATGGCCCGAAGCGGCGGTTCCATTCTTTCTGGAGTATGACAAGCGCCGATCCCGGCTGGTCGAGCTGGCGACGACCACGGGAGCGGCCTTGGTAGTTGGTGCGCCCGGCTATCGCGATACACCGGCCGGGCCGCGCCAGTATAACGAGGCATGGCTCATCCTTCCGGGCCGCGGACTGGCGGGCTACTACGACAAGATCCAACTCGTGCCGTTTGGAGAATACGTGCCCTGGGGACCCCTGTTGGCATGGGTGGACAAGGCCGTCGAGGCGGTCGGCGACTTCGGGCGGGGCAGCGCAGCCGTGGTGTTCGAAGTCCCGGACGACGCGCACGACGGAAACGTTCGGCTCGGCGTGCTGATCTGTTACGAGGCAATCTTTCCCTCGTTTGTCCGCCGGTTTGTGCTTGGCGGCGCGCGGCTCCTGGTGAACATCAGTAATGACGCGTGGTATGGCCGCAGCGCCGCTCCCTACCAGCATCTTGCGATGGCGGCGCTGCGCGCGGTGGAGAATCGGGTCCCCCTGGTGCGGGCGACGAACACAGGGATCTCGGCGTTCGTGGACGCAACGGGCCGGATTCACGAGAGGACCCCGCTGTTCGAAGAGGCCGTTCGGATAAGAACGGTTGCACCCGGTAGGGCCGCCAGTTTGTACGTCCGGTTCGGGAACTGGCTGGTGTGGGCATCCCTGTTGCTGCTGGCGATGGCTGCGGCCGCCAAACTGCGCCGGCGCGAGTAGGCAGCCGAAGGCGGTGCTGGCCTTGCCGTGTTGATCCCCTGTGCGGCCCGTGGAATTCTTGCTTTCGTGATCGACGTTGCCGAATCGCGCGATCGCCTCACCGCCCTGAAGGAGCGAGTGGAGCTCCTCGGGCGGCATCTTTGACCTCGCGGGACTAGAGGATCGCTTTCGAGAGCTCGAACGGCAGGCTCAGGATCCATCGCTCTGGGAGGATCCTGAACGGGCCGAGAAAATCTTGCGCGAGCGATCGCGCGTTGAGTCCCAAATCGAAGGATACCGGGCGCTTGCGGAAGCTGCCTCGGATCTCGAGGTGTACCTCGAAATGGCCGAAGAAGGCGATGACGAGGCGGCCGCCGAGTTCGAGCGCTCGATCGCCGAAGTCGAGTCGCGGGTCGAGCGCATGCAGGTCGAGCGAATGCTCTCGGGCGAGTACGACCGCAACAATGCGATCGTCACGATTCGTCCTGGAGCCGGGGGGACCGAATCGCAGGACTGGGCGGAAATGTTGCTCAGAATGTATTTGCGTTGGGCCGAGCGCCGCGGTTTTCGCACGCGCGTCCTGGAATACACACCGGGCGAGGGCGCGGGCATCAAAAGCGCCACGTTCAGCGTGGAAGGCGAGTTTGCTTACGGGCTGATGCGCGCGGAATCGGGTATTCACCGTCTCGTGCGCATTTCTCCGTTCGACAATGCAGCGCGGCGCCATACCTCGTTTGCGTCCGTGTACGCGTTTCCCGAAATCGACGATACGATTCACGTGGAAATCGACGAAGAGGATCTGCGAATCGACACGTTTCGGGCGAGCGGCGCGGGAGGGCAGCACGTTAACAAGACCGACTCAGCCGTGCGAATCACACACTTGCCTACTGGCATCGTCGTTTCTTGCCAGAACGAGCGCTCGCAGCATAAGAACAAGGCCACCGCAATGAAGATCCTCCGCGCCCGCCTCTACGAGCTCGAACGGCGCAAGCAAGAAGAAAAACTCGCGGCGATTGGGCCAGCCAAACAAGAGGCTGCGTTTGGAAGCCAGATTCGGTCTTACGTCCTGCATCCGTACCGGTTGGTAAAAGACTTGCGCACGGGGGTCGAAACCGGCAATGCCGACGCCGTCCTCGATGGCGATATCGATCGCTTCATCAACGCCTACTTGATGCAGGAGTCAGCACGCAAAAGCGCAGCCGCCGAACAGTGAAGCGTTCGCCCGGCGCTGCGGCCGGCCGGACGACTTGCGCATGACAAGTGTTACGGCGTTCCTCGTGACCTCCGATACGCTCGCCTGTTACCTCTTCGACACTTCACCGTCGATCGGGTGACTGCCGGCGGGTGATGCGCGGCCGAGCAAGCCTTTATCTCCCACGAACTACTAGAACTCCACGTTAGGGCGGCCGGCACGATCCTTGCGAAAAACGGCCCGGATTCATATGCCGGCCGCTTGCCCTGAGCGACCCGATCCACCAACGGCCGGCGCAAGCATAGGGGTACGGAGATGCGAAGAACCGTGCGATTGTGGCTTTCGTTGGTAGTGGCGGCACTGCTCGTGGGCGGTCCGACTGTTCGTCAGGCTCGGGCGGTGTGCGGCGATTTCAACACGGACGGCAGCGTGAGCGCTTCGGATGCTCTCGGGGTGCTCAGGGTCGCCGTGGGCTCGGCGACTTGTCCGCTCGTTCGTTGCGACGTGGACGACAGCGGGCGGGTAACTGGCACCGACGCGCTCGCGGTTTTGAAAAGGGCGGTCGGCCAGCCGATTGCGCTCGTCTGTGCTGCGGCGGTCAGCGACATTGCGGAACTGCCAAAGGCGACCGGCCCCGTGGTCGACGAGACGATCGGTGCTGCGCTGGTGTTCGACCTGCCCCGGGCGACCGCGCAAACCACGAAACTCGTGCTCGGTGAGGCCGGGCAATCGACTTTCAATGCCAACAGCAGCATGGCCGCGTGCGAGATAACGAACATGAGTCGCATTGCGGTGACCTCGGCAGCCGAAGCGGACCGGATCCTGTGCTACGTGCAGAACCTGTTTGCCGCCAACCCGCAGATCGGCGTCGATATTTACGACGGCGAGTACCATACGTTCGAGCTTCAGTTCGCTCCGCCGGCTGGCGGCAGCGCCCCCCCGCCGCCGGACGTAGGTGGCCCGGCCAAGGTGAAGATGCGGATCGTGCGCACGGGTTCGGCAGTGACCGAGTTCGAGATGTTTGCGTGCGATGACAAAGGCGGCACGTTTACGCAGAGTGAGTACCTTCGCCAGGCGATCGACGGCGGAGACTTTTCGATGGTCGCCAAGGGGTTCTTCGAGGATCCCATGGGCAACTCCGGCGCTCACCAGATCAACGTCACCGGCTTGCTGAATGACGCCGGGCAGTTCACCGGCAAGAAGACCATTCGCGTGGTGCACAGCGACGAGTGGTCCGAAGGTACGGGTTACGGCGAGATGGTGGTCGAACAGCATCCGGACTTGCTCTCCCTGAGCGGGTACGACGCGGGAACGCACGATTGGGAGGAGTCGCCCGGCGTGACGAAGACGGAGAACTTCTCCCACCGCGTGATCGCCGAGGCCGAGCTGTTCGATCTCAATACGGCCGGCCAGTCATACGACATCGGCAAGTTGGCGCTCGGCGACGGTGCGGCCAAGCTGAGCATGCGCAACGGAGACGACTTCAAGTGGTGGGACTTCACGGAAATCCAAGGTTGGGATGCCGAGACCACCGAGCTTGACAACGTCAACCCGGCGACGTTCATCGACGACGTGCGCGCGGCCGACCTTCCCACGGTCGCCGATTCCGTGACGATTGCGTTCGATCCAAACGAAGAGTGGGATTGCAGCGACCCGGTCGAGGGCGTGATTACGGTGGACCAGCAGGCGCTTGATCAAGCCTGTTCGGGCCTGGACCTTGGCTTTGACTGGATCGATTGCTATCGCGCCATTGCGGCGCCGGGCGGCGGTCCAGGCGGCCCGGGAGGTCCCGGCGGCCCTGGCGGGGGATGCGATCCGAACGTGGACCCGAACTGCGGCCCGCAGTGCGACCCTGCGACCGATCCGATGTGCCCGGACGGCTACTGCGATCCGGGCAACCCGAGCGACCCCGACTGCGGAGGGTGCGATCCCGCGGTCGATCCAAAGTGCCCGGACGGCGTCTGTGACGTGAACACCCCGGGCGATCCAGACTGCGTGTGTGACCCCAGTGTGGATCCAACCTGCCCCGACGGCTCTTGCGATCCGAGCAACCCGCTCGATCCTGACTGCGGGGGGTGTGATCCAACAGCCGATCCGACGTGTCCGGACGGTTACTGCGACCCGAACTACCCGGGTGACCCCGATTGCGGGCCGCCGTGCGACCCGGCGACGGATCCGAGCTGCCCGGACGGCTACTGCGATCCGAACAACCCTGGCGA
>CAYZHO010000121.1:7991-8304 GCA_964478045.1 uncultured Myxococcales bacterium | reverse complement strand
GGCAATTGGCAACTCGAGTCGCAAACCCTCCACCCCCCAGCGGCCGTCCGAGGACGCCAGGCGCCCTTGTTCGACTTCGAGCAAGCCAGAGGCGGACCACTGCCGCCGTGCTCCCAGCGCAACGCGCGCATCGAGCCGCAGCCGCCCCCCGACGGTCAAGCCGCTAAGGCGCGGGTAAACGTCGCCCAAGGGTTCGGCTACGGCGAGCCGGTAGGCTTGCCCCAGAGAATCGAGCGAGGCTCGAAAGTGCCCGCGCAGGGCAAGCGGAGCAACCTGCACCGTCCCTTCGAAGCTCGCCCGTCCGAGTCCGGCG
>CAYZHO010000121.1:0-7981 GCA_964478045.1 uncultured Myxococcales bacterium | reverse complement strand
CCGCCAGTTCAAGGCGGGTTTCAAACGGCGCAAGCTCTCGGTCCGCGCCAACCTTGGCCGCGCGCGACGAGAGTTTCAGGGCGAGATCCAGCGGGTGTTCCGCAAAACTCACGTACCAGCGATCCCAAAGCAGCTCGCCTGCGCTCAGGCGTGTCCTGGCCGTAAGGATGAAGCCGCCGGTGGCCGGATCGAAGTGGAGCATGGCGGGACCGCCGGCATCGGCCTGTTCGAGTACGCGCACGAAGTCCCGGCTGTGACCTGCGATGCCTTTTGCCCGGACCTCGGTTAACTCGACTTCGAAGGCGCCGCCTGGCCCGCGGCGCACAGCCGCAGCAGCCTCGACCAGCTCGGCTTCACCCTGCCCGCCCGTCCCCACTAGGCGCAGGTTTTCGAGTTTCACCTTGGCGCGAGCCGGAAGCCCAAAGCCGGCTACCTCTACCAGCGCGTGAAAGCCGGCGGCCGGAGCCCGGCTCGAAGGTGTAACATGAAGATCGAGTCGAACATTAAGATTGTCCGGTAACGCTGCTTCGAATCTCGCGTTTGCGCTGGCATGCTGGGTCACCGCGGCAATTTCCGAAAGCCTCGAAGCCGCTCGGGGAAAGGCCCTTTCTAGTCCCTTCCATGAAATGCGCCCGAGCACCAGGCGGCCGCTCAGATGCTCGCCGCCCGGCGCAAGCCGAGCGCTTGCAGTGAACCGGTTGTCCCAGAGCTCGCCCGCCGCCGAAAGCACTTTTGCCCCGCGCGGGCCCGGCTCGAGCGAGGCGCGCGCGATCTTCAGTTCATACTCGCCCTCTCCGGCTCTACGCCAGGCCACGTGCAGGTCTCGTAGCTCGGCCCAAAGCACCGGTATCCGAACCCGCCGCGGCAGCCTCGCGCGCTGCGCGCCGCCGGCGCCAAGCTCGACGCGACAGGATTCCGTCTCCAGCCGATCGAGTCGCCTTGCGGCCAAGCCATCGAGCGAAGCCGTAACGGTAGCCCGCCGGCAGAAAAGCTTGCTGCCATCGGGTCCAACGGCCGCCAACCCGCTCAACGCGAGACGGCCGCGGCCGGGCATCGCAAGGCCTGCCGCCTGGATCCGGTATCCCGTTACGTGGCTGGCCACTCGAAGAACCACCCGGCGCACCGGCGCCTTGGCGATCCAGACCGGCAGTGTCCACCATCCAAGGAGCCCGAGCGCTAGCACAACAGCCACAGCCGCGGCCGCTCGAAGGAAAATGCGGCGGAGAAACGAGCGTCGCACGGCCGCCGGAGCTCAGTCGGCAGCCGCCTGATCGAGCTGTTGACGGCGTTCGAAACGCAGGCGCGTCACGCGGTGGTGCTCGACGGCCAGAACCGTGACCACATAGGGGCCGATCTCCAACGTCGTTCCCACTTTCGGCAACTCGCCGCACAGGGAAACCACATGGCCGCCAATCGTGTCGGAAGTGTCATCATCGACGGCAATGCCGAGACGCTCGGCCGCCTCGGGCAGTGACATTCCGCCGTTGACCAGGTAGACACCGGAAACGACTTCGCGCAACTCGGCCGGCTCTTCGTCGAACTCGTCCTGGATCGGCCCAACGATCTCCTCGAGCGCGTCCTCGAGGAACGCAAGGCCAATGGTCGTACCGTATTCGTCGACCACGACCGCCGCAGCGCTCTTTAGCTTCTGGAGCAGGGAGATCAGGCGCGACAGCGGCATCGTATCGGGCACGTAGGTCACCTGGCGTACCACCGCCTCGAGGTCGACCTCCTGCCCGTCGATCAGCCGGGCGAGCACGTCCTTGGCGTGAACGAGACCGACTACGTCGTCGAGGTCGTGCCGGCACAAGGGGAACCGCGAGTGTCCGGTGGTGCGAATAATCCGGAGGTTCTCCTCCAACGGCTTGTCCAAAGCCAGGTACACAACTTCGCCGCGCGGGACCAAGATGTGGCGAACCTCTCTCTCGACGATCCCCAAGATGTTCTCGGCGAACTCGCGCTGGCTTTCCGAAATATGGCCGGCCCTGGCCGAGGCGGCCAAAATTGCGCTAATCTCGTCGGCGGTGTGGCTGCTGTCCGCCTCGCTCCGGACCGGAACCCCGAGGCTTTCGAGGATGAAGTTCGCGCTGCCGTTTACGAATGCGATGAAGGGACCGCACAAACTGGCGAACAGGCGCAGCGGCCGCGAGATCGCCAGGCTCGTAACCTCGACCTTTTCTAGCGCCCACATCTTGGGTACCTGCTCGCCGAGAATCATGTGAAAGGCCGTAATCACGGTGAACGCGAGGACGACGGCGAACGCGCTCAAAGCCGGTGTTCCCACTACCAAGTCGATCCCGAGCCATCCCGCCGCTGCCGCGATCAAGTGGCTCACGGCCGGCTCGCCAAGCCAGCCGATCGCCAGGCTGGAGACGGTAACCCCCACCTGACAGGCAGACAGATAGAGCGAAAGATGTTCGACGAGGTGGCGGGCGACCTTGGCCGGCCGGCTTCCCTCGGCCGCCAGGGTTTCTAGGCGAATCGGCCGGACCTTGACGAGTGCGAACTCCGAGGCAACGAAGAACGCGTTGAGGGCAACGAAGAAGAAAGCCGCGCCCAGGCGCCAGGCTATCGCAACCGAATCGACAGAGTGACTTAGGTCGTCCATCGAATCGCGCGGCCTACCGCGCGCAACTCAAAACGTGCAGCAGAGCGGCGGCAGAATCAACACGAGCCAAGTCCCCGGCGGCTCGCAAAAACGGCCGCCGACTCCTCCCACCGGCGCCCGTCGAAGTATTCCACCCGCAGCCGGCTCGGGTCTACTCCTTCCAGGCAGCGAACGTTGACATCGACGTATCCCGGCCAGCCGCGCGGGATGAAGAAGGGGGCCGCACCGCAGGTCCGGCAGAAGTGATGGCGGGCACGACCGGTGTTGAAGCAGTAGCTGGCCAGGTGGCTCATCGGCGTGAGCAGGCGAAACGCCGAGGCCGGCACCAGCCAGTGCAGATACCCCTTCTTCGAGCAAATCGAGCAGTTGCATATGAACACGCTGTCGAGCTGCCCGTACGCCTCGATCGCGACTCGCCCACAATGGCAACTCCCGCGGTAGAGACGCTCGCCGCCCACAGTGCACTTCTCCTCACTGGAACAGCAGCCGCACGCCCAACCCTACGGCGGCAGCCGGCGGCCGCCCGTGACGGGCTTTCTCCGGCGCCGGCCCCGAAAGGCAAAGGCCCACGCGCACGAGCGGCTGGGGATTCGCCGCCCGGCTGACGAAGAGCTCGCTCCCCTCGCGGGCGGTGGCAGGCCGCACGATTACTGCCGCCACGCGCTCGATCTTCGCGAGAAGCCCGCGGCCGGCTCCGCCCCCCGCGCCCTGCTCGGCCGGCGGATCGGCAAGAAGGCCAGCTCGGCCGTTACCGGCCGCCTGGGCGCCGCATGGTACGAAGCATGAGGCAATGAGACAGACAACGACCAGGCCGCAGCAGGCCGCGTGCGCTCGCCGGTTCAATAACGGCGATCGGTACGATTTCGACAAGGCCTGTCCTCCCGAGTCGGCCGGCCCGAGCTCGCCCGCGTAGGCACGCTGGCCTTCTGGCAAGCAGCGTGCTGGCCAACTGCACCAGGCTTAGTGCAATCCCGATGCCATCTAGGCCCGGCCGCTCGTCGGCGCCGTTCTGCGCACCTCGACCCTCGGGAAGCCGCGGCGAGGGCCAATCCTCACCTAGCCGCCATGGCCCCTGGCTAGAGAAACTCTCGCCCGCGAGATAAGCCGCAGCAGTTCGCAGCTTCCGCGAAGATAACGGCTCAGCTCGATCGGATCGCCGGGCGGGCGATCCCGCTAGAGCTCGGCGCACTCAGGCCCGAAAACACCCCAGGGCCCTCAGGCCCGTGCCCGCCCCGGCGCCAGCCGCCCGCCAGCAGCGGCAGAGCTCATTAGAGGCGGCTTGCCGCCGGGCTCGCCGCGAGGGCTTTAAAACCCGAATCTAGCCGCACGCGGCTCCGGAACGTTCGAACCAGGAGATCCTCAGGCAGCCCGGCTTTCGACCGGCTCGGCACCGGCACCGAGCCGCAGGAGCCCGGACTGCCTCAGCGCACGAGCCAACAGGGAGTTGATCTTGTCCGTCTCCCACGTGAACGAAAGGTGACTGCCCTCGAACCACCACAGTGCGGGCCGCTCCCAATGGCGCCACAATCGTTCGATGTGGTCTCGGGGTATCAGCCGATCGGCTGCCCCGGCGAACAGGAATCGCCGCTCGCGCGGTACCAAAGGCCGCACGCCCAGCGGTGATATCACACGAGCAACGGTCTCGGCCGTCTCCCAGCGGATGCCCGCCGCCTCAGCAGCGCGCAGCAGGCGCTTGGGCGCGTGGATGCGCAGCAACGCCGTCAGCGAGATCGCTGGCATGCCGGCTACGATACAATCCAGGTTCCCGTCGAAGCCGGCCAAAAGCGCCGCCGTGTAGCCGCCCAGCGAAATACCGTAGACCCCCAAGCGCTCGCCGCCTTCCTGTCCCCGGATCCAGTCGAGGATTCGGCGCAGATCCCAAATGGCCTGAGCTTCGGCGTGAACCGTGTCCATAAAGGCGGCGGTGAAGAACCCATCTCCACTGCGCTTGCCGATCTTGCGCTCGCCGTGCAGCGGGAGAACAGGGATCACCACGTTCAGGCCAAGCTCCTCATGGAGCCACCTGGCGCGAAACGCTGTGAAGTCGGCCAGGGGGAAACCCATGCGATAGCCATGCACGCACACGAGCCACGGACGCGCATGGCCCCGGTGTCGCAACACCCAGGCGTGGGCCGTTCGCACGGGCTTATAGGAAAGCCAGCGCTCGCGCCCTGGTTCTCCCTCGTGGGGTTCGTACCCGCTTACGAAGCGAATGTGGTCGTAGTCCAACCCCCAGCACCGCTCGCGCCGCGACAGAACAGAGGAAAGGCCGGGAGGCTCTACATGATAGGCCTGCGGGCGGTCCTGCCAGCCGCGCTCGCCGAACAACTCGGCCGCCCGTTCGAGCTCGTCTCGGATCACAACGAGCTCGCGCCGGCTCGGCAAGTGCGACATAGCCACCATCAGCGTACGGAACGCTTCGTCGGCAGCTACCTTCGCCACCAGCCCAAGCGATGGCGAAGGAACCGCCGGGAGCCGGCTCTTCGCCCACCAAGACTCGAGCAAGTACAGGGCAGTTCGGGCCCCTGGACGACCCAGCGCCAAGTCAGTGGCCGCGGAAAGCATTCCGGGCAATCGCCCGGTGATTCCCGGTCGAGAGAGGTAGGCCATTGCGGGGGCTCTCTCCGTTCGCGTTCAGGTTAGCATAAGCGGGAGGCTCGTGCTGCAACTGGCTTGTCGCGGCAGGTACGCGACTTCGGCCTTGCACAAGCGGAATTTTTGCGCCGGCGCGAGGAGCAAGGCCCTAGGAGTCCTCACAGTGCACTTCGCTTATCGAAGCGCAACCCTGCGTAAAGCTCGCCTCATTCAACCGCCGGTGCCCGGCCAGCGGCCGGCTGGCGGTTCGAAAAAAATTTTTCGCTAGCGAGGCTTACGATGTGCCCCCCGGACGAGGGTGCCGCACTGCATCACCGGTTGCCGGCTCGGCCAGAGCCGTCGGTGGGGCCTATCATTCGTTGGGTGGCCTTGCGCAGAAACCGCTTTAGCCCTTCGATGGCCGCTGGCGAAAGTGGATCGACGCCGAGCACTCTTTCGAGCAATGGAACGATCGAGAAGTAGCCCAGCAACAGGTTGTGCATGGCAATCACGAGCAGGGGCAACTCCTCGGGACTCCAGTCCTCGACCGCCGGACTACGGGCCAGGGCTTCGAGTCCCCGCGAGTACAGTGGCTCGACGTAGCGGCCCACGATTCGCGTCAGGTTCTCCCCGCCTGTCAGGGCTTCGTGGTGGATGAGACGCGCGAGGTAGGGCTTGGAAACCAAAGTGTCGACGATACGGTCGATGGCCAGCTCGTCGCGCGCCGGCGACCAGTCGGACCCCGACAGTTCGGCCAGCAAGTCGATGATCGGCTTGAGCCCGCGGTCGAGCACGGCCTCGTAGAGTTCTTGTTTGCCGGGAAAGTGGTTGTAGAGGCTCGCTGGGTTCAGTCCGACGCGTGCGGCGATATCCCGCACTGCGGTTCCGGCAAATCCTTTTTCAGCGAAAAGCTGTTCGGCGGCGTCGAGAATGCGATCGGCCGTGTTCTGGCGCGCCTCGCCTTCGGCTGCGCTGGCGGCTCGCGCCGACTTTTCCGTTGCTGCCATCGCTCGCTGTTTTGCCAAACAAACGTTTGTTTACACAACCGCAGGGCTTGCTGCAACCCTCACGCTTCGCCCTGCGAGCGCCGCCGCTCGCGCTCGGCCTGCTTTTCGAGCAGCTCGTTGAACCGATCGCGATCGATCGAAACGAACAGCCCCTCGGCGTCGGCAGTCAATGTGTCCCCAGCGCGGAGCTCGGCCCTGGTGAAAATCTTACGCCCCTCCACGCGCTCGACCCAACCCTCGAAGGAAAGTTCGGTGTGCAGCGGCGTGGGTTTGCGGTAGTGCACGGTAAGCCGCGCCGTCATGCCCGGACTGCCCGTCAGTGATTGGGCAAAACCGAGCACTTCGTCGAAGGCGGCGGCAACGAACCCGCCGTGGACCGAACCCGGCGGTCCTTCGTAGGCCGAACCGAACACGACGTGGCCGCGCACGCGGCCGCCCTCGGCGTTGAGCGTTATCGGGGGCGCCAGCGGATTGGCCAAGCCGATCATGGGACTAAGATCGAAGAAGGCCGCCACGCTTCCAGCAGTGGAACTCTCGGCGTAACCCCAGAGCTTGGAGCGAGAAGGATAACCGGCCAAGCTCGCCGCAAAGGCCTCGAGAGTATCGGCTGCTTCGCGGATCTTGGCTTCGGGAGCGTTCGTGATGACGAGCCGGTCGATAACGGTGCGCATGGCCGCCGCAAGGCGCCGCTTTTGCGCCCACTCTCCGGTGATCGGCATGGATAGCGGTTCGACGTGCGGCCAGTTGATTCCCTCTAGCTTGTCCCGGCTCACGAGCTTCTCCCGACCAGAGTTGGGGCGGCAACTATAAACGCACTACCGCGCTGTCTCCACTCAACCGGCCGCTCCCCAGCCTGTCCTTCTGCCGGGGGCCCCCTTCACTTCGGTAAAGCCCCGGGTAAAGCCCCGGCCTAAAGGTCGTAAAGCCCCGGCCTAAAAGGGCAGCACTATCCACCGAACGGTTGCCCCTGCCGCCGGGATAGAACGGCTCCAGCCCCGTTCATTCTCGCCATCGACTCGGCTCGGCCGCACCCGCCATTGGCACCGCGAGCGGTTTACGCGCGCCACGGCGTCCCGCGCTCTGTCCTGCACTGGCCGGGCACGCCTCCGACCAGTATGTACCATCGGTGAAATACCGGGCAGGTCCCTGGCCGCGTCGAGCCGCGTCATGGTGTTCGCCAACTGTTTTGGGCTTGCCAGTAGACAAACGAACGTTTGTTGGCTAAGGTGTGCCAAGCCGCAGCCGAGCGCCGGTGCCGGGCGGCAGCCGAGCGACTCGGCAACGATCGAGGGAGGCTTGCGCATGGACGTCGTAGACCTGACGAATCCGGACAACTTCGATCCGACCCCGCCGCACGAGACCTTCGCCCTACTACGCCGCGAGGATCCCGTTCACTGGCACGAAGAAGAAAACGGGCCGGGCTTTTGGTGCATCACCAAATACGAGGACGTTAAGCACGTCTCGCGCAACCCGCAGTTGTTCTCCTCATGGCTCGGCGGCACGAACATGTTCGACTTGCCCGAGGAAGACCTCGCCGGCGTCCGCATGCTCATGATCAACATGGACCCGCCGAGGCATGTTAAGTTCCGGTCGATCGTCTCCAAGGGCTTCACCCCGCGCCGGGTCGGAATGCTGCGGGGGCACGTTCAGGAGCTCGCGCGCGCCATTGTCGATCGGATCGCTGAGCTCGGCGAGTGCGAATTTGTCGACGCGGTGGCCTCACAGTTACCGATGCAGACGATTTGCGAGATGCTCGGCGTTCCCGAATCGGAACGCCAGTATGTCTACGACC
>CAYZHO010000120.1:0-8313 GCA_964478045.1 uncultured Myxococcales bacterium | reverse complement strand
GGATGATGATTTACGACACGCGCTGCGCCTTCTGCCACAAGGCCGGCAGCCACGATCCGGTCGGCTTTGCACCAGACCTTGCGCGCAAAGGGCGCAAACTGCGCAACGACCTGGGCACGATCAGCGGTCAAATGGCCGGCATGATGCTGACCGATCAAGAGATCGCCGACCTAGCCGCTTGGCTCGATTCGCTCTGACGCCGAGAGCGGCCTTGCGCGAAAAAAAGCGCCCGCTTCCTTGATGGAGGCGGGCGCTTTTTTGTGCGTTTTTCTTCGGCCGGGCGCCGGGCCGCTTAGAACTCTAGTTCGACCGCCGCGCTTGCAAGGTGGGCCTGGTAATCGTCGCGGCCGCCCGATTCGTCGTCGTTGCTCTTGACGAATCCGTAGGCTGCTCGCAGGCGTGCCGCCTCGGTGAGCCGGCGGCTTACCTCGAGCAGGATGCCGTGCTCTTCGGCATCGGCGCCAAACGGCTGGCTGACCGCCGAGTTGTCCGAGTAGTTGTCGGCCCGGTAGAAGTAATAGCGGGCGCTCAGGTCGGTCGAATCGTCGATCGCCCAGCCACCGAGCAGATCAGCGGTCCAAAAATCATTGTCGAAGTCCGGGACGAGTTGACCGGTGGTCCCCGCCAGTTCGTCGGCCGGAGTGTCCGTCTCGGCGAGCGAGTAAACGCTGTTGGCCTGCAGGTAGACCGACGCCAGCGGATTCCAGGAGGCCGAAGCGCCAAGGACGTGCCGCGTGACGCTGGCGCTTTCGACCTCGCCGAGAGTGGCCGCGCGCGTATCGACGGTCATGCGATCGAAATCGTAGCGGCCGACCAGAGTGAAGGCCGAAGAAGCCCGCCAGGTGGCGCGGACATTGAAATCGCTTTGTTCGATCCGGTTCGAGAGCAAGAACGCCGGATACCGGTCGCCGCCGGCCGCGTTGTCGGTCGAGTCGAGCGTGTGGTCGTAATCGTTCTTGCGGCGCGAGTAGCGGTAACGGCTCGTCAGGCTGAGCGGCTTGGCCGGATACCAGGTGAGCCCGACGGTGAGGCGCTGGGCGTCGCGGTCGAGGTCGGTGTCGCGCTCGATGCTCGTGGCGTCGTTTTCGATCAGCCGTTCGAACAGGCTTCCGTCGGTTTGTTCCCACTCGGCTTCGGCATAGACGACGGTGCCGGCGATTCCTGTGTAGCGCGCGTCGAGGCTGGTCAAGAGCTGGCGCCGGCGAGAGCGGCTGTGCGCGCTGAGCACGGCCTCGACGAGCGGCGGGGTGGCCCGGAAGTCGAGAAACGCTTCGAAGATGTCGTCCGAGCCGTGGCGGTCTTCCTGGCCGAAGCGGACGGCGCCGGTCAGCGCGAGCGCGCGAGCCGGGCGCAGCATTAGGTTCACGTTGCCGAGGTGGAGGCGCAGATTCGTATCGCCAGCGACGTTGAGCACTTCGCGCTCAAAGAACTGCCGGTTAGGAAAAGTGGGCGAAAACGCTGCTCCGAAGTGGTCGCCGTAGATCCGCGAGCCTCCGATTTCGTTGTGCACGTTGGTGAACGAATATCCGGTCGTCAGGACGACGCGCCCGCGCTTAAACTTGGTCTCGGTTGCCGCGTGCGCGCCGAACAGCTCGGCGTCTTGCGACCCTCGCTGAGTGACGAACCGGTCGAGCCCGGTTTCCTCGGGGTTTCGGCGACTGTTGCGGGAGTTTTGCGTATCGATCGACTCGTAGCGCAGGCGGCCGCGAACGCGAGTGCGCTTGATGCGATCGGCCACTTCGAGCTCGATCGTGTCGGTCTTTTCGTCGAGATCCCAAAACGAAGGAACGATGCTGCGCGCTCCAAAGCCTCCGGTGTTGGTCGTGTCCCCCCAGACCAACGACGGCTTGCGCCCGTCGCGCTCGCGGTGGCGGTAGCGCAAGTCGATTGCCGAGAGGAGCTTCCCGCGCAGCCCGGCTTCCAGCCACGCCTCGCTACGGTCGAGGGTGAAATCCTCGCCGAGCACGGGGAGAAAAACGCCGCCCCCCTGGGGGAAGTAGCCGCCCGTGGCGTCGCTCCACGTGCGAAACGCCCGGTAGCCGGCGCGCACGTAGCCCTCGTCGGGCGCATTGAAGTCGAGGCGCAGCAGGTAGTCGCCTTCGTCGAAGATCGCCCGCCCGCGCAGGCGCAAGGTGCGGTCGCGCTTGAAATGACGCTCGATTCTCAAGTCTTCGATTCCGCCGGCCGGCTCCGCCGCAACGCGGTGCCTCTCGGCGAAGGCGCCTTCGTCGTCGCCGACCGATCGGGCGGCCGCCGACATCGTCACGTGCACTGTCCAGTCTTCTGCGGCGTGGACCGGCCGGGCCGCGGCCAAAACAAACGGCATGGCGAGCAGCGCCGCCACGGCGGCCGAACTCAGCAAGGCGCTGGCGCTCCCCCAAGAGTTTTTCGTTCGTCGCGCTCGTTGGTCCGTCCTTCGGGTAGTCACGGCGGGTTCCCTCCTAGTAAAGCAGCGAGGAGCTGACCTGCGAGCCGTGAACGGCTTCGTGGCAGCCCGCGCTGTAGCAGGGGCCAGTGGCCAGCGAAGAAGCGTGGTTGCGGCCGCCGATCGCTAGCGTGTCGGGTTCGTCCGACTGCGGCTGGAAGTGGCACTTTAGGCACAACGTGGCGTTGCGCTCGGCGAGCAGCTTGTCGTTGACCGAGCCGTGCGGCCGGTGGCACACGGTGCAGCCTTCGCGCAGCGCTTCGTGTTCGAAGACGAACGGGCCGCGCTGGGCTGGGTGGCAGCCGAGGCAGCGCTCGTTTTCCCACGCGGCCGTTTTAGCTCCGCGCACGAGCGCCGGCCCTTCGTGAACTTCGTGGCAGTCCGGGCACGAGACGCGGCCCGGCGCCAAGCCGAGCGGCCCTCCGGTTACCGGGTGCGCGTGCGGCAGCGAGAACTCCCCGCGCTTGTCCGCATGGCAGCGAAAGCACACCTCGGGCGAGCGGCGCGGGTTGATGATCTTGGTCGGGTCCCCACCGGCGTCTTCGTGCAGGCTGCCGGGGCCGTGGCAGGACTCGCAACCGATTGCACCAACGTCTTCGGCGCGCACCCGAAGCAGCGCATGCGTGGCGGTTCGAAAGCGCGCCACGATGCCGCCGTGACACATGCTGCAGTCTTCGGTTCCGACGAACTCGGCCCCGGGTATCGCAGGCGGAGCGAGCAGTGTGCGCGTTGTCGACGTGCACGAGCCAAGGAGCGCTCCGAGCGACGCCAGCCCGACGGCTGCGGCGGCGAGCGCCAAGCATTTGCCGCCCCACCCGAACGCCGCACGCCGCCGCGTGCGGCCGTCCGATCGTCTTTTGCCCATGCCACTCTCCTCCCGCCGCTCCAGCACACTCGGTGCAAGCGCTGGCGGCAACGCACCGGCGCAGCCGGTCTTTCAGCGAGGTTCTCTCGTGCTCGCCCGCGGCGCGCCGGCTGCCCCTTGCTCACCGGCAAGGCGCAGCCCGCCGCAGCGTTGCACCCGAGGGTTTTCCCCGCGGCTGCTTGCGCGAAACGCGTGCCGACCCCCCACGAGCGGCCTGCCGGCCGAAACCGGCTAACTGTTAGTTTACCGGTCCGAGCTGCGGAGCGGTAGTCTCAGAAGCTTCGCCGCGCGTCGATCCGGCAAAGACCGTAGTTATCGGCGGCTCGAAGAGCGGCATCGATTTCCGCGCGCGTCGGGCGGCGCGAAAGCTCGGGATAGTCCCCGGCGCGGTAGCACGGCCGATATTGATCCATGATGTTCAGGTAGGTGTTGCGGGAAATCTCGGTAGCCAGAAACTGCATGACGCGCTCGGTGCCCGCCATGTCGCCGGGCAGCACGAGGTGGCGCACGAGCAGCCCCCGCCGGGCGATACCGTCCGGGCCGATGACGAGGTCTCCCACTTGGCGGTGCATTTCCTTGACTGCCCGGCGGCAAACTTCGGCGTAGTCGCGCACGCGCGAGTAGCGCCGGGCCGTTTCGGAGTCGGCGTACTTGATGTCGGGCATGTAGATGTCGATGACGCCGTCGAGTAGTGCGAGCGCTTCGAGGCTGTCGTAGCCGCCGGTATTGTAGACCAGCGGGAGCCTCAGGCCGCGTTCGACCGCGATCACCAGTGCCTCGAGAATCTGGGCGACGACGTGGCTCGGCGAGACGAAGTTGATGTTGTGACAGCCTTGCCGCTGCAGGGCCAGCATCATGTCGGCCAAGTCGCCGGCGCTTACTTCGACGCCGCGCCCAAGCTGGCTGATCTCCCAGTTTTGGCAGTAAACGCAGCGCAGGTTGCACCAACTGAAGAAGATGGTGCCCGAACCGCCCCAGCCGCGCAGCGGGTCTTCCTCGCCGTGATGGGGCCCAAAGCCGTCGACCCGGGCCAGCCGCCCGGTGCGGCAAACCGCGCCGTCGATCGTCACCGTGCGGTCCACGCGGCAGTGGCGCCCGCACAAGTCGCACCGGCGCAGGTGCTCGCGAGCCTGCTCTGCCCGGCGCGCAAGCTCGCCGGACCGATACAGAGCGAGGTAGGCTGGCCAGGTTTTCTCGCTGGTAGCGGCTGCTGCTTTCATGCTGCCTTTGCCAACTGTAATGCTGGTGTCTGGCGGGCGCTAGTGGCTCGAGGCCGCTTTGCGATCGCTCGATCCCGCGCGTAGGCACAGGCGGCGGCGTCCGGGGAGGCCGGCCGGCGTCGCCGCCGGCGGCCTTGCCAGGCCGGTGCAGGGCCGAGGGCCGGCGGGGCGGGCCGTGGCCAGCGCCCACGGCGCCGCACCGTCATCGAACGGCCTTGCCGCGCGGCTCGGCCGCCCCAAGCGTTTTCGTGGAGGAATGGCAGGGTGTTAGTCGATCGAAAAACGTTCGTGGGGCACGCAAAGCTCGCCGCAGCGTTGGCCTTGGGAGTGGTCGCTGCGCTGTGCGTGGGATGTTCGCGCGAGCCAAAGCGCACGGGCAAGCCCGAAGGGACCACCGCCGCGGGACGGTCGATTGCGCGCCGGGACATGGTCGAGGCGCTCAAAGAAGACTTGAAGGCACCGCGGCATCCTTCCGATGGCGGCGGCAGCGTCCGATTGATCGAGGAAGAATCGACGGCCGACGTGCGAGCCCCGGCCTTTGGCAAGGCGCCCCTGGCGATCGTCTCGACGCCGGGGCGCTGGTCGTTCCTTTACACCGCCGGTCCCGATGGCATTGCCGAGGGCGGGATGCTCTTCTTTCAGGCGCCGCCGTTTTGGGGCTGGAGTCCGCCCCAGGTCAGCGACGAGCAGGCCCCCGGCTACACCACGGTTGCCACGGACGCCAAAGGCGTACGGCTTGAGCCTCGCGCCTTCGACAACGGCTTGCTGGGTATCACGATTCGAGGCCGCCGGCTCGAAGCCGGCGAGCAAGTGCGGATCGTCTACGGCGCCGGCCCGGCAGGTGCCCTCGCCGACCGCTACGCCGAGCACGATTCGCGCTTTTGGTTTGCGGTCGACGGCGATGGCGACGGCGTGCGCGCTCTGGTGGCCGACCCGCCGGCCATCGACGTAGCGCCAGGGCCTCCGGCGCGCATGTTGGTCACGATCGCTTCCACTGCCAAGCCCGGCGACGTGGTGCGGCTCGTGGTGGCAATCTTAGACCGCGCTGGCAATGCCGGCGTCGATGTCACTGGCGAGGTGCGCCTGGAAGGCGCCGAAGGCGGCCTTGACCTTCCCGAACGCATCGTCTTGCGCAAGGCCGACCGCGGGCGCCACACAGTCTGGGTGCTGGCCAAGCACCCGGGGATCTATCGGATCCGGGCAACCGGCCCGGCGGGACTCACGGCCGAGAGTAACCCGCTCGTGGTCGGGCCCAGAGAGCCGCGCATCGTCTGGGCGGACCTGCACGGCCACTCCAACCTTTCCGATGGGACGGGAACACCGCGCGACTACTTCACCTACGCGCGCGATGTGGCCGGGCTCGACGCGGCCGCGCTCACGGACCACGACCATTGGGGCATGGAGTTTCTCGATGCCCACCCGGAGCACTGGCAAGAAATCGTCGAAGCAGCCCGGCAGTTCTACCGGCCCGAGTCGTTCGTGGCGCTAGCGGGCTTTGAATGGACGAGCTGGATCTATGGCCATCGCCACGTCCTATTCTTTCAGGAAGGCGGCCAGGTGCTGAGCTCGCTGGATCCGAACACGGACACTCCAGCCGAGCTGTGGCAGGCAATCGGAAGGCGGCGGGTACTTACGATTGCCCACCATCCGGCCGGCGGCCCAATCGCCACCGATTGGTCCGTTCCTCCGCATTCCACCTTCGAGCCGGTAACCGAAATCGTTTCCGTCCACGGCTGTAGCGAGGCGCCCGACTGCCCGGCGCGCATCTACGACGCCGTCGAGGGGCACTACGTGCGCGATGCCCTTGCCCGGGGCTACCGACTTGGGTTCACCGGTGGCGGAGACACGCACGACGGCCATCCGGGCCTCGGCCAGCTCGGCGCGCCTTCGGGAGGGCTGACCGCCGTTGTCACCGAAGCACTCACGCGCGAGACGCTGCTGCTCGCGCTTCACTTCCGGCGCATCTACGCAACCAACGGGCCGCGCATCGTTTTGCGCATGGCGCTCGATGACCGCCCGATGGGAGCCCCCATCGCTCCCGGCGATCACGATTTGTTCGTGCGCGTCGTTGCGACGGCGCCGCTCGAGCGAGTCGATGTCGTGCGAAGCGGCCGCGTGGTGGACTCGATCGACGGCGGTGGCCGCACCGAACTTACGGCCACGCGCTCACTGAGCGGCCTTACCGAGGGCGAGTACGTTTACGTGCGGGTTCTGCAAAAAGACGGCGGTGCGGCGTGGGCGAGCCCGGTGTTCGTGGAAGAGCCCAAAGGGCGGCCGGCGGGCCAAGGAGCGCGCTGACCGGCTTGCGCCGCCGGGACGGGGCCCGCAGCGTACGCCACCCCGGCAGCGGCTTCGCGCGAGACGAGTGCCTGCCGCAGGTGGGCAGGGACGGAGAGGCAACAGATGAGTGGTAACTGCACCATTGCTCCTTCGGTGTATCTGGCCGATGGGGCCATTGTCCGTGGCGATGTCACAATCGGGGAGGATGCGAGCGTGTGGTTCCACGCGGTCGTCCGTGGCGATGAGGGGCCGATCCGCATTGGCGCGCGCTCGAACGTGCAAGACTGCGCCGTGGTTCACTCGGATCTCGGCACCGGCGTAGAAATCGGCGAAGAAGTCACCATCGGGCATGGTGCCGTGGTTCGCGGAGCGCACATTGGCGACCGGGCGATGATCGGTATGAACGCGACCGTGATGACCGGCGCCGTAATAGGAGAAGAAGCGATCGTCGGTGCCGGCGCCGTCGTTCCCTACGGCATGAACGTGCCGCCGCGCTGCCTGGCCGTGGGCGTTCCCGCTCGCGTCGTTCGCGAGCTCGAGCAGTGGGAACTCGAGCAATCGCGCACGGCGTTCCTCGCCTACCTCGAGCTTGCCGCGGGCTACCGCCAGGGCAAGTGGAAGGGCCCTTAGGCCAGCGGGCTTTTCAAACCGCGCGGCCCACGATCATTGCGCTCGTGGGCACTCCGAAACCGCCGGTTGCCAGGACGTGATCGCACCTTTGCGGCTGGTTGGCCGACTGGCCGCGGATGAGCCGGACGGCTTCGTTGATCGCGTTGACCCCTTGCAAGTGGCCCTCGCCGAGCTGGCCGCCATTGGTGTTGGTCGGCAGGCGGCCGTCGATCGCAAGGGCGCCGTCGCGCACGAACTCGTGCGCCTGGCCGCGCGGGCAGAATCCGAACGACTCGAGTTGGAACAAGACGATCGGCGTGAACGCGTCGTACAGCAGTGCCACGTCGATGTCCTCAGGTCTCAGCCCGCTCTGCTCGTAGCACTGGCGCGCTACCAGGTCGTATTCGGGCATCTCGGCCAGCTCGGGCCGGTAAAAGCTGGTCATTACTTCTTGGTCCGGTGCTGCTCCGTGCGCCACTGCGCGGACCACGACCGGCGGGTGGCGCAGGTCGCGGGCGCGCTCGAGGCTGGTGACCACGAAAGCGGCCGCGCCGTCTACGTCGAGCGCGCAGTCGGCCAGCCGCAGCGGCTCGGCCACCATCGGCGAACTAAAGTAATCCTCGCGCGAAAGTGGCTTCCCGTGAAAGATCGCGTGCGGGTTGCCAGCCGCGTGGCGGCGCATCGTGACGGCGATCTCGGCCAAAGCCTCCTCGCTTGCCCCGTAGGCGTCCATGTAGCGGCGGGCGAAGATCGCCGCCCAACTCGGACCGCCAATCAGCCCGTAGGGAACGTACCAGCTCCAGTGGATTTGATCCGTGGAAAGCGGGCCGCCGACGGTGGTCGGATCGAGCTGAAGGCCGGAGTGGCCGTTCAGGCCGCGGTAGCCTACGACTGCCTTGGCGCTGCCGCTGGCT
>CAYZHO010000119.1:294-8416 GCA_964478045.1 uncultured Myxococcales bacterium | reverse complement strand
GACTTTCCCAAATCTTTTCGCCCCGCCGCGGGGCTCCCGTGGCGGGCGGGCTTCAGAGCAACTCGCGGGCCACAGCACCGCCCCGGTCACAAGCGAGTGGCACCGATCAGACTCAGCACGTCGTTGCAGCCGTCCTCGATCATCGAGGCACGCGCGTCGCGCAGCAGCTTCTCCACCGGATACTCGCGGCTCAGCCCGTTGCCGCCGAAGATTTGCACGGCCTCGCTGGCTACCTCGAAGGCCGTGGTCGTGCAGAACACTTTCGTTGCGATCGAGTACTCGAGCTGCGGCGCGTTGGCCGCGTTGAACAAAGCCACTCGCCGCGCCAAGGATCGGGCCGCTTCGAACTTCGTGAACATTCGAAACAGCCGGGCCCGCACGCTCTGGTGTTCGGCGATCGCAACCCCGCCCTGCACCCGCTGCTTGGCGTAGGCGATGGCGTGCTCGAGCGCTGCGCGCGCCACGCCCACGAACAGTTGTCCCATCGCCGCGTTGGCATGCGCCAGCATCATCTCGAGCGCCAGCGGGTAAAACTCGGGGCCGACGACCATGTAGGAGGCCGGCACCCGCACGTCCTCGAAGAAAATCTCGCCTTGGTTGAGCGATCGCTGGCCGAGCTTGTCGAGCGGGCGAGGCCGCACTACGCCCGGCAGGTCCGCCGGTACCAGAAAGGCGCCGCCGCCGGCTAGGCCTTTTTCCTGATCCACCGTGCAGAACAAGACGATCATGTCGGCGATCGAGCCGTTCGATACCCAGGCGGCTTTCTGCCCGCTGATCACGTAGTCGTCGCCGTCCTTGCGGGCCACGCAGTTCGGCTTGACTGAGGAGTCCCTGAAGTGCCGCTCGGTAAACGCGACCGTATCGCTGCCGTGGTCGGGTTCGGTAAGGGCCCAGCACCCAATCGTGGGGTGGTCGGGGTCGCAAAAGCGTTCGATGAGCTCGGGGACGCCGCTTTGCTTGACCCAAGGGACATGAAAGGCGGTAAGCCCCAGGCTGATCGCCAAGCCCACGTCGCCCCAGGCCAGTTCCTCGTTGACGATGGCCATCAGCCGGGCCTTGGCCACCGGGTCCATCTGTTCGTCAACGGCCAGCTTGCTGATCTCGAGCGCGTGGTACTTTTTGAACACCTCCCAGAGGATCGAGTCCGGTGCGATCACCTGGGCGGGGTCTGGAAGCCGGTCGAGCTCACGCCCGGCCGGCCGCAGTACCTCTTCGGCGAACCGGTGCGTGACGTCGCGAATCGAGCGTTCCTCGTCGGTCAGCCCGAGTTCGATGTCGGTAAGCGGCATTTCGGTCCTTCTCCTTGCCCTGCCCGCTCTCCTGGGAACAGGGCCGCGCGCCGGCGGTTGCCGGCGAGTGTGAACATGTTCTATTTTTCGAGCTGACGCTAGCTGGCGCGCGCCGATCCCCGCCAAACGGGCTGATCGTCGCGCGCGGATTTTGGCGGAGGCTGCCAGGCGGGGGCTGCCAAGAAGATGCGCGCTCGGGCGAGCCCGGCGCGGGCGCAGGTTGCCGGTGGAAAAAGCACGCCTGAGGTCGCGCCGCGCGGCTTGATTGGGCTGGCTTGCGGCGCGCCCGGCAGGCAAAGGGCCGAAGCTGCACGTGCGGGCGTGCTGATACCGGCGCTAAGGAGCCTTGCGAGCGGGCTCGATCGTGGCCACGGGGCAGTTCTCGCGGCCGGTGGCCACGGCATCGCTGCGCTGATCGCACAGCCACTCGTCGGGCGTTTCGAACGAGAGCCGTTCGGCCGTCGTGACCGAATGGCAGCGCTGCGCGAGCCGCACGATGTAGCGGGTTGGGCGGGCGCGCAGCTCGATCGTGTAGTCGTCGACGGCGCGCCACTCGTCGATGGTGCGAATCGATAGGCAGTGGCCCTCGGGGCGAGGCAGCCGGCTTGGTCGTGCCGGTGGCCGGTGCTGCTCGGTGGTTGCGGGCCTGCCCGGTTTTTGCCGGCGGGAGTCGGCGGGCAAGGCGCGCCCGTGCAGGGACGGCGCGCAGCAGGCCGTCAGCCCGGCTAGGAGACAGCACGAGAGCAGGCGCCGCACGAAGGCATGGTGGCACGGGTTGGCTCGAAGGCAAGGCAGAACCTTAGAATCGGTGCGCCGGCGTGGCCTGAGCCGTGCGCGGTGGTATCAGAGGTTGCGGCGCGCCACCATCGTAGCAGCCGGCCGCCGGCGGCAGCCGTGGGCCGCGGCCGGGAAGGGCCGCTCGGTTTGAGGCGAGTGCGCGCCGGGCCATGGCAATAGGCCGGCGCCCGCTCGGCAAAAGTGGAGATGACGCATGAAAGGAACTCGCCGGTTTCGCCTTGCTCTCGTCCTAGGGCTCGTGATTCTCGCCTGCGCATTGCCGGCTGCGGCGCAGCTCGAGAAAGTTCTCGAGCAGCGCAACCGAGCCAACGCCGAAGCCATTGCTTCGCAGCGGCGCATCGACGAGCTAGCCGATGAGACCGAGGAGCTGGTGCGCCGCTACCGCGCGGTGCTCGAGCAGATCGACTCCCTGCGCGTCTACAATCGCCAGCTCCAGGCGCTCATCGCCGACCAAAAGCGGGAGATGGCTTCGCTGCGCGAGCAGATCGACCGGGTTCAGCTCGTCGGGCGCTCGATGACCCCCCTGATGCTCGACATGATCGAGGCGCTCGAGCAGTTCGTGCGGCTCGACGTTCCCTTCTTGCCCGAGGAGCGGGCGCGCAGGCTTGCCCGGCTGCGCGAGCTGATGACACGCTCGGACGTCAGCGACTCCGAACGCTACCGCCGGATACTCGAGGCATACCAGATCGAAAACGAATACGGACGCACGATCGAAGCCTACCGGGGGACGATGGAACTCGACGGCCAGGAGCGCACCGTCGACTTCCTCCGCATCGGCCGGATTGCCTTGATCTACCAGACGCTCGACGGAGAGCGCGCTGGAGTCTGGGACCAGAGTAGCCGCCAGTGGATCGCGCTGCCGGCTTCCTACCGGGGCGCGATTCGCGAAGGGCTGCGAATCGCGCGCAAGCAGGCCGCGCCCGACCTAATCGAAGTGCCGGTTCCGGCACCGGCACCAGTGGAGGCCCAATAATGAGCGCGGCCGCGGGGCGCAAGAGGGGGCCGGCCGGCTCGGGATGGGGCAGATCGCTTCCTTTGGTGCTCTTGGCTGCACTGCTGGCAAGCGCGGCGGCGAGCCCGAGCGGTGCCGCCGGCCCTCAGGCCGAAGCTGCTGGCGGCACGGCCGAGGGCCAGCGGGGGGCTCCCCGCACGCTCGAGGAACTGCTCGAGCGCGTGCGCAAGGGCTGGCGCGCCGAGCGGCGCGAGAACGCCGAGCGCGAGGCCCGCTTCCGCCGCGAGCGCGACCGCCAGCGCGAGCTGCTCGAGCAGGCCGAACGGAGTCTGGCGGCCGAGGAGGAGCGAAGCCGCAAGCTTGAAAAACAGTTCGAGGAAAACGAACGTCGCATTGCCCAGCTCGAAGCGACGCTCAAGGAGCGACTCGGAACGCTTGGCGAAGCCTTTGGGGTGGTACGCCAGGTCGCCGGGGACACGCGCGCCCAGGTGCGCCAGTCGGTCGTGAGCGCCGAGTTGCCGGGTCGAGATCGCTTCCTCGGCGAGCTTGCCGAGAGCAAATCGCTTCCGTCGGTCGAGGCGCTGCGCAAGCTCTGGCTCGCCCTGCTCGAGGAGATGACGGAATCGGGCAAGGTCACGCGCTTCGAGACGGACGTCGTGCTTCCCGGAGGGAACGAGGAACGGCGCCAGGTCGTGCGGGTCGGCGCGTTCAATTTGATCTCGAACGGAAAGTATCTCGAGTGGGACGCCGACGTGCAGAAGGTCGCCGAACTGGCACGCCAGCCGAGCCGGCGCAAGCTGGCCGCTGCCGCGGCGTTCGAGCGGGCCACCGAAGGCTTGCATCCATTCTGGCTCGATCCGAGCCGGGGGCAGATTCTGTCGCTGCTCGTGCAGACGCCGAGTACGCGCGAGCGAATCGACCAAGGGGGCCCGATCGGTTTGGCGATCATCGCGCTTGGCGTTTTTGCCGGCCTCGTCGGTCTTGTTCGGCTGGCCATCGTGTGGTGGACGGACCGCAAGGTTCGGCGGCAACAGGAGCGCGAGGAGCCGTCCTCAGACAACCCGCTCGGGCGCGTCCTGCTCGTCTATCGGGAAAACCAGAAGGCCGATCCAGAGACGCTCGAACTTCGACTCGACGAAGCCATTCTGCGCGAGACGTCCCGCCTGGAGCGACTGCTGTGGCTTGTCAAGGCGGTTTCGGTCGTTGCTCCCTTGATGGGACTTCTTGGAACCGTGACCGGCATGATTCGGACGTTCCAAATGATCATGCTCTACGGCACCGGCGACCCCCGCCTGATGGCGGGCGGCATTTCCGAGGCTCTGGTTACCACGATGCTCGGACTGTTCGTGGCGATTCCACTGGTCTTGCTCCACGCGTTCATTTCTTCGGGCAGCAAGCGCATCATCGACGTGATCGAGGAACAGAGCGCGGGCATGGTCGCCGAGCAGGCCGAACGGAGGCGCGCCGTTGCCTGAACCGATCGCTGCAATCTACGACTTCATCGACGCGGGCGGGCCGGTCCTGTGGCTCATTCTGGCGGCTACGCTCGTGATGTGGACCCTGATCTTCGAGCGGCTGTGGTACTACTGGTTGCGCCATCCAAGACTGGTCGAGCGAACCGTGGCCGAGTGGATGGCGCGCTCGGACCGCAGCTCCTGGTACGCCAAGCAAATCCGGCGAATGCTGATCTCGCGCGTTCAGACCGAGCTCGACCATTCCTTGCTGATGATCAAGACGATCGTTGCGGTCTGCCCGCTCCTCGGACTGCTCGGTACCGTGACGGGAATGATCGAGGTGTTCGACGTCATGGCCATCGCTGGCAGCGGCAATCCCCGTGCGATGGCTTCCGGCGTTTCGCGCGCGACGATCCCGACCATGGCCGGGATGGTGGCGGCCCTTTCAGGATTGCTCGTTAGCCTTCAGCTCGAGCGCTACGCCCGCAACGAGGGGGAGCGGCTTGCCGAACGCTTGGTGCCGGAGGAAGAACAGCAGCCGAAGGAAACGGAGGACGGCTCGCGGGCCGGGTGAGGCGGAGGCAAAGAAAATGCGTCGCAGGCGCAGGAGAGAACCGGACGAAAGCGAGATCAATCTCACGCCGATGCTCGACGTGACGTTCATCATGCTGATCTTTTTCATCGTCACGTCTTCGTTCGTCAAAGAAGCGGGGATCGACGTCAACCGGCCGGCCGCCGTGACCGCCGAGCGCAAGGAGCAAGGCAGCATCATGGTCGCCATCACGAAGGACGGCCACATTTGGATCGACAAGCGCGAGGTGGACATTCGAGCGGTGCGCTCGAACCTCGAGCGGCTTCATGCCGAAAACCCGCGCGCCGGCGTCGTCATCCAGGCCGATGCCGAATCGAAGAACGGCCTTCTCGTCCAAGTGATGGACGCCGCCCGGCTGGCGAAGATCGAGAACGTGGCGATCGCTGCGGAGAAGGCGGATTGAAACAATGGCGCTGTTCGGTCGCTACTTGGTGACCGGCGTGCTCGCGGCCGTCGTGACGTTGGGCGTCTTCTATGAAATGCAAGCGTTGATTGCGAGCCGCAGCCACGAGCGCGAGATCGCCCGGCCGCGAATGAAGGTGGAGTTCGTTCGCTTGCGCCGCGACTCCGAGTTGCAGCTCAAGCAGCGCACGCTGCCACAGAAAGAGGCTCCGCCGCCTCCGCCGCCCGCGCCCGACGTGGACCTCTCGGACGTTCCCGAACGCTTCGAACCCGGAGACCTCGGGGTTGTACCGGTCTTCGAACCGGAGCTCGACTTGGCGGGCGGCCCTTACCTTGGCGCAGCACCGGCCGACACCGACGTAATCCCAATGGTTCGGGTCAACCCGCAGTATCCGATCGCAGCAGCCGAACGGGGCATCGAGGGTTGGGTTCTGGTGCGCTTCACGATTACGCCGTCGGGTACGGTCAAGGATCCCGAAGTGATCGACTCGCATCCACCCGGCGTGTTCGACCGAGCCGCCCTGCGGGCGATCCGCAAGTGGAAGTACAAGCCGAAGATCGTCGATGGCAAGCCGGTGGAGCGCCGCGGCGTGACCGTTCGCCTGAAGTTCGAGCTCGAGGACTGATGCTTGCACACCCAGCAACAAGACGGCGCGCGCAGCCGGCAGCGATCTTGGTGCGGGCGGCTGCCGTGCTGGCGCTAGCCGCTATTGTGGGATCGGCGGCCGTCGCCGCCGGAGCCGAGCAGGCGGGCGGCAAGCGCAAGCCGGTAAGCTTTACGGTCAGCGAATACGCGTACAAGAAGCTCGAACGAGCCCACAAGCTGCTCGCTGAAGAACAGTACGAGGAGGCCTCGAAGGTCATCGAAGAGTTGGCGCGCCGGCGCGGGCTGAGCCGCCACGAGCGCGCCCTGATCGAACAGACCCGCGGCTACATTGCTTCTTCGCAAGGACGCTACGCCGAGGCGGCGGCCGCCTTCGAGCGCTGCCTGAAGCTCGAAGCCCTTCCCGAAGGAGCGCAGCTCAACACCCGCTACAACCTGGCGCAGCTCTATCTGGCGCTCGAGCGCTACGACGCGGCGATCGAGACGCTCAAGCGCTGGTTTGCCGAGACCGAAAACCCGGGGCCGGCCGCTTACTACTTGCTTGCGGTGGCCTATGCCCAAGCCGGCCGGCGCGAGCAGGCGCTCGAGCCCGCCCGCAAGGCGGTCGAAAAAGCCAAAGAGCCCAAGGAAGCCTGGCTCGAGCTGCTGCTGGCACTCTACCTCGAGCGCAAAAACTACGAGCGCGCGCGCCCCCTGCTCGAACAGCTTGTGCTTCGTTTTCCGAAGAAGCGGTACTGGCTGCAGCTTTCGGCGGTCTACGCCGAACTCGGCCGCGAGCGCGACGCGCTCGCGGCAATGCAACTGGCCTACGAGCAGAAGCTGCTCGACGGCGACAGCGAACTTCGCAATCTGGCGCGGATGTATCTGTACCACGAGATTCCGTACCAGGCCGCGCGGGTGCTCGAGCGCGGCTTGGCCGAGGGGCGAATCAAGGCGGATGCCGAAGCGTACGAGCTGCTTGCCGATGCCTGGCTGAGCGCCCGCGAGTACGACAAGGCGATCGAGCCGCTCAAGCGCGCAGCACGGCTATCCGAAGACGGCAAGCTCTTTGTTCGTCTTGGGCGCCTGTATATGGACCGAGAGGATTGGGCCAAGGCCATCGCTAGCTTTGAGCAAGCGCTGGCGAAGACGAAGCTTGAGGATCGCGGCAAGACGCTCGTCCTGCTCGGGATTGCCCGGCTGTCGGCAGGCGAGCGCGACAAAGCCAGAGCGGCCTTCGAGCAGGCACGCTCGTACGATGAGGCGAGCGAGGATGCCGAACGCTGGTTGCAGCATCTCGAGCGGCTCGAAGCGCAGGAGCAGAGCAAGGCGCCTTCGTAAAGGAAGCCACCGGAGGAAGGCGAGATGAAAGTGCTCGGACTCGGCTTTCCTCGCACTGGGACCCTTTCGACCCACGCAGCGCTGACGATGCTCGGGTTTCCCTGTTACCACATGGGCCAGCTCGCGATGCGTCCCGAGCATATCCGCGCCTGGCACGCTTACGTGTGCCGCGGAAGACCGCTCGATTTCGAGGCGATTTACGCAGGTTTCGAAGCCACTGTGGACGCCCCAGGAGCGTTTCTCTGGCGCGAGCTGCTTGCTGCCTTTCCCCAGGCAAAAGTCCTGCTGAACGTTCGCGACGCGCAAGCCTGGTATGCCAGCTACCAGCGCCTTCACGCGGCGATCGACGAGCTGCGGCCCGAGCGGCGGCACAATCGCCTGTTCGACCAGTGGCTCGAGATTGTCGAAACACTCGAGCGGCGCGTGGTCGGCGACGTAGATAACCCCGAGGCATGGCTGCGCGCGTTCAACCGCCACAACGAGGAGGTCCGCAGGACCGTTGCTCCCGAGCAACTGCTCGTGTTTCGCGTGCAAGACGGCTGGCAGCCACTCTGCCGGTTCCTCGAAGTGCCAGTGCCTGAAGAACCGTTTCCCCACTTGAACGAGGGTGGCGAGACGGTTCGCCTTGGCCTCAAGGCGATCTTCGGACTCGACTGATTCCTAGAAAGGCAAGGCCGGCCGGTCAGATCGACATGCCGCCGGGGCAAAATC
>CAYZHO010000119.1:0-284 GCA_964478045.1 uncultured Myxococcales bacterium | reverse complement strand
CATGGCAGAGCCAGTGAGATGGCACGGAGGGTCGAGGAGCGAAATGGCGCGCAGGGCCGATTGAGGCGGCACAGTGGGCAGGGTCCGGCGTTGCAGGCCGGGCGAAAGGCAGGGCGAGGCGCGAACCGGGGAGGCCGCTGGCTGGGGCGAGGCAGTATGGCAGAGCCAGTGAGATGGCACGGAGGGTAGAGGAGCGAAATGGCGCGCAGGGCCGATTGAGGCGGAACTGCGGGCCAATCGGGGCGGCACTGCGGGCAGGGTCCGACGTTGCAGGCCGGGCGAAA
>CAYZHO010000118.1:1470-8492 GCA_964478045.1 uncultured Myxococcales bacterium | reverse complement strand
CCAGACGCAACCGGGGTAGCGCGCCGCCGCCCGCCGGACGATCTGCGGATCGTCGGCTGCAGCCGTCCCCAAGATGACCCGATCGACGCCGGCTCGCAGCCACTCGCCCGCGCGGCGGACCGAGCGGATTCCTCCGCCAAGTTCCACCAATGGCGGCTGCTCGAGTCCGAGAGCACGCGCGGTGCTTCGAACGCGTTCGATCAAAGCGACGATCGCCCGCCGATTGGGGCTCGAGCCCGAGCGAGCGGCATCGAGATCGACCACGTGAAGCGCCCGGGCACCCTCGCGCACCCACCGTTCGGCCATCGCAGCAGGATCGTCCCCGAAGACTGTCTCGCGGCCGTAGTCACCTTGGACTAGCCGGACGCAGCGGCCCCCGCGGATGTCGATCGCTGGCAGGACGATCACGGGCTCGCTCCCCCGTAGCCGCACAGCGCGGCGAAGTTCGCCAGCATTCTCAGCCCGACCGCTTGGCTTTTCTCCGGGTGGAACTGCGTAGCGTAGAGGTTGCGCCACTGCACACTCGAGACGAACTCGCGGCCGTAGTCGGTGGTCGTCGTCACGATCGCCGGGTCGACGCCGTCGACGTAATAAGAATGCACGAAGTAGGCAAAGGAACCCTCGGGAACCCCGCGCAGCAAGGGCGAGCGGCGCACCACGGTCAGGCGGTTCCACCCCATGTGGGGAACCTTCAGGTCGGGTCGCCCGGGGCGAAACCGCCGCACCCGCCCGCGCAAAATTCCGAGACCCCGCACCGGCCCGAACTCTTCGCTCTCGTCGAAAAGGATCTGCATCCCCACGCAAACCCCGAGGAAGGGCCGGTCCGACCGAGCGGCCCGGCGCACCGCCGCCTCGAGGCCCGCCGCACGCAAGTTCTCCATACAGCGCCCGAACGCACCCACACCGGGCAGAACGACTCCTGCCGCAGCCGCGATGCAGTCGGGGTCGGCCGTCACTTCGACCTCCGCGCCGACGCGCTCGAGCGCTTTGGCCACGCTGCGCAGGTTGCCCATGCCGTAGTCGACGACCGCGATCACGTCACCCTCTCAGCGACCCTTTGGTCGAGGGAACCCCGGCCACCCGCGGGTCAAGCGCCACGGCTTGCTTGAGAGCGCGCGCGAGGGCTTTGAACCCCGCCTCGATGATGTGGTGGGGGTTGCGCCCGTAACGCTGGTTCAAGTGCAGGTTCATCTGGGCCGCCCCCGACAGTGCCAGCATGAAGTCGTGAACTAGTTCCACCTCGAAGTTGCCAACGCGGTGGTGCCTGATCTTCAGGTTGTAGACGAGGAAGGCTCGGCCGCTTAGATCGACCGTGGCCGCCACGAGCGCCTCGTCAAGGGGCACCTCGGCATGGCCGAAGCGAGAAATCCCGGCTTTGTCGCCGAGCGCCCGGTCGAGTGCTTGGCCGAGCGCGATTCCTACGTCTTCGACCGTGTGGTGGTCGTCCACTTGCGTGTCGCCGCGGGCGCGGATCTTGAGGTCGATCAAACTGTGCCGCGCCAGCGCATCGAGCATGTGATCGAGGAACGGAATCGAAGTATCGATCGCCGCTCGGCCCGTGCCGTCGAGGTCGAGCGCGACCTCAATCGCAGTTTCGGCCGTCTTGCGCTTGACCTCGGCCCTGCGCCGGGCGCGGCGGCTTTTCTTCTTGGCTTGCGTGGTGGCCACTTACTCTTTCTCCATCCGCTTGCGCACGGCCGCTGCGTGCGCATCGAGACCCTCGGCTTGGGCCAGGGCGAGCACCGGCGCCGCCAGTCGTTCCAGACCGGGCCGGCCGATCTCGATGATACTCGTACGCTTTACGAAGTCATAGACGCCGAGCGGCGAGGCGAACCGTGCCGTGCCGCCGGTGGGCAGCACGTGGTTCGGACCCGCCGCGTAGTCGCCGAGTGTCTCCGCACTAAACGGCCCGAGGAAAATGGCCCCGGCATTACGAAACAGCCGCAGCCACCGGCGCGGCCGGCGCACCATGAGCTCGAGATGCTCGGGTGCGATCGCGTTGGCGACCTCGGCCGCACGTTCGAGGGAAGCCACCTTGAGTATCGTCCCGTAACGGCGCAACGAGCGGGCCGCCACATCGCGGCGCGCTAAACGAGCCATTTGCTCGGCTAGCTCGGCAGCCACCTGCCGCCCCAGCTCCTCGCTCGTCGTCACGCAGATCGCAGCCGCTAGCGGGTCGTGCTCGGCCTGGGCGAGCATGTCGGCCGCCACGTAGGCGGCCGGAGCACTGCCGTCGGCGACAATGAGGACTTCGCTCGGCCCGGCCACCATGTCGATGTCAACCGCCCCGAACACCAGCCGCTTTGCGGTAGCCACGTAGACGTTGCCCGGACCAACGATCTTGTCGACGCGCGCAATCGTTTCGGTGCCGTATGCCAGGGCTGCAATCGCTTGCGCCCCGCCGACCCGCACGACGCGCGTGGCTCCGGCCAAGCGGGCCGCAAACAGCACCTCGGGCCGCACACCGCCGGCAGACGGAGGAGTCGCCACTGTAATGTCCGCAACTCCAGCGACTTTCGCCGGAACAACGTTCATCAGCACCGTGGAGGGGTACGCGGCGGTCCCGCCGGGGACATAGACGCCGACGCGCTCGAGCGGCGCTAGTCTCATCCCGAGGCGCACTCCCGTCTCTTCGAGCTCGAAGCCGCGCTCGCGCTGGGCGCGGTGGAAGCGAGCAATTCTCCTACAAGCGGTCTCGATCGCCCGGCGTACCGGCGGATCGACTCGGCTCGCCGCTGCCTCGATCTCCTCTTGCGGCACCACGAGTTGGTCCGCTCTCAGGCGGACTCCATCGAGCTTGCGGGCCAACTCCACGAGCGCGCGGTCCCCGCGCCGGCGAACCGCCTCGAGGATCCTGCGGACCGCCGGTTCGACCGACCGCGACACTTGCTGCCGTCGAGCCAGCCGCTCGAGCCGGCGCCTGGCCTGTTGGCTACCGTCTTCTAGTACTTCGAGCATCACATTCCCCCCAGAGTCCTCGCCTCACCGCGCGGCGCCGGCCCCGGTCTCATCGGGGACGCGCGCGATTTGCGCGCCGAGCGCCGAAAGCTTCTCCTCGATCCGTTCGTAGCCACGGTCGAGGTGGTAGACCCGCAGGACTTCGGTGCGCGAGCGCGCCGCAAGCCCCGCGAGCACGAGCGACACGCTCGCCCGCAAGTCCGTGGCCATCACCGGTGCCCCTGTCAGTCTGTCCTGCCCGCGTACGACCGCGCGCCGGCCGCTCAAGCGCACGTCGGCCCCCATCCGCATGAGTTCCGGCACGTGCATGAAGCGGTTCTCGAAGATCGTTTCTGTGATCACCGAAGTTCCATCGGCGATCGCCATCAACGCCATGAACTGAGCCTGCAAGTCGGTGGGAAAACCAGGGAACGGCGCCGTGGTCACGTCGGTTGCGCGCGGGCGTCCAGTGGCGCTGGCGGTCACCGCTTCGCCATCGACCTCGAGCGAGGCTCCCGCTTCTTCGAGCTTCTCGAGCAACGCTCCGAGATGCTCACTGCGCGCGCCGCGCGCGCGCACGCGCCCTCCAGTGATCAGCCCGGCGATGAGGTAGGTGCCGGCTTCGATCCGGTCGGGGATCACCCGGTGCTCGCCTCCGCTCAGCCGCTCCACTCCCTCGATTTCGATCACCGAATGACCCGCACCGTCGATGCGCGCTCCGCGCGCGTTTAGACACTGCGCCAAGTCGACGATTTCGGGCTCGCGGGCAGCGTTTTCGATCCGCGTCACACCGCGGGCAAGCACGGCCGCCATCATCGCGTTCTCCGTGGCGCCGACCGAGGGCAAGCCGAGGATGCAGTGCCCGCCGGCAAGCCGATCGGCACGCGCATCCACGTAGCCACCTTCGCGCTCGATCCGAGCGCCCAGCCGCCGCATGGCCAGCAGGTGCTCGTCGATTGGGCGAGTGCCGATGGCGCAGCCCCCGGGCTGCGAGACCCGCGCGCGCCCGAACCGTGCCAGAAGCGGGCCTAGTACGAGGAACGAGGCGCGCATCGTGCGCACCAGTTCGTACGGCGCTTCGTAGCTCTCGATCGCCGAGCAGTCGATCACTAGTTCGCTCGGATCGGGCCGCTCGATCCGGGCGCCGAGGCGCTCGAGCAGGCGGCAGGCGGTTCGAATGTCGGCAACGTCGGGCACCCCGAGCAGGTGCAGCGGCTCGTCGCTGAGCAGCGCCGAGAAGATCAGGGGAAGCGCGGCGTTCTTGGCGCCGCTTACCGCAATCTCGCCCTCCAGTGGCCGGCCGCCCTCGATAACGATCTTGTCCACTGCTCACGTCTCCGGGCGCATGCCGCCAACGACGCGGGGCCGGCGGGCCAGGTCGGCCGTGGTTCGCACGTCCCGCCAGCCACCCTCGACAAAGGCACGCCGGACCTGCTCGGCCTGTGTGCCCACCTCGAGGAGCAGCCAGCCGTCTTCCACGAGGTAAGCCGGAGCCTCCGCGATCAGCCGGGCGCTCGTTGCCATCCCGTCGGGACCGGCCACCAGGGCGCCAGCCGGCTCCCACGATTTTACTTCGGGCTCGAGCTCCTCGAGCTCGTCCTCGCGGCAGTAAGGAGGATTGGAAACGATCAAATCGAAGCGCTCTCCGGAAGCGATTGGATCGAACAAGTCGCCACAGCGGAATTCGATCCGGTCGGCCACCCCGTGCCGGGCAGCGTTCTTCGGCGCTACTTCGAGCACCGCGGCCGAGACGTCGGTCGCCACGATCTGCGCGTTGGACAGCTCGACGGCCAAAGCCACTGCCACCGCGCCGCAGCCGGTGCCGACGTCGAGCAGGCGCACGGGGCCTGGCCGCTGGCGCGCCAAGGCGAGTGCCGCCTCAACGAGGGTCTCCGTTTCGGGCCTGGGAATGAGAACGCGCCGGTCCACCGCGAACTCGAGCGACCAGAACTCGCGTTTCCCGATGATATAGGCCACGGGCTCGCGCCGGGCCCTGCGCCGCACCAGCTCGCGGTAGCGGTCGACTTCGGCTGGACTGAGCGGGCGGTCGTAGTTCGTGTAGAGCTCGACGCGCTCGAGCCCGGTGGCGTGGCCGAGCAGCAGCTCGGCGTCGAGCCGCGCTGTTTCGATTCCTTTGGCGGCCAAATGTTCGGTGGCTAACCGCAGGTAGTCGAGCAGCCGTTTCGGGGCGCTCACCCGCCCGCCTCCTGGAGCGCTTGAGCCTGAAAGTGCGCCGTCAGCGCGTCGAGCATTTCGTCGAGATCCCCGTCGAGAAAATCCTCGAGCCGGTAAAGGGTCAGACCGATGCGGTGGTCCGTCACCCGCCCCTGGGGAAAGTTGTACGTGCGGATTCTTTCCGAGCGGTCTCCGCTGCCCACCATCGAGCGCCGGTCGGCCGCAATTCGGGCCTTGCGTTCGGCTTCTGCGCGCTCGAACAGGCGAGCGCGCAGGATTTTCATCGCTTGCGCCTTGTTCTTGTGCTGGGACTTCTCGTCCTGGCAGGTCACCACAATCCCGGTGGGCAAATGCGTGATTCGAACCGCCGAGTCGGTCGTGTTGACCGACTGGCCGCCGGGACCCGAGGAGCGGAACACATCGATGCGCAAATCTTTGTCGTCGATTTGAATATCGACTTCTTCGGCCTCGGGGAGGACGGCGACCGTGACCGCCGAGGTGTGGATGCGGCCTTGCGCCTCGGTCTGCGGAACCCGCTGGACCCGGTGAACGCCGCCCTCGTACTTGAGCCGCCCGTAAGCGTCGCCTCCCTTGACGAGCAGGATGGCTTCTTTGACTCCCCCGAGGGTTGCCGGGCTCAGATAGAGCGTTTCGACCTTGCGATTGCTGCGCTCGCAGTAGCGCTTGTACATCCGCAACAGATCCGCCGCGAACAGAGCGGCCTCGGTACCGCCCGTCCCGGCGCGGATCTCTAGCATGGCGTTGCGCTTGTCGAGTGGATCCTTGGGAGCCAAAAGCCGCTTGAGCTCGCCGTCGACCGCCTCAAGCTCGCCCTCGAGGCGGCGCAACTCGGAAGCCGCCAGCTCGCGCATTTCGGGATCCGGATCGCCCCGCAGGGCGCGGGCTTCTTCGAGTTCGCGCTCGAGCTGCTTGCGGCGCCGGTAGGCCGCCACCAGGCCGCTCAACTCCCCGTGCTCTCGCATGAGCGCCGTGTAGCGACTGCGGTCGGCGATCACCTGCGGATCGGCGAGCAGGGCCTCGACTTCCTCGAACCGCCGCTCAACCTCGTCGAGCTTGTCGAACATCACCGTGGATCGGGCGCGGGCCGGCCTCCGGCTACATACTCTACTGCGGCGGCGGCGTGCCCGCTACCGGATGCCGGGCCGGCAAACCGCCAAGGCGCTGCTCCTGGCGCTCGGCCGGCGGTTAACCCTTGCTGTTGTTGGCTTCGTAGTCCGCGTACTTCTTGCGGAACCGTTCCACCCGGCCGGCGGTATCGACGATTTTCTGCTGGCCGGTGTAGAACGGGTGGCACTTCGAGCAGATTTCCACGTGGATCTGCTTGGCGGTCGACCGCGTCGTAAAGCGGTTTCCGCAAGCGCAAACGACTTCGACGACGTGATAGTCCGGATGAATGCCTTTCTTCACGGGGCTCTCCGCTCGGTGCGAGCCCCGGCTTATAACAACGGACTTGCCCCGGATCAACCGCTCCTCGATCGCACCCGGGCCACCGCATCGCGCCAACCGGCGTATAGGCGCTCGCGCTCGGCCCGTTTCATCTTCGGTCGAAACACCTCGTCCACCTTGCGCGCCCCTTCGATCTCGCGCCCGCTCGTCCACACGCCCGTGGCCAACCCGGCCAAGAATGCCGCGCCGGCCGCGGTGGTCTCGACGACCTTTGGCCGGTCCACGGCAACCCCGAGAATGTCCGCCTGGAACTGCATGAGAAAGTCGTTGGCTGCCGCGCCGCCGTCGACGCGCAGGAGCCGAATGCGGCGGCCGGCATCAGCGCTCATCGCTTCCACGACATCCCGAGTTTGATAGGCGAGCGACTCGAGCGCCGCGCGCACCACGTGGTCGGCCGTCACTCCCCGCGTCAAGCCGAGCAACGCGCCGCCCGCATTGGCGTC
>CAYZHO010000118.1:703-1460 GCA_964478045.1 uncultured Myxococcales bacterium | reverse complement strand
GAGTCCGGCAAAGGCCGGAACCAGGTAGGCACCAAGCGTGGAGTCGACCCGGCGGGCTGCCTTTTCCGAGTCGGCTGCGCTCTTGATCAAACCGAGGCCGTCGCGCAGCCACTGGATGGCGGCGCCGGCGATGAAGATCGATCCCTCCAGTGCGTACGCCGGACCACCGCGGGCGTCGCAAGCCATCGTCGTTAGAAGGCGGTTGCCGGAGGCCACGGGCTGGCGGCCGGTGAACATGAGGATGAAACAGCCCGTCCCGTACGTGTTCTTGACCATGCCCGGCCGAAAGCAGGCTTGGCCGAACAGCGCGGCCTGCTGATCGCCCGCCACCCCAGCAATCGGGATCGCGGCTCGGCCGAGCACTCCCGGTGCAGTCTCGCCGAAGACTCCGGCCGATGGACGAACACTCGGCAACATCTCCACGGGAACGCCGAAGCGCTCGCACAGAAACGGGTCCCAGCGGCGCTCGTGAATGTTGAACAGCAGGGTTCGGGAAGCATTCGTGTAGTCGGTGGCATGGACGCGCCCGCCCGTCAGGTTCCAAATGAGCCAACTGTCGATGGTTCCAAAGGCCAGTTCTCCGGCGGCCGCTCGCCGCCGGGCCCCGCGCACGTGGTCGAGGATCCAGGCCACCTTGGTCGCCGAAAAGTACGGATCGATGACCAGCCCCGTGCGCTCGCGCACTTCCTTCTCGAGCCCAGAGGCAACCAGCCGGGCACACTGCTCGGCGGTGCGGCGATCCTGCCAGACGATGGCG
>CAYZHO010000118.1:0-693 GCA_964478045.1 uncultured Myxococcales bacterium | reverse complement strand
ATCGCGCGGTGAATGGGCTGCCCGCTGCGCCGTTCCCACACGACCACCGTCTCGCGCTGGTTCGTGATCCCGATTGCCGCTAGGTCCTGCGGGCCAATGCCGGCCGCCCGGCAAGCCCTTTTGGCCAGTGTTTGCGTGACGCGCCAGATCTCGACCGGGTCGTGCTCCACCCAGGCCGGACGGGGGTAGTGCTGGCGAAACTCAGAGTAAGCCCGCGCGCGCACCCGCCCGGCCTGGTCGAAGACCATCACGGTAGAGCCGGTCGTCCCCTGGTCGAGGGCAAGAACGTACTTGGCCATCGTTTTTCCTCCGAACCTGCGTCAGTAGCCGGCCGCGCGCCGGCGCGCAGCCAGCATCTCGGCTAGCATTGCCTGAATACGCGCCCGCAAGGCGTCGGCCACGCCGTCGCCGTGGCTGCTCGCGCTCGCCTCGACCGGATACTCGACCGGCGGCCCCACTCGCACGCGCCAGCGCAGCGGGAGCGGCAAAAGACCTGCCGGGCCGGCAAGCGGAAACACAGGCGTCACCGGAAGCGAGCCGATCCCGCCGACCACCGGATAGCTTTCCTCGCTGCCGACTACCGCGCCCGGTATCACCGCGGCGCCTGTTTCAATGGCAACGTCGATCAAGAACCGGTCCTCGAAGCGCGCGAGCCGGTACCGCCGCTCGTAGGTCTTCTCGCGAGCTGCCTTT
>CAYZHO010000117.1:0-8498 GCA_964478045.1 uncultured Myxococcales bacterium | reverse complement strand
ACCAGACTGCGCCACACCCCGACCGTGGCGATTCTTTCCCGGCGCAGCCCCCGTTTCAACAGCTACCGGCTCGGCTCCCCGGCGCTTCGAAACGGCCAGCCCGATCCTGCCGCCTCAAGCGCTCCGCCCCTCAGCACCAGTGCGCTTCGGCGGGCACTAGCCCACTGGCTCCTCGCTGCAGCCGGCGCTCTAGATCAACCCGCGGCGTCTGAGCTCGGCCAGCAGCGAACGCGCCGCTGCCCCGCGATGACTGCGAGCGTTCTTTTCCTCGGGCGAAATCTCGCCGAAGGTTGCCCCCAACTCTTCGCAGTAGAAGATAGGATCGTACCCGAACCCGTTGGTGCCGCGTTCTGCCGGGGCGATCGTCCCCTCACAGCGGCCTTCAGCGACGAGTTCCTCGCCGCCTGGCAAAACTAGGGCCAGCACACAAACGAAAGCGGCACGCCGGTCTCGAACGCCTTCGAGTTCAGCGAGCAACTTGGCGTTGTTCGCTCGATCGTCGGCACCGGGGCCGGCATAGCGTGCGGACAAGACGCCCGGCCTGCCGCCGAGGGCGTACACGCACAGTCCCGAATCGTCACCGAGCGCCGGCAAGCCCGTGGCCTCGTATGCCGCGCGCGCCTTGAGCCGTGCGTTTTCGGCAAACGTCGTGCCGCTTTCGTTCACGGTAAGCGTGACGCCCAACTCGGCAGGCGACATCAGCTCGAACCCCGCACCGGCAAACAAGCGCCGGAAGTCGGCTAGCTTTCCTGCGTTCGAACTAGCTAGGACGACCCGCTCAAGCCCCGCCACGATCCTGCTCTCCCGGCGCCACAGCCAACGTTAGGTGGTGCCACGTGGTGCCGTTGTTCGGCCCGGCCACGATGCTACTCTCCCGGCACCACAGCCAACGGGTTGGTGGAAAACCACAGCACCGTTCGCTTAAGCCTGGACACGGCTAAGTCTCGACACGGCGCTGCTCTCCCGGCGGAAGGTCGAGCACCCTGCGCTGCAAATCGATCAAGCGTTCGATCCCAGCGCGAGCCAACTCGAGCAGCCGCTCGAGATCGCCGGCGCTGAACGGTTTTCCTTCCGCGGTGCCCTGGACCTCGACAAAACCGCCGCTGCCGGTCATGACGACGTTCATGTCGACGTCGGCCTGCGAGTCTTCCTCGTAGCACAGGTCGAGCACGGGCTGGCCGCCGACGATCCCCACGCTGACAGCAGCAACGTGATCGACGATTGGGTCGCGCATGATTTCGCCGCTTTCGAGCAAACGCCGGCAAGCAAGCGCCAGTGCGATCCACGCCCCAGTGATCGAAGCGGTTCGCGTTCCGCCGTCGGCTTGGATCACGTCGCAGTCGAGTCGAATCGTCCGCTCGCCGAGGGCTGTCATGTCGGTGACGGCGCGCAGGCTGCGGCCAATCAGCCGCTGAATCTCCATCGTGCGGCCTCCCGGACGTCCCCGCGCGGCTTCGCGCTCGCTTCGCGTGTTGGTCGCTCTTGGAAGCATCCCGTATTCGGCGGTTACCCAGCCCCGCTCCTGGTCGGCCAGAAACTTGGGTACGCCCTCTTCGACCGAAGCAGTGCAGATGACTCGCGTGCGGCCGGCTTCGATCAGCACGGAGCCCTCGGCGTACTCGATGTAGCCCGGAGTGACGGCCACCTTGCGCAGCTCGTTCGCCTGCCGCCCGTCGGCTCTCATGATGCGCTACCCCCGTTTTTTTCCCGGTTCCTGTTTCGATGCGCCGCCCACCGAGGAAGACTCCCGCCTGCGGTGGCAGAGCCCCGCGCAGCGACGCGCGCCCGACTGTGTCACGCCAGGGACAAGGGCGCAACCGCCCGGGCGCCGCGCCCGCTCACCTGCCGTAGCCTCTCCTTTCCTCCTTTCTCGCGCACTTGCTCTGGCCGGTGTCGGCCTGGCGGCGGCGTGCGCCACCAGCGCGACGGACGCAGAAATTCCCGCATGGCCTCCGTCACTTTCTGGTAGCGGCCTGCTTTCCCGCGGTGTTATTTTTGTACCAGCGACGCGATCTTTTTTGACGTTTACGGTCGCGCGCCAGCACCAACAACGACGGCCGAGAGATACGAGAGCATGAGACAACCGACTCGCGAGATCATCGGCAACCATCCGACGATGCAGAAGCTGGCCCACATCATCTCGAAGGTTGCCAGAACGGATGCGACGGTCTTGATCTCTGGCGAAAGCGGAACAGGCAAGGAGCTCGTTGCGCGGCGGATCCACGAGCTCAGCCACCGCGCCAATCGCCCGTTCATCGCCGTCAACTGCGGCACGATTCCGAGCGACCTGCTCGAATCTGAAATGTTCGGCCACCAGAAGGGTTCTTTCACCGGGGCAATCGAACACCGGCCAGGCATGTTCCAGCTCGCCCACACGGGCACGATCTTCCTCGACGAGATTGGCGAAATGAGCCCCCACATGCAGGTCAAGCTCTTGCGCGTGCTGCAAGACCGAGAGATTCGGCCGGTGGGCGCGGACAAGCCATTCCACGTGGACGTGCGGGTCATCGCGGCGACGAACAAGGACTTGCAGGCGGAGGTCAAAGCGGGCCGGTTCCGCGAGGACCTCTTCTACAGGCTGCAGGTGATCCCGATTCGCATTCCCCCGCTCCGCGAGCGCCGCTCGGACATTCCGCTGCTGATCGAGCACTTTCTAGCCAAGCATAACGAGGGCCGGCCGTTCCCGATCACGATTTCCGAAGAGGCCATGGTCTTGCTGTGGGAGTACGACTGGCCGGGCAACGTGCGCGAAGTGGAAAACGTGATCGAGCGGCTGGTCATTCTTTCGGATTCTCCGATCATCCGCCCGGATGCGCTCCCGGCCAACATCCGCTCGTTCCTGTCCGAAAAGAAGATCCCCACGCCGACTCTCGGCGAGGAAGGCATGGACCTCAACCGAGCGGTCGAAGAGTTCGAGAACCGAATGATCGACGAGGCGCTGCGCCGCACGAACGGCAACAAGCAAGCGGCGGCTCGCTTGCTCGGCCTCAAGCGCACCACGCTCGTGGCCAAGCTGCGCCGCAAGCGGGGGCCCGACTACAAGGTTCCACACAGCTACGCGTACTAGGAGACAGACGATGGAATCGCCCTCTACCACAAAGCCCGTAGTCCTCGTCGTGGACGACGACGAAATGGCCGCGCGCGCCGTGGTGAAGCTGCTCGAGCGGCGGGGTTTCACCATGTTGACGGCTCCGAGCGGGCGCAAGGCTCTTGAGATTCTCGGCAACACCCACGTCGATGTTCTCGTCCTCGATGTGATGATGCCCGAAATGACTGGGCTGGAAGTCTGTCAGGTCCTGCGCAGCGAAGCACGGTTGTCCGAGTTGCCGATCATCATGCTCACGGGCTGCGACGACTTCGACACTCGCGCCGCGGCCATGAAACTCGGCGTAAGCGAGTTCCTGTGCAAGCCGTTTGCTCACCACGAACTGATCGAGCGGATCAACAACCAGCTCGAAGCGCGCCGGATCGCCCGCGAGCTCGACACGGTCGCCGGGCGCCTGTAATCGCACGCCTGTAACCGCACGCTGGCAGCCGGGCCACGGTACCCGCACGCTGGCAACGGGTTGCCGGTAACCGCGCGCGAGAGCACCGCCAACCCTTGTCCGGCGGTTAGTGCCGGGGTTCACCGGCTAGGGGGCGCCTCGCGAGTCCCTTGCGCCGGCCGAAGCACAGGAGCGCCGGGGTAACGAGCGCTCCGCTGCGCCCGCTCAGCAGCGCGGCCCGCCCGCAGGCACCCGCAGGGACCGAGCTCTATCGCTTCCCGCCGCCGAGAAAATCGAGAATGAGCGCGTTTACTTCCTCGGGCTTTTCCTGGTGGAGGAAGTGCCCCGCTCCATCGACGATCTCCACGCGCAATCCGGCGGGAAACGACTCGGCCATTGAGTCCACGAGTTCCACGCCGAGGCAGCCGTCGTTGCGCCCGTGCAGGTACAGGCACGGAACCTGGATCGGTTCGACACCGATTCGTGCCTGGTCGCTGGCTAGGGCGGCTACCTGGCGGGAAGGATCGAGCATGCAGCGGTAGTAGGAGAGAGCCGCCTCGAGCACGCCCTCCTTTCTAAAGGTAGCGCGCAGGCTCTCGATCTCTTCCTCGGGAATCTGCCATCCGGGGGACCAGTCCTGCCACAGGTTGACCAGGAACCGGAAGTCGTCGGCGGCTACGGCCATTTCGGCAGCCGGCGTTTGGAAGAAGAAGATGTACCAAGAGCGCTTGAGCTGGGCGTAGTCGGTGGCAAAGCGCGCCAGGAACGTCGGGCCGTAGGGCACGGCGGCCGCTACGAGCCGCTCGATTCGCTCCGGAGCAAGCACGGCAGCGCCGTAGGCGGCCAGAGCGCCCCAGTCGTGGCCGAAGACGATCGCCCGCTCGCACCCGAGTGCTTCGATCAAGCCGAGCACGTCATGCGCCAGGGCGGCCGACTGATAAACGCCGTCGGGCGCGGGCGAGGTCGGCGCGTAGCCGCGCATGAAGGGTGCGACCACCCGGTAGCCGGCAGCGGCCAGCGGCTCCATTTGATGGCGAAACGAGCGGGCGTGATCGGGAAATCCGTGCAGGCACAACACGAGCGGTCCCTCTCCGAGCTCGTATCCGGCGAAATCGATCCCGTTGGCTCGCACGCGAACTTCTTTTGCTTGCTCCATGTGTTCCTCCCCTCCGCCGCTCAAGTGCTCGCGGCCGGACGCCCGCGTGACGCCTGAGCAGGCCCCGTACTCGCTAGCGGCTTCCTTTTTGCGACTCGGCCAAGGCCGGATTGAGACGCGGATCGTTGTAGGCTTTGAACTGCCGATAGACTTTGAAGTAGCGGCGGCCGGCGCGCACGTCGGCGAGCAAGCGCTCGAGACAAGCCCGCAGGTCGTCGCGCTGCTCGCGCAAAATCGCCAACTTTGCCCGGCACTCATCGGCCAAGGCGGCGTCCCGAGCGCGGCGCGCGTTGGCCTCCATGTGGTAGATCTTCAAGGCGAGGATCGACAGCCGGTCGATGATCATTCCCGCAGTTTCCGAATGCTGTTCGGCCTGGCGCCGATCGACATCGCCGAGCGATGCGAGCAGCACTTCGTCTATTCGTTCGATCAGGTCGTTACGCCGCTGATTCCAGCGGTCGATTCCTCGCTTGACGGCAGCGATGTAGTCGTCGCCGACGTCTCGGCGCCGGGCTTGATCCTCGAGGTTCCAGAGGCTGAAGTTTGCAAAGTGCTCGGCCAGAACCAGCGAGCGCAGGGTTTCTCCCGGTTCGACCCGATCCGGCTGCTCGCGATACCACTCGGCGAGTGCTCGGTCGTGCAGGGCGACGATCGAACGCGGGGCTAGGACCACGGCCGCCTCTTTCAAGCCTCTCCCGCTGCGCCCGAGCGCGGGCCGCGGCGGCGAGCCTCGAGCAGGCGGCCAACGGCGTCGAACGCTTCGCCGACCGGAACCGCCGAGACGAGCTCGGCCGGCTGGCGGCCAAGACGCACGCCTTCGCGGTAGTACTGACTCGCCCGCAACACGTAACAGGGCACGGGATCGAGCGGGGCGATCGTCCGGGGGGGCTTAGCGCCGATGAACACGCCTGTGGGCACACCCTGCATCCAAGCCATGTGGGCAGCCGCGGTGTCCGAGCCCACGAACACCTCGAAGCATCCGATCATCGCCATCATTTCCGGCAGTGTGGTCGGCGGTGCCAGGATGGCCGCTCCCCCGGCTCCGGCCACGATCCGTTGGGCTAGGCCCTGCTCCTGCGGCCCCCAGAAAACCACCGAGCGCAGGTCGCGCTCGCCCATGCGCTGGAGCAGGTCGATCCATTTTTCGGCTGGCCACCGCTCGCGAATGCGCCGGATGCTCGTGCCCGGATAGACGGCTACCTCGGGCCTGCCCTGTGCCTGGTACCACAAGTGAGCGGCGCGACGGACTTCCGGGTCCACGTAAAGCCCGAGGTCGCGCGGATCGTAACTCGTGTCGATGCCTAGCGGAGCGAGCAAGTGAAGAAACCGTAGGACCCGATTCTCCCAAGGATCATCGAGTCTTACATGGACGTTTGTAAACAGATGGTTGAACTCGCTGTCGTAGCCGCGCGCGTAGCCGATCCGCACGGGGATGCGCGTCAGCCATCCGATCAACCCGCTCTTTAGGCGCCCGTGAAAGTCGAGCAAGACGTCGTAGTGGACCTCCTTGATCTCCTCGACGACCCGCCTCACCTCGGCCCATGCTCGGCGAGGTCCCGCGTCGAGTGCGCGCCGGTCGATGACGTGAAACCAATCGACGTTGGGATTGCCGGCCACCATTGGATACGCCCAGTGTTCGATCACCCACCCGATCTTGGCGTCGGGCCGGTCTCGCCTGAGCCGGCGTACGGCCGGCAAGACTCTCAACACGTCCCCGATTGCACCTAGGCGCACGACGAGAAAACGCTTTGGACGGGGGGTGGATGGGTTTGCGGTGCTCACGCGTAGCTCCAACAGGCCGCTGGCGCTCCCGGCTCGGCCGCCGGCAGGGCCGAACCAGCGACCATTTCGATTCTACCTCGTTCCTGCCCAGAGGCCAGCCAGCGTTGCAACGGCACCGGGTACGAGATTAACAAAGCGGGTGCGGCCGCCTGCCGCTTCAACGAGAACACGAACGAAGGGAGGCAACTGAAGTGGCACAAGTTACGCTTCGCGGAAATCCTTGCAACTTGAAGGGTTCGATGCCCCAGCCCGGCCAGACGGCGCCCGACTTTCGGCTCGTCCGCGCCGACCTTTCCGAAGTCACGCTAGGCTCGCTCGGCGCCAAGAAGAAGGTCATCGTCACGGTGCCAAGCCTCGATACGCCGGTCTGCCAGACGGAAACCCGCAAGTTCAACGAGCGGGCTTCCCAGCTCGAAGGAGTCGAGGTCCTCGTCGTCAGCTCCGACCTTCCCTTTGCTCAAAAGCGGTTTTGCGAGACGGAAGGTATCGAGCGGGTGACAGCGTGTTCGGACGTGCGCGACCGCGGCTTCGGCGAGCGCTACGGCGTGGCCATCGCCGACGGCCCGCTCGAGGGAGTCTTGGCCCGGGCGGTGTTCGTCCTCGACGAGAACAACCAGGTCAAACACGCCCAGCTCGTTCCCGAGATCGGCCAGGAGCCAGACTACGACGCGGCACTGGCGGCCCTCTCGTAGGCCCCTCAGCGCCTGCGCGCCGCCTCGTTACAACGCCTCGAGCGCGTCCTCGTATGCCTGCTCGGGCCCGCCGCAGCGGGCCTCGAGCGTAACGGCGCGCTTGAGGTAGTAGTGGATGTCGTACTCCCAGGTGAAGCCGTTGCCGCCGTGGAACTGCAACGCCTCGCGGGTGTTGTGGGTCGCGGCGGCCACGGCTGCCGCCTTGGCGCAGGCCGCGAGCAAGTGCGCGTCCTCCTGATCGGTGGCCAAAGCCCACGCAGCGCGGTAAACGGTCGAACGCGAGGACTCGGCCCCGAGCAACATGTCGGCCATCCGATGCTGGAGAGCCTGGTAACTGCCGATCGGGCGGCCGAAGGTATAGCGTTCCTTCGAGTAATCGACGGCCAGTTCCAGGGCCCGCTCGGCCACCCCCAAAGCGAAGGCGGCGGTTGCGACCCGGTCGAGGTCGGCAACGCAATCGACGAGCTCTTGTCCGCCGAGGAGCTCGGCCGGATGATCGAGCCGAATTTCGGCGAACCGCTGGGCTTCGTCGAGCGTCTCCATCGGCCGCGCCTCAAATGGGCCGTCCACCAGGACGACGCCAGCCGGGGTGGTCGCCACGAGCCGGTCGGCTACCGCTCCAAACGGGACGAAGAACTTGGTGCCCCGCACCCGACCGCCTTCGAACGAGACGTCGGACTGCTGGGTGGGCCAGACGCGGTCGCAATCGGCGATGACGGCGATCGCCTGGCCGCTGGCGATTTCGCGAACGGCGTCGGTGCACCCGGCGGCTTCGAGCACTTTGGCCGCCAGCACGACGTCGAGGTACGGCCCGGCCAGAGCCACGCGCCCCATCTCCTCGCACACGACGGCCAACTCGATGGGGCCGAGCCCTTGCCCGCCGGCGCTGCCGGGAGCCAGCAGGCCGAGGTAGCCGAGCTCGGCCAGCTTGGCCCACACCTGGCGGGAGAATCCTTCGGGATTCGTGTCGCTCATCTTGCGCGATAGCTCGACCGGCGCTTCGGCCGCAAGAAAGTCCCTAGTGGCATCGCGCAGGAGCGCTTGGTCCTCGGACAGATCAAACTTCATCGGCTCACCCCTGCGGTAGGCCAAGCACGCGCTTGGCGATGATGTTGCGCTGAATCTCGGACGTTCCCGAGTAGATCGTCTCCGACCGCGACCAGAGGAAATCGCGCGCCCAATCGACGTCGGTCCGGGCCATGCGGTCAAACCGCTTGAGGTGCGCGCCGCGACCGAGCAGATTGAGCGCGGTAAGGCGCAATCTCTGATCGAACTCGCTCCATAAAAGCTTCTCGATCGACGACTCGGGCCCGGGCGCCTTACCCTGATCGAGGTTGGCCAGGGTTCGGTAGCCGTTCGAATACAAAACTTGCCACTCGACGA
>CAYZHO010000116.1:0-8580 GCA_964478045.1 uncultured Myxococcales bacterium | reverse complement strand
CCGTGGATCTGCACGGCCTGGTCGGTAACGAACGAGCACATGTCGGTGGCCGTGTTCTTGGCCATCGCCGCCAGCGACGGGCGCTCGTCACCCTGAAGATAGCGCACGACGCACTCACCCGTGAGTGCTCGCGCCGCCGCCAAGCGAGTGGCCATCTCCGCTAGTTTGTGGCGAATCACTTGAAAGCCCACGAGCGGCTTGTCGAACGCTACCCGCTCGCGCGCATAAGAAACCGCCTCTCGGTAAGCGAGCTCGGCGATTGCCACGCACTGCGCCGCCAAGAACAAGCGCTCGGTGACGAAGTTCATCATGATCGCCGGGAACCCGGCTCCCTCTTCGCCTATGAGGTTCTCGGCCGGAACGCGGCAGTCTTCAAACACGAGCTCGGCCGTATCGCTCGCCCACCATCCCATCTTGTCGAGCTTGCGCGCCACCGAAAAGCCGGGCGTACCCCGCTCGATCACGAGCAACGAAATTCCAGCGTGCTTCTCGCCGCCGGTTCGGACCGCCACCGTGACGATGTCCGCGCGGCATCCAGAAGTGATAAAGGTTTTCGAGCCGTTGACGACGTAGCAGTCCCCATCGCGCACCGCCCGAGTGCGCAGCGAGGCCACATCGCTGCCACCGCCCGGTTCGGTAATCGCCAGGGCCGCGATTTTCTCGCCCCGCAGGACCGGGCGGACGAAGCGTTCCTTTTGTTCTTCGGTCCCAAAACGAACGATCGGCGGCAGTGCGATCCCGTGGCTTCCGAGTCCGACGCAGGTTCCCACCGACCGCCCGGCCAGCACCATTTCCTCCGAAGTAACCACGGAATGACTGATGTCCCCGCCGGCTCCACCGCAGTCCTCGGGATAGCCGAGGCCGAGCAGCCCCGCTTCGGCGGCGCGCCGGTAAAGCTCACGAGGAAACTCGCCGGCTTCCTCCCACTCAAGAGCGTGCGGCGCGATTTCTTTCTCGGCAAAGCGCCGTGCTTGTTCGCGCAGCACCCGGTGTTCTTCCTTCTCGAAAATATACTCTCCCATGGCGAACCCCTTGGCCTACGTATAGACCGCCGCGCGCCCAGCGGCCAGCCCGCCCCTCCGGCCTTGCCCGGGCTTTCGGCCGAACTTCGCGTCTTGACCAGCAAGCGCCAACTGTGAGAAGCTCAGTTGGCTCCGCAACGTGCTAGCCGGACTTGGGTCCGGCTTAAAGGGCGCCGGGTCCACCGCCTGATCCTCCTGAGCACCCGGCTAAAGGAGGAACGCGCCATGAACGCACGGATGCCCGCGGGCTGCCTCGCTGCTCTGCTCGCCGCCGGTCTTCTCGCTAGCCATGGAGTGTCCAGCGCGCAAGCCCTCGACTTCGCTCCGAAGGTCGTAATCTCGATCGCCAGCGGATCGGGTACGACGATTTGCAACACGGACTGCACGATCTGCACGGTCGAGTCGGGCGAGTGCCTGAACGTCGTCCAAAATCAGCTCATTATGTGCCGGCCGATCGGTGACGCGATCCCGATCACGGGCTGCCACTGGCAACTGTTCCTCGATGGCGGTGCTCCCGGAATCAACCTCACGAATCAGATCCGAGCGCTCGACATCGCTCCCAACGGAAACCTCGTGCTCGTTTCCCTGAACGACGAGAACCTCCCGGGCGTCGGAACGCTGACGAAGAAGGACATCGGCCTGTTCGTCCCCGACGACGTCACGCTGCCCTACGCGGCGGGCTTGCCCTACACGAGCGGCACCTTCGCGATGTACCTCAACGGCGATCTCACCCAGCAGGAAGAAACGACGAAACCGTGGGACGCCCTTGAGCTGCTGCTCCAAGGCGGGTGCGAAGACAACCTGCGCATCGATCCGGGCGTGCAGTACACGTGCCCAGTGATTGGATCCCTCACCCAAGGCTCCGGCAGTGCCGGCCTCGGGGGGCTCCACTTTCGCAACGAGGATCTGCTGCGCTGCACGCCAACGGGCTTTGGCCCGAGCGGAACGATCGAAGCCTGCCAGTACTCGCTCTTCCTCGACGCCAGCAACATCAACGCCGACACGTATGGGGAAGGCCAGGGCATTGGTACCGACATCGAGGCGATCGATCTTTTGTCTTTCGATCGCTCGTCGATGTTCGGGCAGATGGTCTTCAAGAAAGGCTCCGGCAACCCGCCGGGCTTTCCGGCCCACGACCCCAAGTTCGACTTGTTGCTCTACGAAGGAACCTTCGGGGCGGGCTTGTGCGACCCGAGCGGCACGCCGTGCGCGGGAGACGAAGATTGCCCGGACGGAGAAACCTGCGACACCGGCTCCTGCTCGCTCGACGGCCTTCCCTGCGCCAGCGAGCTCGACTGCAGCGGGTCGGGCAACACGTGCCTGATCACCCGCTACCCGGCCGGAACGGTGACCAAGCTGTTCGACGGGGTGGCGGTAGGGCTTTCCGGCTTTTCCCAGAAGATCGAAGCGTTCGCCATTGTTCCGGACCGCGACAACGACGACATCCTCGACGGCCTCGACAACTGTACGAACCCCGGCGGCCAGCAGAACCTTACGATCAAACCGGCGCTGACGCTCAAGAAGATCAACACGGACCCCGACCCAAACAACGAGGTTCTCGTATTAAAGGGAGAGTTTCTGCTTGCGCCCGGCGACGACTTCGCAAACCTCGACCTCGTTGCCACCGGAGCGCGCGTCGTCATCGAATCGGTTGGGGGATCGACGCTGTCCGACACGAGCGTTCCCGCAGGCGCTTTCGACGGAACGAGCGGCTGGAAGGTAAACGGTGCTCTAACCAAGTACACGTTCGTCGACAAGCAGCGACCGGCCTCCAACAACGGGATCCTCAAAATCGTCGTTCAAGATCGCAGCAAGAAAGCCCCGCGGCAGGTCAAGATCAAGGTGAAGGCCAAGGACGGGAGCTATCCGGTAACCGCAGCCGATGTTCCAGTGCGCGCGGTCGTGATCATCGGAAGCTCGTTGGGCGGGCAGTGCACCGAGACGGCCTTTGCCGCGGCCGACTGCAAGTTCAACGGCAAGCAGAACACGCTCAAGTGCAAGCAGTAGCCGAACCCGCCGCCTCCAGGGAAGGCCGTTTTCCCTCCCGGCCGCTGCGGCTTACTGCGCGTAGCGCTCGCTGAACTTTTCGTGCGCCTCTTTCCAGGCTGCCAGCTCGGCTGGATCGATCTTGCCGCCGGCCCACCGGTGCTCCGGTGCCGACAACACTTCGTCGATCACAGCCAGGACGCGGCGGCCTTGCTCGGCGTGGCCGTCGGCAATCGCCCGCTGTGCGAGGCGGCGCGCCTGGGGGATCAAATCCTGGTAGAAGTGGCGGGCGACTTCGTAGGAGCCGTACCACTGCGTGTAGTTCGGGGCCATCACCGCGGCACCGTTGCGGGCTCGGCGCCCGTCCTGGTGCCACAGATGGAACCACGTCCACTCGATCTCGTCGTTGAACGGTGCCCCGGGTGAGATCAAGCCGTTGTCGGCAAGCGCTTGCATGATGCGGCGTCCGGCTCGGCAAACTTCTTGTTGTACAGCTCTATTACCGCATCGAGCTGTTCGTAGAACGCTTTCACGAAGCTCTTGGAATGACATGCGCGGCATACCTGCTGCATGTCCGCACGGCGTTTCTCCCACGGTTTGACCTCGATTCCACGCGCTTTGGCCCCGCGTCGATTTTCTCGGACAGCATCGGCCGAAGTGTCCAACTGATGCGCGCGCTAACGTCGTGCGTGACGGGAAGCGCCTTTGTGGCGCTCATGTGGCACGTCGCGCACGTGGGAGCCACCGAGTAGTCCTCTCCCACGACCCACTTGGGATCGTCGAGGTGCATCTCGCTCATGTTCGCGTAGTAGGCGATCCCGTGCTTGGACTCTTCGTACACTTCGCGCTGCGGGTGGTCCGGCCCGAGGTGACACTTGCCGCAGTTTTCTGGCCGCCTTGCTTGAGCAACGGCAAACGTGTGCCGCGAGTGGCACGCCGAACACGCACCGCGGCTGCCGTCTGGATTGATCCGCCCGATTCCGGTGTTCGGCCAGGTGCTCGGCGTTGGCCTGCCGTTGTCACCGATCTCGACGCGCGAGCCATGGCACTGCTGGCAGCCGCTGATCTCCGCAGCCTTCCCTTCGACGACCGCTCCCAATAGGTGATCGTAGGAACCCTGGACTTCGGCCGCCGTTGCGTGCCGGCTCGCCGAGAACTCCTCCACTTCCCGGCTGTGGCAGCGGCCGCAATCCTTGGGCGATACGATCGTGGCGATTAGAAAATCGACGTGCTTGAAGGCATCCGGGTCGCCTTCCTCAGCTCGGTGACACTCGTAGCATCCCACATTGGCGCGAAAGTGCTTGCTGGCGCCCCACTGATCGTACAGCCCTGGGGTAGAAGTCGATACAATCGGAACTCGTTTCGGAAAGTGCGGGTAGGAACTCCGCCGCCTGAACTCCGGAAACCGCCAGAACGATCGCGCCAATCGCAATCAGCAGCGCCGCAAGCGCACGCATCACCGCTCCCCCTCCGAACACCTCGGCATCGCGCTAAGCGCAAGCCTCCGGCCCGCCGGTCGATTATAGCGCAACGCTGGCCTGGAGGCTTCGTGCCGGCGGTTGTGCCTTTTCCGGCAAGTTGGGCCCGCCCGGTCGCGTCAGGCGATCTTGACCGCCCCTGCCTCGGCCAGGCGGGCGATCTCGGCTTGCGAGTAGCCGAGCTCGGCGAGCACCTCGGCGGTGTGTTCCCCGTGCACGGGAGGCGCCAGGCGGACACTGCCGGGCGTTGCGCGCAGGTGGATCGGAACGCTCGTCACTTGGATCGGCCCGAGTTTGCTGTGCTCGACGGTGGCGATCATTCCGTTGTGCCGCACTTGGGGATCCGCGGCCACCTCGGGAATCTCGTTGACCGGCGCGGCCAGAACGTCGGCCGCAACCAGCCGCTCGATCAACTCGGCGCGCGTGTAGCGGCGCGTCTGCTCGGCGATCAACCGATCGAGTTCATCCTGGTTCCTAAGGCGCGCCTCGATGGTCGCAAACCGCTCATCCTCGATCCAGGAAACCCCGAACGCCCGGCACAGGTTGCGGAAGAACTTTTGCGACGGGCAGGTAAGGCATACGCGCTGTCCGTCGGCTGTCGGATAAATACCCGAGGGCGCAAAGTAGTGGCTGCGGTTGCCGGTGCGCGGCGTTACCTCTCCGGTCAGAAAATAGCCGCCTAGGCTGCTGCACTGCGCGTGGACCACTGCGTCGAGCAGGTCGATGTCGATGCGCTGGCCCTGGCCCGTGCGATCGCGCACCCGCAGTGCTGCCAGGACTCCCGAGCAAACCAAGAGCGAGGTCATCACGTCGACCAGCGGCACGGTCACGCGCACCGGTTCTCCGTCCGGGTGCCCGTTGAGCGAGATCAGGCCTGCGTAGCCCTGAGCGAGGAAGTCGATCCCGGGCCGGCCCGCGTACGGCCCGTCGGGGCCGAAGGCCGTCACTCCGACCCAAATCACGTCGGGCCGGTGCTGGCAGACCTGCTCGTAGGAAAGGCCGAGCTTGGAAAGGGCCGGCTCGCGCACGTTCGTGATCAGGACGTCCGCGCTCGCCAGCAGGCGGGCTAGCGGCTCGGCCGCCTCGGGCTTGCCGAGATCGAGCACGATGCCCCGTTTGTTCCGGTTGATGCTGATGAACGGCGCGCGCTCCCCATCGCGCTCGGGTCCAAGATGGCGGCTGTCGTCTCCAACCGGCGACTCGAGCTTGATTACGTCGGCGCCGAGGTCGCCGAGCAACGTGGCCCCGTAGGGGCCTGCCAGCATGGTCGCCACGTCGAGAACACGAATCCCGGCAAGAGGCCCGCCGTTTTCCGCTGCGCCGGTCTTCTTTTGCTCCGCCACCGTCTCGATCACCCCGTTGGCACTCGGCCGTGGCCGCAAAGCCCGCCGCCTTGCACTCGCGCTACAAGATCGCTCCTGCCGCCTTGAGCTCGCCTACTTGCTCCCACGTGTAGCCGAGCGTTTCCACAAGCAAAAGCTCGGTGTCCTGGCCGAGTTCGGGGCCGAGCGATCGCACTTCCCCGGGCGTCTTCGAAAACGTGATCGGCAAGCCGCGAACCGTAACCTCTCGGTTCACTTCGCTACAGTGGGTGCGAACGAAGTAGTCGTTCGCCCACGCCTGCTCGTCCGCCTCGAGCTCGGCGAAGTTGCGAACGTCGGTGGCCGCAAGGCCTGCCGCGCGCAACCGCTCGATCCACTCGGCGGCTGGCCGGCTTGCAAACACCCGGTCGAGTTCGGCCACGAGGGCCTCGGCCCGCTCGCGCCGGTCGCGGCTCGTGGCAAAACGCTCATCGGCACTGAGTTCGCCCGCACCGAGCGCCTCGCACAACGCCCGCCATTTGCCGTCCTCGTTGGGCACGCACAAAACGATCCACTTGTCGGCCGCCCGGTACGTGTTCCACAGCGGGTTGTCGGGCGAGCGCCGCGAGCGCTGCTTCATGTAGCGTTCGTCGCGGGTGGCAAGGTAAGCCTGAAGAGTCGGGGCGGCCATGAACAACTGCGCTCCGTACAGCGACGCGTCGATGAACTGCCCGCGTCCGGTGCGCTCGCGCGCCAGCAGCGCCAGCATCACACCGAGCGCCATCATCAACCCGCCCATCGCGTCGCCCGAGCCCATCCCGAGATAGATCGGCGGCTGGCCGGGCTCTCCGAGGCGGGCCATGATCCCGGTCAGGGCCTGAACCGTCATGTCGAACGAAGGCTTCGAAATCGTACCGAACGGCCCGTAGCCGCTTCCGATTGCGTAGACGAGCCGCGGGTTAATCCGGCTGAGTTCCTCGTAGGAGCAGCCCCATTTCTCGAGCGCCGAAGTGCTCAGGTTCGAGAGGAACACGTCGGACTTTTCGACCAGCCGGTGCATGATCTGGCGGCCTTCGGGTTTGTTCAGATCGACCGCCATCGACTTCTTGTTGCGGTTGATCACGAGGAAGTACTGGTTCCAGTCGCCAACCGGCAGCGCCTTGATCGAACGCACGCCGCGCCCGAGGTCGCCGCCTTGCGGCCGCTCGAAGTGGATCACTTCGGCCCCGAGGTCGGCCAAGTGCTGGCCGGCCACCGGGCCCTGGAACCACATCGTCAGGTCGATCACTCGAATTCCTTCGAGCGCTTTCGCCATGGCTTCCTCCCTCAGCCAGCGATCACGCCGGCAGCCGCCAGTTCCCGGATCTGCTCGGGCGAATAGCCGAGCAGCTCGTGCAGGACTTGCGCCGAGTGCTGCCCGAGCCGCGGAGCCGTCCGTTCCAGGACGGCCGGGGTCTCGGTCATGAAGATCGGGAATCCCAGCATCGTCAGCTTCCCGAGGCTGGCGTCGTCGAGGTCGAGCAAGTAGCGGTTGGCCCGGGCGTCCGGGTCGCGTTCGGGATACGTGTACTCTTCGATGATGTCGGCCGACATCTTGCGCTCCGTGAATACGTCGCGCCAATAGTCGGCCGGCTTCTTGGCGAACGCTTCCTCGAGCAGGCGGATCAGTTCCAGGCGGTTCTCGCCGCAGCGTTTGTCGTGGCTGTCAAAGCGCGGGTCGTTCGGGTCGAGGCCCGTCACTTCCGCAAGTTGCGGCCACCAGCGGTCCGTATCCGGCATCGTCAGAGTCACCCACCGGCCATCGGCGGCGCGATAGAGCGTTCCGCTCATCGGGTTGCCCGCGTCGAGCCTTGAAATGGGCTGCAGGAACCTCTCGCCGCCGATCGCCAGGAACGCTTGAAGGTCGAGGCTGGCACCGTACATATTGCCGGCCAGGAGCGAGGCATCGACCGCCTGCCCTTCGCCGCTGCGCTTGCGATGGAAGAGCGCGGTGACCACACCGAAGGCAAGCATCACCGTCGTGTACATCTGGCCGTGCCCGGGATAGACGGGCGGCTGCTCGGGCTGGGGAAGAATCGGCATCATCCCAGTGTGCGCCGCGGCAAGTTCGTCCAGCGGCGGCAGGTCGGCATCCGGCCCGCGCGGGCCAAAACCGCTGCCGCGCGCGTAGACGATCCCAGGGTGCGTGCGAGAGACGGTCTCGTAGTCGAGCCCGCGCTCGGCCAGCCACGCGCGCGGCCGATCGGTTACCAGCGCGTCGGCTCGGCGAACCAGCTCGCCAGCGATCTCCCGCCCCCGCTGGCTATCCAGGTCCAGGGCCAAGCTGAGCTTGTTTCGATTGGCCAAGTCGAAGCGCCAGTTCAGGGTGCCGGGTTCGTGCGGCTCGCTCGCCCCGTAGGCGCTTTGGCGCGAGCGGCCGGCGGGGTCGTCGATGCGCACCACTTGGGCGCCGAAGTCGCCGAGCATTGCGGCAGCCAGAGAAGCCCAGAACTCGGTGGTCAAATCGAGGGCAACGATTCCATCGAGCGCTTTCGTCATCGGCCTTCCCCCGGGCCTCGGCCCTTGGCTCCTGCCCCCTACACCGGGTGTTATTTCTCGATCCACCCGGCCACGACCTCGAGCGTCTTGTCGGCAAACTCGACCTCGTCGGGCAGAGGCCGGCCGAGCCACTCGCGGTAAAACGTATCGAGATCCGGCAAAAACTCGAAGTCCGGCGGGCACCCGCGCGGAACCGACTCGACCTCGAGTTGGGTGCCGCATCCCGGGCAAATGTACTCGCGGATCTGCACCCAG
>CAYZHO010000115.1:0-8588 GCA_964478045.1 uncultured Myxococcales bacterium | reverse complement strand
GCTCGATACGTTCGAACAAGTAGGGCGGGCGCGGGCGCTTGAAGCCGCCCGGTCCCTTCACGAACACGCCGCGCTCGACAAACTGCTCCATTTCGAGCACAGTCTTGCCGTTTCCGACCGGAACGGCGGGCACCCGAAAGAGACTGGCCAGCTCCACGATTTCGGCGACCGTACGCTCGCGCGTCCAGCCGTGGATGATTTGCTGCATGCGCTCGAGCTGCCGGGTGCGCTCGGTGCCGTCGAGTAAGCGCTCGTCTTCGGCCAGGTCCGGGCGGCCGATCATGAGGCAAAAGTCCTTCCACTGCTGTCCGGTGATCGTGCACAGCCCTACCCAGCCGTCCTTGGCGGGTTCGATCGAGGGAACTTCGATCCCGCGCTGCAAGCGCCCGCCGCGCCACTGGCCGCTCAGGTCGTGATAGTAGGTGAGGGCCAGCACCATCGCTTCGAAGGCCGACAGGTCCACGTGCAGGCCCTTGCCCGTGCGGCGCGCGGCCATGCAGGCGAGCAGGCCCCCCATCGCGGCAAAACTGCCGGCGATCCATTCGCCGATGCGCCCGCCCGCGGCCGCCGGGGCGCGGCCGGGCAAGCCGCGGTGGTCGGTCGCTCCGGTGGCCGCCTGCAGGGTGAACTCCGTGGCCGGCCTGCGCGCCCAGGGTCCCTTGCGGCCCCAGGGAGAAATGGAAACGACGCAAAGGCGCGCATTGGTCTTGCGCAGTTCGGCAAAGCCAAGCCCGTGGCGTTCGAGCCCGCCCGGCCCGAAGCTTTCGACGAGAAGATCGGCACCGGCAAGCAGTGCCCGCAAGGCGCCGAGGTCCTCGGCCGCCGAAAGGTCGAGGGCGATGGCGCGCTTCCAGCCGCAAAGGTGTTTGAACAGTGCCGCGTCCTCACCGGCGGCAAGCGGGGCGCCCGAACCGCTCCAGGCCCTCAGCGGATCCGGGCGGCCGGCAGCCTCGACCTTGATCACGTCGGCCCCGGCGTCGGCGAGCATCTTCGTGCAGTAGGCGCCGGCGATCTCCGACGACAGATCGACAACGCGCAGGCTTTCAAGGGGCAACGCGCTCACGCGGGTGTTCCTCCGCAAGCGGGGGCCAGGTGGCGGGCCACGGCGGGCGGCGCCCGGCGCACAGTCGGCTTGGCCGGCGCCACGAGCCGGTCCGGCGGCAGGTCCGAGAGGTTAGCGTAGGCCGGCCGAACGAAATCTTGTCGGGATCGAGCGGCAGGAGGTTTGGGGCAACGCGGAGTACTGCGCGGGCTCAGCGCGAAAGCCAGTTCCTCAACGGCCATGCGGCCGGCGGCGAGAGCCTCGGGCGTCGGCCGGCCGCTAACACTCATCGCAGGCTCATTCATCCAAGCGGTTCCGTCACAAACAGGCTCGGGGGTTTTTCGAGGCGACGCAAGCAGCCACGGCCGATCGTGCTTGCCTGGGTGGCGTGGCCCGTGTACCCGTCGGGGTCGATGGCCGAGTCGATTGCGTCATGGCTGATCGGTGATCACCGCCGGCTCGAAGGCCTGCTCGCCAGGGCAAAGCAAGGCGACCGGGAGGCCTACGAGGAGTTTCGCGCGGGCTTGCTCCGGCACATCGGGATCGAAGAGAAAATCTTGCTTCCGGCGATTGCCGCTGGCCAAGGCGGGCGGCCGTACGAGCACGCGCGGCAGTTGCGGCTCGATCACGGTGCGGTTGCTGCGCTGCTCGTTCCGCCACCCGAGCCGGTCGTTCTCGAGGCGATCGAGCGGATTTTGTCCCGCCACAATCTACTCGAGGAAGGCGAGCAGGGAATGTACGCGACTGCCGAACGGGTGGCACCGGGCGGCTGCGCCGATCTGCTCCGGCGGGCGCGCGCTTTGGCCCCGCCGCCTCCGGCCGAGCACCACGACGGCCCGCACGTGCGCAAGGCTGTCCTGCGCGCACTCGAAAGGGCCGGCTACCAAGACTTAGAGCTGGGCGAGTGGGCCAAGTGCAGTAGCTGACGTGGGCCGGGCCTTGGGCTCCGGCCTCAGCATTTGTGCCAGAACGCGAAACCTGCCGGTCGCTCGCTCGTACCTGCAAGCACGAGGGCGCCAGGGCGCGTACCGCGGCGCCGGCCTACGCCGGTGGCGGCTCGGGCGGGCGCGGTTGCGACGCGCAAGCGCCCGCCGAGGAGCTACGGCTATGCCTGTCGACATCGGAAAGCTTGCGCGGCGCGCCAAACTAGCTGCGGCTGCGCCGGAGAAACCCAAGCGAACGGCAACGGCGTTCGTCTTAGCCGGCGGCGGGAGCTTGGGTGCCGTGGAAGTGGGAACCCTCACAGCTCTGGTCGAGCATGGAATCACGCCGGATTTCGTGGTCGGCTCTTCGGTAGGTGCCATCAACGGAGCTTACTTCGCAGGGCGCCCGGACCTTGCCGGAGTGGGCGAGCTCGCCCGGATTTGGGCGGGCCTTTCGCGGCGGCGCGTGTTTCCCTTCTCGCTGGTCGGGGGAATGCTCGGCCTTCTGTCCGCGCGCAACCATCTATTCGATCCGGGGCGATTGCGCGCCCTTGTCAAGCAGTACCTTCCCTACCGCAATCTCGAAGACGCTGCCGTACCAGTGCACGTCGTCGCTACCGACGTTTGTTCGGGCAGCGAGGTGGTTTTGTCGTCGGGCAATGCCGCCGACGCGGTTATGGCGAGCGCATCGATTCCTGCGCTGTTTCCGCCGGTCGTCATCGGGGGCCGGCACCTGGTAGATGGAGGCATCGCCAACAACACGCCTATTTCGGTTGCGTGCAAGCTCGGCGCGCGGCGCGTCGTCGTGATTCCCACCGGGTTCGCCTGCCGCCTCGAGAGCATTCCAACAGACCCTTTGGCGATGGCCTTGCACGGGATCAGTCTGCTGATTGCGCGCCAGCTCGCGGTCGACCTCGAGCGCTATTGCTCCACTGCTGAACTGTTCGTCACGCCGACCCTGTGCCCCCTGGCGACGACGCCGATCGACTTTTCCAATGCCGGCATCCTGATCGAACGCAGCGCCACCGAAGCACGGGCGTGGATCGAAAGCGGCGGCCTCGAGCGGCCCGTGCGGCCCGACTCGGTGCCGGTGCACGCCCACGGGTAAGGGGCGCCGGACCGTTGCATTGGAGTGGGCAGTGCGGCTGCGGCCCGGCGCGCGCGACAGGTTCCTTGCGGGTGCGGCGGTTTGCTGGCCGGCTTCGCTGGCCCGTGCGGCCGGGAAGTCTAGACTGAGCGCGGCCGCAAGGCCGAGGAGGCAAACACGATGGCGGACGAAGAGAGCCTTTCGCGCGGAGCAGAGTTCTTGTGGATGGCGGCCGGCAGCCGCCAGATCATGGCGCCCGAGCGATTTTCGGACGAGCAGCGGGCAATGGCCGAAGCCGGCCGGGAGTTTTCCGAAAAAGAAATCTTACCGCGGCTTGCCGACATCGAAGCGAAAAAGCCGGGACTGATGCCCGAGCTCTTGCGCAAGGCGGGCGAGCTCGGGCTGCTCATGGTCGACGTGCCGGAGCAATACGGAGGGCTCGGCCTCGACAAGACCACGTCGATGCTGCTCGCCGAGCAGTTCTCCTGCGTCGGTTCGTTTGCTGTCTCGCTCGGCGCCCACACCGGGATCGGTACGATGCCGATCGTCTATTTCGGCACCGAGCAGCAGAAGCGAGCGTACTTGCCCGACCTAGCCACCGGCAAGCGCCTTGCTGCCTACGCCCTGACCGAGGCGACCTCGGGGTCGGATGCCCTGGCCGCCCGGACTCGAGCCGTTCTTTCGGATGACGGCGGCCACTGGATTCTCAACGGAACGAAGCAGTTCATCACAAACGCCGGCTTTGCCGACGTCTTTACGGTGTTCGCGAAGGTCGATGGCGAGAAGTTTACAGCTTTCATCGTCGATCGCTCGACCCCCGGTCTCGACGTTGGTCCAGAAGAGCACAAAATGGGGATCCGTGGTTCGTCGACGTGTTCCTTGCTCTTCGAGGACGCTAAGGTTCCATCCGCCAACCTGCTCGGCGAGATCGGTAAAGGACACCGAATCGCCTTCAACATCCTGAACGTGGGCCGCATCAAGCTCGGGGTCGGAACGATCGGAGCCTGCAAGCACGCGCTCCGGCTGGCAACCCGCTATGCCAAGGAGCGCGAGCAATTCGGCAGGCCGATCGCATCGTTCGGGCTGGTCGCGAACAAACTAGCCGAGATGGCGTGCCGGATCTTTGCCGGAGAGTCGATGGGCTACCGCACTACCGGCTTGATCGACGAACACCTCGCCCGAGCCGAGACCGATGCGGAGCGGGTGGCCGCAATCGAAGAGTTCAGCGTCGAGGCCTCGATCATCAAAGTGTTCGGCTCCGAGGCTCTCGACTACTGCGCGGACGAAGCGGTTCAGATCTACGGCGGCTACGGTTTCATCGAAGACTACGAACCGGCGCGGATCCTGCGGGACTCGCGCATCAACCGGATCTTCGAGGGAACCAACGAGATCAATCGCTTGATCGTTCCCGGAACGCTCCTGCGGCGAGCCATGAAGGGAGAAAACCCGCTGCTCGAGCACGCCGCCGAAGTGCGCCAGCGAATCGCCCAGGGAAAGTTGCCCGCGCGGGCCGACGGGGCACTAGCGGTCGAGTCACAAGTGGCCGAGCTGGCCAAGTGGATTACGATCTACGTTCTGGCGGCGGTGGTCGAGACCTACCGGGTCAAGGTGGCCGAAGAGCAGGAGATACTCGGAGCCGTGGCCGACATGATCGCCCGGGCCTACGAGATCGACTCGGTCGTCCAGCGGGCAAGGCAAATCCTGGCCGGCGGCGACGAGCGCTCCAAGAAGATCGCCCGTGACTTCGTTACCGCACTGGTCCCACGCGCCTATAGCTTCGTCGCGCACACCGGCCGCCACGTGCTGATGGACGTCTACGACGACCCGACGTTGTCCGACCACCTAGCCGCGGTCGACAAGTTGCGCATGGACTGGCCCTGCAAGGTGATCGAAGCGCAGCGCAGGCTGGCCGCGGCGGTCGTCGATGCAGGCGGTTATCCGCTCTAGGCGCTGGGCCGGGTGCAGCCGGGTGCGTGCCGCGAGCGAAGCAGCGCTTGAGTAGCGCGGTCTTACCGGCCTGGTTGGTCCTGTTCGAACAGCGCCCGCGCGCTCTCGAGAATCCGGTTGCTAAGGTCCGGATCAACGACCGTCCGCGCCAGCAAGAGTGCGCCCATCGCGGCGGCGCAAAACTGCCAGGCGGTCGATTCCCGCTCTTCGGGCGTGCCTTCGAGGCGCTCGGTGATTGCGGCCACGATCGCCTTGAGCTCGGCTTCGAAGTGGCGCCGCACGCTCTGTGGCCCGCGCGCAACGTCGCCGCTCAAAGCGGGCAGGGGACAACCTCCCGAGACGTTGTCGCGGTGCGCTTCGCTCAGATACAAGGCTGCTGCGAGTTCGAGCCACCGGCGCCCGCGCAGTTCCTTGGGGGTTGCCTCGATCAGCGCACGCGAGCTCTCGAAAGCCCGCGAGATCGCTTCGCACAGGAGTTTTTCTTTCGAGTCGAAGTGGCGGTAAAAGCCGCCGACCGTCAGTCCGACGGCTCCCATTACGTCCTCGACGCGCGCTCCGGCTACGCCTTTCTCGCGGAAAAGGCGGGCCGCTGCATCGAGGATCTTCTGGCTGGTTCGCTCTTTGTGTCCCGGCTTGTAGCGTGCCATCTGCGCTAGCTCCTCGGCCGCCTCACCCGCAATCTTTGGTTTGCGCACGAGCGCCCGCCCGAGGCGCAAAACCCACCGGGCCTCACGACGGCGAGCGCCCGCTCTTTCGGCCAAAGCAGCACGGGCAAGTCGTTGCTCCCCTGGGGCGCGGCGCCGACTTGAGCGACCGCTGGCAGACGAGTGTCAAGCGCTCGCATGAACGGCGTGCCCGCTGCCGCGCTTGCTCGTGCGTGTCTGCCATACCGGCTCCACGTTACACGGTGTGGCCTTGTGGTGCGGAATGCCCGTCAGCGGATCGCGGTCTTGGGCATCGGCCAGAGCGTTGAGGTTGACGCCGACTGTGCCGCACTGCTCGCCCGTGGTCGGATCGCCGAGAACCATGCCGTAGCCGTTGGGCACCCAAACGTGACCGGCCAGGACGTTGCCGTCGATCTCTGCCGGCAACTCCGCACTGCCTCGAGCGGTGCGCAGGCGCACGAGATCGCCGGAGTCGATTCCGAGCCGGCGGGCGTCTTCGGGTGAAATGTGCAGCGTGCATCGGCCGGCCGCTCCGGCGCGCCACGACGGATCCCGGTGGATCGTGTTGGCGGTCCACCGGGTGCGCAAGCCGGAAGCCAACACGAAGGGGTACTCCTGGCTCCGGGCAGGGGGCGTTTCGATGCACCTTCGGAGTTCGGCGATCAGCGGTTCGGGAGCCAGCCTGACTTTGCCGTCGGGCCAGCCGATGTTCTCCTCGAGATTGCGCGAGACGTCCGCGCGCGCGATTTCCGTCCCTTCGGGGTGGGCCAAGACCCGGCGGAACAGCTCGAGGCCGATTGCCACCGGATCTTTGTCCTGCCACTCGAAGCCAATGGCCCGCACCACGGCATCCTTGCGGGCGACGGCGTTTTGCATGCACTGAAGCCAGACGCTGGCAAGAACCGGGTCCGGAAGGTGCGGGCCCACGAGTTCGTACGTCCACATGGGTGCAAGACCCACTGGCTGCCCGCCGGTGGCCGCCAGCAGCTGCATCAGGTAGTTGCCCGCCCCCTCAGGATCGAGTGCGCCCGAGGCGGCGGCCCGCAGCTCTTCGGGCGGCTCGGGAAGCAGACCGGCCGCGCGCAGCAAGCGGAAGTAGATTTCTCCTTCGGGCAGGGCCTGCCCGCGCCGCGGGACTACCGGCCGGCGCACGAGCATGTAGATTTCGGGAAATCCTTTCGGGAAGCTGCTGATCTCCCACTTTTCGTAACCGCTTGGGGCCGGCAGGACGTAGTCGGCGTCGCGGGCGGTCTCGGTCATCGCCGGGTCGATGACGACCATCAGGTCGAGTTGCTGGCGTGCCTGGCGCCACTTGGCCGTGTCGGAAAACGACAAGTATGGGTTGGAACCCTCGACGAACAGCGCGCGAATGCGCTCCGGATGATCGATGAGGATCTCCTCGGGCACTAGGCTTGGCGAGAACATCGGCCGCAGGTGTGTGAGCGCGTAGATCGCCCGAATGCCTGAAGCGAGAGCCCGCTCGGGCTGGCGCTCGAATCGATCCGCCACGCGCTCGGGCACAATCGCGCCCCCCATGAACAGCATGCCGCCTGGTTTGCCGAGGTTGCCCGTAACTACCGGCAGCAGGTGGATGACGTAGGAGACCACCGTGAGGAACGGGATTTGCTCGATCCCGAGGTCGTAGAGTATCGAGGCGCGCTTTGCCTTGGCGAAGCGCTCGGCGAACCGCTCGATCGTCTCGCGCGCCACCCCGCAGCGCGCGCTCATTTCATCGACGTCCACCTCAGCGAGCGCGGCGCGCAGCTCCTCCAGCCCCGTTGCGTGGCGAGCGAGGAACTGCGAGTCGACGAGGGCGTCGTCTTCCACGATCGTCTTGAGCACGGCCAGCAGCAGGTAGGCGTCGGTTCCGGGACGCGGGCGCACGTGCAGGTCAGCCGTCTTGGTCGTTTCGGTTTCGCGCGGATCGACGGCGATGACGTACTTCGAGGGGTCCTTGCCGATTGCCGCGACCACATCGTTGGACCGCTCCACCCGGTTGCTGATCCTGGGGTTCGTGCCGATGTAGACGACGCAGTCCGACTTTTCGATTTCTCCGTGCAAGCGCACGGCCGGCGGTGCGTCGAACAACAGTTGGTTGACGAGGTGGTGCTGCGTCTTTTCCTGCGCGTAGGCGTTGAACCACTTCGGCGTGCCGACCAGCTCGAGGAAGGACAGCCCGTAAAGGACGTCCATGTGATTGGCCTGGCCGCCGATCCCCACCAAAGCGACCGACTTCGGCGAATGTTTTTCGCGAATCTCCCTGAGGCGCGAGCCGATCTCCGAGATCGCCGTCTCCCAGTCGATCGCCTCGAACGTGCCGTCGGGGCGGCGCCTGAGTGGTTCGGTTACGCGCTGGGCGTGGTCGACGTACTTGGGAATCGAGGCAGCCTTGTTGCACATGTAGCCGCGGCTGTAGACGTTGGTCGAATCCGGGCGGACCTTGACGATGCGGCCGCCGGCCACGTCAACGCGCAGGCCGCAGTTGGCCGAGCACAGGACGCAGACGGTCGGCAGGTCAGTGGCGTCGGCAGCGGCAGGGGTACGCAGCTCGGCGATCAGAGAGGAAAGGTTCACGCTCATGGAAAACTCCTTTTGTGTCAAGTACTTGCCAGGCCGCCGGCCCTGGCGGCGAGCTTGTGGCGCATAGGATTATAATGATTTACTAATCGTGGCAAGCGCTGGCTTCCAGCCGGTGTCTGCCCGAAGGCGCTCGCGCGGGCTGGGCGGCCTCGGCGGTTCTTTGCACGTGGGGCAAGCGGTGTGCTAGTGAGGCGCCGCGGTGAAGGGGGTCGTCGTCAACACGGACTACGACTGGTGGTGCTTCCTTAGACAGCGCTCCCCTTTGGAGGAGGTAAACTTCTGGCAACCTTCGGGCAAGGGGCCGTTCCACACGGAACAGCCCGGCACCCCTTTCTTCTTTCGGC
>CAYZHO010000114.1:0-8613 GCA_964478045.1 uncultured Myxococcales bacterium | reverse complement strand
CACACGCCCTGGAGTTCCTACTGGCCGGTGCCACGGCCGTGCAGATCGGCACGGCGGTCTTTTCCAACCCCAATGTGGCGGCCGACGTGCGCGATGGGCTCGTGGCCTACCTCGGCGAGCGCGGGATCGGTAGCGTCCGGGAAATCCTCGGCCGGGCGTTCGATTGAGCGGCCGGCTTGTGCCGAGCGCCGCGCCGGCGAACAATGCGGCCCCCGCAGGCCGCCGCCCACCAAAAGGCGCCTGCCGGGAAACGGTTGAGGGAGGAAGGCGGTGCTGCACATCCTGCTCGGCAGCCTGATGCTGAGTCTTATTCACGCGGCGATTCCAAACCACTGGCTGCCCCTGGTCGTCATCAGCAAGGCTCAGCGCTGGAGTCACGCCGAGGCGCTGGCGATCACTGCTCTGACGGGCGCTGCGCACGCCAGCAGTACGATCCTCATCGGCATTTTCGTGGGCTTGCTCGGGCAGCGCTTGGCTGCCGACTCGCGCCTGGTGTGGCTGGTTCCGGGCCTGCTCCTGCTCGGCCTCGGCATCGCCTACCTCGTCCTCGACTTGCGCGGCCACTCCTCCCACGAGCACATCCCGCCCGAAGCGACTGCCCCGTCGCGGTCGCCGACGGCAGCGCTCGTCCTTTCTTTGTCGGCCGCCATGTTCCTGTCGCCGTGTATCGAGATCGAGGCCTACTACTTGCAGGGTGGAGCCTACGGCTGGACCGGTGTGGCGTTGATCTCTCTGCTCTACCTCGCCGTGACGGTTCTCGGCATGGTCGTGCTCGTCCACCTTGCCCTGCGCGGTGCCCGCCGGATCCGCTCGCGTTACCTTGAGCACCACGAGCGCCAGGCCAGCGGACTCGTCCTCCTCGCACTCGGGCTGTTCACCCTGCTCGTCCATCCCTGACGTCCCTGCGGAGTGCAAACTCGGGCCGGCACCAAGCCGACGTGGCGCCAAGGGGCGCCCCGGCTTGCGCCCGCGTGCGCGCGCTCGGTTTCGGCCGCGCCCCAAGGCGCTCCACAACCTCGAGGTAGCTGCCCCAGGTAGGCTCTGCGCTCCCCGTTCAGGGGCCGCGCCTTTCTTTCGGCCGGCGTGCTTGCTGGCACGCCCGCGTAATAGCCCGAAGGCACGCGCCGCAAGCAACCTCGTGGGGCGGGCCCGTCCCTGCTATGCGCGCGAGTTTCCTCGCGCTGCCCTCGGGCAAGACGCCGCGGCCATGCAGGCCGCGCGTTTTTTAGGTGCGCGCAAGTCGCTGCACTCGCCGGCCGGTCCCCTATCAAGGCGCCGCCCGCCGCAGCCGCTGCAACCGCTCAAACCGGAACGGTCGATGCCCGGGTCAGCTTGGCAAAGCGCACGCCGCGCAGGCCGGCGGCGCCGAGCGCGATCTTTTCTATTTCGCTCGGGCGGCCGCGGATGATGATCACCTCCAGGCAGTTCTCCCGGTCGAGGTGAACGTGCGTGCTGCACAGGACGTTCGTGTAGCGGCCGTGCTGGATCTCGGCCAGTTGATGGCTGAGGCCCGGCTGGTTGTGGTCGTAGGCGATTGCGAGCACGCCGACGACCGTCGAACGCCCCGAGCTCCATTGATCTTCGACGAGGCGCTCGCGAATGAGGTCGCGCACGAGCTCCGAGCGCGACGCGTAGCCGCGCCGGGTGACGCGCCGGTCGAGCTCCTCGAGCAGCGCGTTGGGAAGCGAAACGCTGAAACGGGTGACTCCTTGCTCGCCTTTGCTGGCCACGTTCTCAACTCCAATCGTGGGTGTGAAGGCCGCGATCGCCGTGCCGGTGCACCAGGTTGGCCTCGACCAGGGTTCCTTCGTCGGCCATCAGGTCGGGCAGTGTCCCGTCGAAGGCGATGCGGTGCTGTTCGGACAAGACTACCATTCGCTGGCCCAGCTCGCCCGCCAGGCTCAGGTTGTGCGTGGCGGTCACCACCGTTACGGGAAGCGACGCCAGCAAGTCGATCAGCCACCCGGTCGTGCGCGGGTCGAGGTTGGCCGTGGGTTCGTCGAGCAGCAGCACCCGCGGCTCGAGCGCAAGCAGCGCAGCCAGGCACAAGCGCTGTTTCTCGCCTCCGCTCAGCCGAAAGGGGGCTTCGTCGAGCCGGCCGTCGAGGCCGAGCCGCGCGGCCCAATGGCGCACCCGGCCGTCGACGTCGTCTGCCCCGAGCTGCCTCAAGCCGAAGGCGATCTCGTCGTAGACGGTGGGGTTGAACAGCATCGCCTCCGGCTGCTGGAACAGCAGCACGACTTCGCGCCGGAAGCGCCGGGCGAAGGTGCGCCGCCCGAGCGTCTTCGGCGTCACCTCGATTCCGTCGTAGAGGTAGCGGCCCCGGGCGGGGAACAAAAGACCGTCGAGAAGGCGCAGCAGCGTCGTCTTTCCGCAGCCGTTGGCACCCAGCAAAACGACGCGCTCGCCCTCGGCCACGCGCAGGCTCACGTCGCTGAGAACGGGTTGGCTCTCGGGATAGGCAAAGGTTACCGACTCGAGTTCAATCATCGAAGAATCCCCGCGAGCGCATGCCCAGCGTGATCTCGCTAGCCGCTTGATGCGACTTTTCTAGCAGCAGGCCGGCGCAGGCGGCGCTCTGGCGGTAGCGCTCGGCGAGCTTGGCCGGCCGCAGAGAGCGGCTTCTGTGAGCCAAGCGAAACTCCCCGAGCAGGCGCCTTAAAGTCAGAATCTGCGCGTACGCAATCGCAAGCACGTACGTCAGCGCGGGCGAGAACGAAAGCGCCTCGAAAAGTCGTACGCGCATCGCTACCGTGACCGTGAGCGCGGCCAGAAACAAAACCCGCACGTTAAGCAGCACCACGTATTCGAACCACGGCTCGCCGCGCCAAGCAGCCAGGGCTGCGTAGCCTGCCGACACCACGGCGCTGAAAGGAAGGGCGCTTGCGCCAGCCCGCAACAAAACGGCCGGTGCTTTCCTGCCGGCCAGCGCCAGGACCAGCAGCAGGCCGCCCGCCAGCACCGCCGGCTCGTGGACGGCGGTCCCGGCAACGACGGCCGCTAGGTAACCCAGCAGGGCAAGCCGCGCCTTCACGGGCCGAACCAGCCGCGCCGCTTTCCGGCGCGCCAGACGAGCAGGGTCAGCAGGCCTTCGCCGATTCCCACCACCGCGTGGATGCCCGCCATTGCCGGGATCGTCACCGCTAGGCCGAACGGAAAGAACAAAGGGCGGCCGCTCGGGTCGTGCGCGACCAGGGGCTGGATCCCCAGCACCACGGCCAAGATCAAGGCAGCTAAGTTGATCGAAACCCAGCCGGCGGCGATCAGCGCCACTGCTTCTCCAGCCGGGCGAAGGATCCGGTAGCTAGCGCGCGCGGCCAGGCCGCCGGCCAGACCGATCGCCAGCGCATTGAGGGGAAGCGCCGTCACGCCGCCCGCACCGAGGACCAACGCCTGCACGAGCAAGACGAGGGAAACGGCAAGGAAGGCGGTCTGCACGCCGAAGGCGAGCGCCAGCAGGGCAACGCCGGTGGCGTGCGCCGAGGTTCCCCCGGGCAGCGGGATCATAACCGACATGAGCACGAACGAAAGGGCCGTTAAAACCGCCAGCCGCGGAATCGTCTCCTCGCGCAAGAGCGAGCGAACCCGGCGTAGGGCCCAGCTCCAAGCCACGCCGGCCACCCCGTATGCGGGCAAGTAGACTTGCGGGGCAATGAATCCGTCGGGGATGTGCACAGCTCAAGCCCTCAGAGCAACAGCGAGAGCGTGGCCACCAGGCGGTAGCGCTCCTTGCCCTCGGACCCTTGCTGCTCGGACGACTCGTTCAGGCTCGTGGCCACTGGAAGCTTCACGCCGACCGCTAGGCTCGCGCGCCGGTAGTACAGGCGCACTCCGCCGGTGCCGTAGAGAACCTCGCCGCCGCTTGCGCGCTCGGGCCGCCCGTCGGTGCGGTCGCGCCCGAGCCGCAGGAAGTTTCCCTCGAGGTTGGCGTCGAGACGAAAACGCTTCGCTTGGCTTTCAAACAGCCGGTAGGCCAGAGCCAGATTTGCGCGCAGCTCCGATCCGAACTGGTTTCGGACGCCGCCCTCATGGCGGTGGTCGCGAAAATACGTGTAGGACGCCTCGCCGACGACCGTGGCCCGCGCCCCCGCGGTCTTGGTCGCGGTCGCGCCCGCCGTAAACGAGGGTTCGCCGAAGCCGAGCGAAAACTCCGGCACGAGGTTGCCGCTTCGATCCCGCGCGTTTGCATCTGCGGTCGGAAGCGTAAGTCCCCCGTAAAGCGTGAAGTGCCAGTCCTCGAGGTCGTCGAGGCTTTCACTGGCCGGCACCAGGCGCAGTCCCTCGTCCCACTTCAGGCCGAGCACCGCACTCAGCGAAACGTCGCCGGCGCCCGAGCTACGGACTGATCCGTCCTCACGAACCTTTTCGGTATACGGCACGAACACGTAGGCGGACAGGTAGGGCCGGATGCCATAGCCCAAACCGAACAGCCAGAAGGTGAAATGGTCCGTCTCACCATCGCGTGCCGCCGTGTACTTGCGGAAGGGAGCGTGATCGACCTTGGCGTAAAGCAGGGCGCTTCCCGCCGGCAAGGTCGCCGAACTCGACGTCTCGATCGGCGCGCCCGGCCCCTCGAGCCCGGCGGCACCGAGAGCGGCGACCCCATGATGCGCAAAGGCCTGTCCGAACGCGCCAAGCCACAGCAGGAGCGCCGCTACTATCGCCACCGTGGTTCTAAGCACTTTGGTCCCCCTTGCTCCAAGCCGGCTTGCCGGCCCAGCTCGCCGAGGCGCCACCTCGCTTGCTTCGGCGCCGGGCCGCCAAAGTCCATCCGCCCTACCCTACTCACCGCGACCTGATTGCGGCCGGCGCCTGGCCAGCGCCGCAAGAGCCGCCAAGCCGAACACTCCACCAATCAACCCAAGTCCCACCAGCAGGCGCGGGTAGCGCTCGATGAGAGGGCCTCCCGAGGCGACCAGACTGCCGCCAGCCCGCGCGCTCACCGTGAAGTCGGCACCGTGCCCGTCCTTGGAAAACGAGCGAATCCGCCAGGTGCCGGGCCGGTCCGGGAGGAACACGATGCGACCGAGCGCGTCGCTTCGCCCGACTTGAAAAGGAACCTTCTCGCCGTCGCGGTAGATTTCGTAGGACTCGTAGGCAAACGGCCGCCCGCCGGGAAAGTAGAGCCGCACGGCAATCGCTTCTTGAGCGCGGCCGATCTCTCGGCGAAGTTCGTGGGCCAGCGCGGGGCTCGCACATATCCACACGGCGGCCGCGCACGCGGCTGCAACGCTGGTCGCTACCGCCTTCTTCACTTTTGTTCTTCCTTGCCCGCGACGAAGTTCAGTGTGGTCGTGCGCACGATCCGCCTGGCCTTACCCGAGGGGTCGGGCTGTTCGAGGGTTGCCGTCACCCACTGCAAACCGCGGTGGCGGATGCGCACGTTGATTCGGCCCTCGCTGTCGCTCTGGCCACGCACACTGTCGTCGTAGGCTACGACTGCTCCGGCTACCGGCTTGCCCGCAAGCGTGACGAGCAGGCGAAGCTTCTCGCCCGGGCGAAGTTCGGTGGGATCGCGGGTCGGAGTAAGTTCGAGACCCGAAGCCAGCGGCTCGGCCAGCGCCGGACTCCAGCGCTCGATCCGCTTGGTGCTCTCAAACGAAAGCCAACTGTCCACGACTTGGTCGCCCGCCGCCGGCGGCTCGTTCTTGGTGCCGTAAGGCGTCTTCGTCCAGTAACCGCTCGAAATGCGCACGTAGGCGGCTGCGCACGGCCCCGGCAAGCGCACCGGATAAGCGGCCTCGAGCTTCACGGGCGCCGCGTGCCCGCCGGGATCCACGCACAGCGCCTCGCGGATCCACTCGGGGCGATACTCGATTCGCCGCGGACCTTCCTCGGCGTCGCGTGCATGGCCGTAGTTGAGAACCAGGCCGCCCCCCGCGGCCGGGTCAAGCCACAGCTCGTGGGCACCTGCCGGCGCGGCAACAACGAGTAGCAGAGTGAAAACAGCCGCCGAGGTGAAAGCGCGCATAGGCCAGTATTACTATTTTTGGATTCGTAATACCAGAGTGGCCTTCCGTGCTCGCGCCGGCGTGCACCAGGCCGTACCGAGCTTCGGGTTCGCATGGACGAGCCGGGCGCTCTTTGAGGCAGGCTAGGCCCTTGGCCGGGTGCCCCTGGGCGCACGACTTTAGGTTCGCGCGCTCGCGCCGGCGGCCTTCCGTCAATGCCGAAAACCCGGCAGGGGCCGCCGAGGTTTCGGCGCCAAAGACCACGTCGCGGCTACTCGCGCGTAGCGCCGAGCAATGTTTTTTCCCGGGCTTTCCCTCCATAAGGGCCACGGGCTGAGCCGTACTCGATCACCGGATCCCTGCTCGTTCCCCCCGGCTGGGGGCTTCTTTGGCCTTTTTCGGTCCTTTCGGCCGCCCTTGCAGGGCTGAAAAAAAAGAGTGCCCCCGGCGCTCGTTGCCTGTTTGGGCACCGGCTCGGCCGGCCGAAATGCACTTGGCACGGCGAGTGCATGGCGCCGATTACCGGGACCATTGCGCCTTCCCGGCAAGGAACGCCGTCGCTTTTGGGGAAAAGGGGCACGATGAGCAAAGCCAGCTACGGAAAGCTTGCCGCTACGATCTTAGCCGTCGTCTTGGGGGGCACGCTCGCGTCAGCCACTGGGGTGAGCGCGGCCAGCCAGGCAATGTGCTCGCAGCCGGTCACCGCGGGCCCGCGGCCGGCGGCGACCGACTGCTTGCACATCCTGCGCGCCGCAGTCGAGCTCGACACGTGCACCCCAGCTTGCTTGTGCGCCCCGACCGGCACGCTGCCGATCACCGCAAGCGACGCCTTGGCGTGCCTGCGCCTGGCCGTGGGCGCCGCCGGCGCCCAGGCCGACTGTCCGTGCCCCGCATACGCGGACACTGCCAGCGACACCTTCGGCGGCCTTCGCAGCCCCTCCCGCCTAGCGCTCGCGCCAAGCGGACGCCTTTACGTGGCCGATGCCGGCGCCGGCGCCATTGCCATTTTCGATGAGAGTGGCGTGCGCACCGGAACTCTTGCAGGGCTCGGGCGCCCAGTTGCGGTAGCTGTCCTCGAGGTCTCTGGCGACCTCACCTACGCCTGGGTCGCCGACGAAACCGACGGCTCGGTCCGCATCTACGAAAACACCACGCCGATCGGCGCTCTTGGAGCGGGCGCCCGCGAGTTCCTCAAACCCGTCGCGGTCGAAGCAGCCCAAGGCCGCGTCTATGTGGCCGATGCGGGTGCCGGTCGGATCGCGGTTTACACCGCCGACGGCACGTATCTTGGCGCCTTCGGTGCGCCCGGCAGCGGCCCGGGCGAGTTCGAGTTTCCGGCCGACCTAGCCGCCGACGAGCGCAGCGGCCGTCTCTACGTGGCCGACTTCGGCAACAGCCGGATCGCGGTCTTCGACCTCGACGGCGGCTGGATCGAAAACATCCCGGCTCCCCCGAACGACAGCGGGGACCCGGTCTTTTACCGCCCGACCGGGCTCGACGTCGACCGCAACGGCCACCTCTACGTTGTCGACAACACGCTCTCGTGCGTGGCCGTCCTCGAACCGGGGGGAACGTTGCTCGACGTGGTCGGCTTTAGCGGCGGCCAGTACTGGGCGGGCGACCTTCGCGTCCCGATCGACGCGGCCGTTGACTCAAGCGGCCGCCTGTACGTGACCTCAAGCAAAGACCGCCGGGTGCGCGTCTACGACGACCGCGGCGGCACTGCCGTCACGTACGTCGCTTCGACTCCCCCGGCTGCCGTCGCTCCGCCTCTGGCGGCGATTACCGCCGGCAACTCTTTCGACGAACCGCACGCCAGCGCGGCAACCTGCGATACCTGCCACGCACCCCACAACGGAGCCGCCTCGTATCCCAAACGTGTGGACGCGCTGTGCGAGTCCTGTCACTTCTCTGGCGGGCCTGCCCCGGCGGTCGAGACGCACTCGAGCCTGACCACGGACAACGGCTACGGCGACTGGGACGTCAAGTGCTGGGGCTGTCACAACCCCCACAACCAGGAGCAGGATCACGCCTTCGGAACGAGCTACGGCAAGTACATCCGCCACGACTTCGAAGCGGACATCGACATCATCGACCCCAACGATCCCGGACCGTACTATCCGCCGATTTCGGTGGACCGGACGGTCAAGAGCGCAATCCTCGAGTTTACGAGCAACACGGGATTCGTCGACGGCGATGCCGAAACCGACGACGACATCTGCCAGGTTTGTCACGAAAAGACCGCCAACTACAACAAGCTGACCAATCCAAACTCGCACACGAACTACGGCGCCAACACGCAGCCCGGCGGAACCTGCACCAACTGCCACCCGCACGAGGACGGCTTTTATCCGAGCGGGGGCGGAAGCTGCGTCGGATGCCACTCGATCCCCGAGCCCGGCGGACCGGGCGGCGGCTACCGGCGCCAGGTTACTTCCACCGGTGGCGACTTCGAGCGGCCGAGCCACCATGTCACCGATGGAACAACCACTGAAATCGTAACCGACAGCGACTGCCAGGTTTGCCACGACCAGTCGCAGCACTGGGCCAACCCCGACCCAACCGTGTTCCTGCACGATGCCGACGGCGGCGCCTCCTACGTCTACGACGGCACCGGCGCCAGCATCGAGAGCTTCTGCCTGGCCTGCCACGATGCCGACAG
>CAYZHO010000113.1:8244-8615 GCA_964478045.1 uncultured Myxococcales bacterium | reverse complement strand
TGGCCCGTCTGGCCCCGCGCGTAGAACGTTCGCTCGAGCTGGGCACCGCCGAACGAGCGAGTATCGAGGAGCCCTCCATACTCGCGTGCGAAGGGGACGCCTTGGGCGACGCAGTGGTCGATGATGTCGACGCTGATCTGCGCCAGGCGATAAACGTTGGATTCGCGCGACCGGTAGTCGCCCCCTTTGATCGTGTCGTAGAAGAGGCGGTATACGGAGTCTCCGTCGTTCTTGTAGTTCTTGGCAGCGTTGATTCCCCCCTGCGCGGCAATGCTGTGAGAGCGCCGGGGCGAGTCGAGGATGGTAAACGCTTTTACGTTGTAGCCGAGTTCCCCGAGCGTTGCTGCTGCCGAAGCTCCTGCCAGACCCGT
>CAYZHO010000113.1:0-8234 GCA_964478045.1 uncultured Myxococcales bacterium | reverse complement strand
ATCACGTCGAGCTTGCGGCGGTTCGCCGGCGACACCAGGCTCATTTGCTGCTTGTGAAGGTCCCAGCGGGATTCGATGGGACCACTCGGTACGTGACCGTCTAGAATCACGAGCACCCTCCTCCCACGTGGAAGAAATAGATCGCAATGGGCACGGCTAGGAAGCCGCCGATGATGACCACCGTCAGGACGCGTCCGAGGTTACGGAGCCACGGTCGGTAGCTCACCCCCATCGACTCGAATGCGCTGCCGAAGCCATGCCATGCGTGGCAGCCGATGATGACCAGTGCCAGGATGTAGCCGACCGCGTAGCCGGGGGAGCGGAAGACTTCGACGACCAGCTTGTAAAGGTCGCGCACTGCTGGATCGGCCGCCGAGGGGTAGTCAGGGCCGAACTTGAACGTCCACACGTGCAACGGGACGAAGACGAGCAGGACGAGTCCGGAGTAGATCATCGTGGTCGAGGCTAGGCTCTTGCGGCTCGTATGCCCGGCTCGCTCCTTGACGGCGTAGGGAACCGGACGAGCCGCCCGGTTGCGGAGCGTCACTGCAATTCCTAGCAGCAGGTGGCCGACGAACAGTGCTAGCAGGGCGACCTCGGCCACGTATATGAGCGGGTTCGAGACCAGCTTGTGGCTGTAGTGGTTGTAGGCCTCGGGCCCGGCCAGGACGAGCAAGTTACCCGTCATGTGGACGATCAGAAAGCCGATCAGGAGCAGGCCGCTCAGCCCCATGAGAATCTTTCGCCCGACCGGCAAGGTCAGAAACAAACGGAGCTTCGACACGTCGCTTCGCCTCTTTAGCTAGAGTTGTTCTTGCGGCTGGGAACTGCCCCCCAACCAGCCAACGAGCCTCGATAGCAAACGCCAATCGCCGAGAAATCGCAACGCCCGGCTAGCGCCGGGGCTAGCAGAATGAGCAGCGCTTATGCTATGCAGCAGAATCTGGTTTGCGGCTCTAACGGCAAGGCGCAGCCCAGGCGTCCAGCCGGAAGCGGCTCGGACGGATACAGGCAACTCGCCAGGCCCGAGTGAGGCCGGTAGAATCGACACGGCACAGAGTCGTGAAACCGCGCAGAAGACCGTAGGAGAGAACGGGCGATGAGTGCACAGGTATCGGGAGCGGGAGCGTCCGCGCTGGCGCCGCAGGCCGAGCCGGCGCGCAGGCGGGCCACCCTCGACGGCAACGAAGCGGCTGCTTCGGTGGCCTTTCGGACCAACGAAGTCATTGCGATCTATCCCATTACGCCGGCTTCGCCGATGGGCGAGTTCGCCGACGAGTGGGCCGCCGAGGGCCGGCGGAACATCTGGGGTACGGTTCCGACCGTAGTCGAGATGCAGTCGGAGGCGGGGGCGGCGGCGGCCGTCCACGGGGCCTTGCAGGCGGGGGCCCTGACCACGACCTTCACGGCTTCTCAGGGGCTCCTCTTGATGATCCCGAGCCTCTACAAGATCGCGGGCGAGCTAAACGCAATGTGCATGCACGTTGCTGCCCGCTCGATCGCCACGCATGCGCTTTCGATTTTCGGAGACCATTCGGACGTGATGGCCTGCCGGCAAATCGGAGTTGCGCTGCTTGCCTCGTGTTCCGTGCAGGAGGCGCACGACTTCGCCTGCATCGGGCAGATGGCCACGCTTGCCTCCCGAGTCCCGTTCATTCACTTCTTCGACGGTTTCCGCACCTCCCACGAAGTAGCCACGATCGATTTGCTCTCGGACGAAGACCTTGCCGAGCTGATCGACGAAGAGCTGATCGAGGCGCACCGCAGGCGCGCCCTGACGCCCGATCGGCCGGTCCTTCGCGGCACAGCCCAGAATCCGGACGCGTTTTTCCAGGCCCGCGAAGCGGTCAACCCCTACTACGCAGCCTGCCCGGAGCACGTCGAGCGAGCGATGCGCCGCTTCGAAGAGCGGGTTGGCAGGCGCTACCGGCTGTTCGATTACGAAGGGCATCCGGAGGCGGAACACGTGATCGTCCTGATGGGGTCGGGCGCGGAGACTGCGGCCGAGACCTCGGCTTACCTCAACCGTCACGGGGCCCGCACGGGCGTTGTGAAGGTTCGGTTGTTCCGGCCGTTTTCGATCGAGCATTTCGTTGCCGCACTGCCGCCGACGGTGCGCTCGATCGCGGTTCTGGAAAAGACCAAGGAGCCGGGTTCGATCGGCGAGCCGCTTTACCTGGACGTGGTCGCCGCGCTGCACGAGGCATGTGCGGGGGGTCAGGCACCCTTCGAGCGGATGCCGCGTGTCATCGGTGGCCGGTACGGGCTTTCCTCGAAGGACTTCTCGCCGGCCATGGCCAAAGCGGTGTTCGACGAGCTGGCCAAGGAGGCGCCCAAACGCCACTTCACGGTCGGGATCATCGACGATGTGACCCACACTTCCCTGCCGGTGGATCCGGAGTTCGACATCGAGCCGGACGACGTGGTGCGCGCGGTTTTCTACGGGCTCGGCTCCGACGGCACGGTGGGTGCGAACAAGAACAGCATCAAGATCATCGGCGAAGAAACAGAAAACTTCGCCCAAGGCTATTTCGTCTATGACTCCAAGAAGGCCGGTGCGGTGACGATCTCGCATCTGCGGTTCGGGCCGAGGGCGATTCACGCTCCGTATCTCATTCGCCGGGCCAGCTTCGTAGCCTGCCACCAGTTCTCGTTCCTCGAGCGCTTCGACGTACTCGAGATGGCCGCGCCGGGAGGCGTGTTCCTCCTGAACTCCCCGTACGGGCCCGACGAAGTGTGGGACAAGCTTCCGCGCGAGGTTCAGGAGGCGATCATCGAAAAGAAACTGCGTTTCTTCGTGGTCGACGCCTACCGAGTCGCGCGCGAGACCGGAGTGGGAGCCCGGATCAACACGATCATGCAGACCTGCTTTTTCGCGATCTCCGGCATTCTCTCTCGCGAAGAGGCGATTCGAAAGATCAAAGAGGCAATCGAGAAGACCTACGGCAAGAAGGGACGCGAGATCCTGCGGCGCAACTTTGCGGCGGTGGACATGGCGCTCGACCATTTGCACGAGGTCGAGGTGCCGCCCGCACCGACGACCGAATGGCGCCGGCCCCCGATTGTGCCTCCCGAAGCGCCAGACTTCGTCAAGCGGGTAACCGCCGTGATGCTCGAAAACAAAGGGGATCTCTTGCCGGTTAGTGCCTTCCCGCCGGACGGTACGTGGCCGGTTGGAACCGCGCGGTGGGAGAAGCGCAACATCGCGCTCGAGATCCCCGTTTGGGATCCTGCCATTTGCATCCAATGCAACAAGTGCGCGTTCGTGTGCCCCCACGCGGCGATCCGGGCGAAGATCTACGACCCCAAGTATCTCGACGGAGCGCCGGAGGGGTTTGCGTCCGTGGAATTCCGCTCTCGCGAGCTGCCGGGGATGCGCTACACGCTGCAAGTGGCGCCCGAGGACTGCACCGGCTGCTCGCTGTGTGCCGTGGTCTGCCCGGCCAAGGACAAGTCGAACCCGCGGCACAAGGCCCTCGACATGGCACCCCAGGCCCCGCTGCGGCAGCGCGAGCGCGAGAAGTTCGAGTTCTTCCTGTCGCTTCCCGAGATCGACCGGACGCGGGTCCACATCGACGTCAAAGGGTCTCAGCTCTTCCAGCCGCTGTTCGAGTTTTCCGGCGCCTGCGCTGGCTGTGGCGAGACCCCGTACCTCAAGCTGATGACGCAGCTCTTCGGGGACCGGGCCTACATCGCCAACGCCACCGGGTGCTCTTCGATCTACGGCGGGAACCTGCCCACGACTCCGTACACGGCCAACGCGGAGGGCAGGGGGCCGGCGTGGTCGAACTCGTTGTTCGAAGACGCGGCCGAGTTTGGATTTGGCTTCCGCCTGGCGATCGATTCGTACCGGGCGGAGGCGGCCGGCTTGCTGCGAGAACTTGCTTCGCGACTGGGCGACACGCTCGTCCGCGAGTTGCTAGAAGCGGATCAGAGCGACGAGGCGGGCATCGCGGCGCAGCGCGAGCGGGTGCGCGTACTGCGCGAGAAACTGCGCGGGATGAAGAGCTTTGCAGCGCGCCGGCTGGATTTGCTCGCCGACTATTTGGTGAAGAAGAGTGTCTGGCTGGTGGGGGGCGACGGCTGGGCTTACGACATCGGCTATGGCGGTCTCGACCACGTGTTGTCGACCGGGCGCGACGTTAATGCCCTAGTTTTGGATACCGAGGTCTATTCGAACACGGGTGGCCAGCAGTCCAAGGCGACACCGCTCGGAGCGGCCGCGAAGTTCGCGGCGGCTGGAAAGGAGACGCCCAAGAAAGACCTCGGCCTCATGGCAATGACGTACGGCAACGTCTATGTGGCGCGGGTCGCTTTCGGGGCTAAGGACAGCCAAACGGTTCGCGCCTTCCTCGAGGCCGAAAGCTATCCCGGACCGTCACTGATCATCGCCTACTGCCACTGCATCGCGCACGGCTACGATCTAGCGCACGGACTCGAGCAGCAGAAGCTGGCGGTCGACTCGGGAATTTGGCCTTTGTATCGATTCGATCCCCGCCGGGCGGCTGCCGGCAAGCCCCCGCTTCAGCTCGACTCGCCGCCACCGAAGGTGCCGGCGCACCAATACCTGCGCAACGAGGCGCGGTTCCGAATGGCCGAAAAGCTCGATCCAGCCCGCTTTGAACGCCTGATGCGGGCGGCCGAGCGAGACGCGGCAGCGCGCTACGCCCTGTACCAGCAGCTTGCTGGAATCAAACTCGGTGAAGCCGCCAAAGGGGACTGACCGGCCGGCGCGAAACCGGTTGGGGGGAGGAAACCGTGGACCTTACGACCCGCTATCTAGGATTGGATCTCGAACACCCGCTCATGCCAGGTGCCTCGCCGATGGTCGACGACCTCGATACGGTTCGCAAGCTCGAGGACGCCGGCGCGGCGGCGATCGTCATGCACTCGTTGTTCGAGGAGCAGATCGTCGGCGAGCAGCTCGCGACGCATCGGGCGGTGGATGGGCCCGCCGAGGCCACGGCCGAGGCGCTCAGTTACTTTCCGCGAATGGATCAGTTCGCGCTCGGTCCAGATGAGTATCTCGAGCAGATCGGCCGGATCAAAGAGGCCGTAGCGATTCCTGTCATTGCTTCTCTCAACGGCACGACGCCGGGTGGTTGGCTCGAGTACGCGAAGCTAATCGAGGACGCTGGGGCGGATGCGCTCGAACTGAACTTCTACGAGATCGCCACCGACCCGAACGAGCCGGCCGAGGCTCTCGAGGGGCGGGTGCTCGAAATCCTTGGCGCCGTCAAGGGGGCGGTATCGATTCCGGTCGCTCTCAAGCTCTCTCCCTTCTACACCTGCTTTGCGCACTTCGCGCGGCGTCTCGAGGAAAAGGGGGCCAACGGCCTGGTGGTGTTCAACCGGTTCTACCAGCCCGACATCGACGTAGACGAACTCGAGGTCGTTCCGGTGCTCCATCTGTCGGATTCCTCCGAGCTGCTGGTGCGGCTGCGCTGGCTGGCGATCCTATCGGCTACGGTCGGTTGCTCGCTGGCCGTCACGGGTGGGGTGCACACCGGCATCGACGCGATCAAAGCGGTAATGTGCGGTGCTCACGCCGTGCAAATGGTGTCCGCGTTACTCCGGCACGGTCCGGGTCACTTGGCCAAGGTTCGCGCCGAAATGGCCGCATGGCTCGAGGAACACGAATACGAGTCGCTCGCGCAAGCGCGCGGTAGCATGGGGCTCGACCGTTGTCCGAACCCGCGGGCATACGAGCGAGGTAACTACGTTCGCATGCTGCAAAGCTGGTGGGAGGGTTGAAGACACAACACCCCCGGGCTTGACGGGCCAGCTCCGAATGGCCCGGCGGCGGGGCTTCAGTGCGTTGCCGGCTCGGGCGTCGGCGCGCTAGTTGAAGCGGCCACTACTCGGTCGGCCTGGCGCGTGCCGGCCGTTTGTTCGTCTTCAGGCGCGTGCCTGACTCTGGTTCTTTCGCGAATGCGCGCGCGCCGGATTGCTCGCCACAGCTCGAGCCGCGTAACCCGCCTGTGGCTTGCGGCCGAATCGACCATGTGCAACCTCCAGCCGCTCTAGAGCAAACTCCTTGCCATTTGCGAAGACAAGTCTGGGCTTGAGTTGCCCGTACCCTCGGCGCTGGCCGTGCCGAGTTTTCTTGGGGAGAAACGGTTGCTTAGGCGGTTTATGCGGCGCGTCACCCCGGCTTCGCCGCTACGCACATTTTGGGCGGGGTCGAGAGGGTGCCGAAGCGCGGGCCGTCGGGTGCCGAGCGTGCGTCATCTCCTCGAGTTGGGCGAGCGGGCAGGCGACCGGGTTGTTGGCAGGGCGGATCCCCTTGCGCCTGCCGCACCGAACAGTAAGGTGTAGCCGCCCACCGCTTGGGTGTTCAAGTTTGCGTGGATGAGCGGAGGAATGAGGCCGTGCCGACCGAACCACTGAGCGCCGAACGCCTGCGAGCCCGTTGCGACAGCCGGCGGTTGCCGTTCGAAACCACTGCCGAGGTCGATCCCGAACGAGGCCCAATGGGCCAGGACCGTGCTCTTGAAGCGCTCGATTTCGGAGTCGGCGTTCCGCACGAAGGCTACAACCTGTTTCTCATGGGCCCCCCGGGGATCGGCAAGCGAAGCTTGGCGGAGCGCATTCTGCGGGAGCGCGCGGCCAAGCGGCCCACGCCTTCCGACTGGTGTTACGTCTACAACTTCGATGTTCCCCATAAGCCGTGGGCGATCGAACTGGAGGCGGGCAAGGGCGTCCAGTTGCGCCGAGACATGGAACGGCTCGTTGACGACTTGCGCACGCAGATCCCTGCCGCGTTCGAGAGCGAGGAATACCGCGCGCGGGCCCAGGAGATCGAGGAGGAGTTCAAGGAAAAGCAAGAACAGGCCATCCGCACCGTTGCCGAAGAAGCCGAGAAGGAAGGCCTCAAGCTGCTGCGCTCGCCGGGCGGGTTCGTGTTCGCGCCCGTTGCCGGTGACGAAGTGATGGATCCAGAACAGTTCGCGCGCTTGCCGGCCGAGGAACAGGAGGCGATCAAGAGCAAAATCTCGCGCTTCCAGGAGCGGCTACAGCAGGTGATCCAAGAAGTCCTCAAGTGGGGCAAGGAAAACCGAAACCGGTTGCGCGAGTTGAACCGCGAAGTGGCACTGGCGGCCGTCGGGTACTTGATCGCCGAGCTGAAAAAGCAGTACGCCGACAATGAGCGCGTGCAGGCTTATCTCGACAAGGTCGAGGCAGATGTTCTCGAGCACGTCGACGAGTTTCGCCAGGGTAAAGGACAAGAGGGACCAAATCTGTTCGGCATCCCGATCAATCTCGGCAAACCCAGTCTGGAACGCTACCAAGTGAACGTGCTTGTGGACCGCAGCGGGACCGAAGGAGCCCCGGTGGTCTTCGAGGACCATCCGACCTACCAGAACCTCGTCGGGCGTGTCGAGCATCGCGCGCAGATGGGCGCGCTCACAACCGATTTCACCCTGATCAAAGCGGGAGCGCTTCACCGGGCCAACGGAGGTTACCTGGTCCTCGATGCGCGCAAAGTTCTCATGCAGCCGTTCGCGTGGGAGGCGCTCAAAACGGCAATCCGAAGCCGCGAGATTCGGATCGAGTCACTCGGCGAGATGCTCTCGGTTGTCAGCACGGTCTCCCTGGAGCCGGAGCACATTCCCCTGGACGTCAAGGTCGTGCTGGTTGGAGACCGCTTGCTCTATTACCTCCTCTATCATTTCGATCCCGAGTTCCCCGAGCTGTTCAAGGTCTGCGCGGACTTCGAGGACGCGGCGGACCGCGAAGACCAAACCATCGAGCGCTACGCGCGAGCGGTTGCGGCAGCAGTCCGCGACAACGGTCTCAACCATCTCGATCGGGAAGCGTTTGCGCGCGTGGTCGAAGAGCTTTCCCGCGAGGTAGGCGATGGGGAGAAGCTGTCGCTCCACATGGGCAAGCTCTGCGATCTCCTGCGAGAGGCGGATTTTTGGGCTAGGCGTGATGGCAGCGACTTGATTCGCGAGGTCCACGTCGATCGGGCGGTGGCTGCGGCCACGCGGCGGATCGACCGGGTTCGCGAGCTCGTTCACGAGCAGATCGAGCGCGGCACGGTGCTGATCGACACGCGTGGATCGGTGGTCGGGCAGATCAACGGCCTGTCGGTCCTCTCGCTCGGTAACTTCCGGTTCGGCCAGCCCTCCCGGATTACCGCTACCGCGCGCATTGGCAAGGGAGAGGTGATCGACATCGAGCGCGAGGTGAAACTAGGCGGGCCGACCCACTCGAAAGGAGTGTTGATC
>CAYZHO010000112.1:3065-8630 GCA_964478045.1 uncultured Myxococcales bacterium | reverse complement strand
CGGCAGCGACAATCCGGCCGGCCGGGCGCGCAACCGGCGCGTCGAGGTGGTCATTCTGAACTAACAGGCCTACCTGATGCGAGACGGACACGAGAGCCGCCGCCCTCGCGGGAGGCGGCTCTCTTTTTTCGCGGCTAGTCCCACTCGCGCGTTAGAAGTTGTAGCCGGCTTCTCCGTGGAGCGCGAGGTCGAGACCTTCGATCTCATCGGTGTCGCTCACGCGAAGCCCGATCGTGGCGTCGAGAGCCTTGAGAATGACGTACGAGACGAACGCCGTGTAGGCCACTGCCGACGCTACTGCAAGCGCTTGCACACCGAGTTGACGGCCGATATCGAGCCCGGCCTGGTTGCCGCCGAAGGTGGCACTAGCTAGCAATCCAGCAAGGAGTGTTCCCACGATCCCGCCAACCCCGTGGACGCCGAACACGTCGAGTGAGTCGTCGTAACCGAATCGCTGTTTGAGGCTGGTCGCCGCATAGTAGCAGGCCAACGCCGAGAGCGCGCCGATGGCCACGGCACCCAGCGGACCCACGTAGCCCGAAGCGGGGGTTACGGCCGCTAGGCCGGCGACGGCGCCGGTGACGAAGCCAAGCGCGCTAGGCTTTCCGTGAATGCCCCACTCGATTGCCATCCACACGAGTGCTGCCACCGACGCGGACAAATGGGTGGCCATCACGGCCATGGCGGCGGATCCGTCGGCCGCCATGGCGCTGCCGCCGTTGAACCCGAACCAGCCGACCCACAGCATGCCAGCTCCGGTTACGGCCATCGTGAGGTTGTGCGGGCGCATCGCCACGCTCGGGTAACCCTTGCGGGCGCCGATGATCATGCAGGCCACCAGTGCGGCGACGCCCGCCGTGGTGTGGACGACGATGCCGCCGGCGAAGTCAAAGACGCCCATGTCGGCGAACAAGGCGCCTTTGCCGCCCCACACCATGTGACAAACGGGTAAATAGACGGCGGCGAGCCAGAGGCCCGAAAACCACAGCATGGCGGAGAACTTCATCCGCTCGGCGAACGCTCCGACAATCAGCGCTGGGGTGATGATGGCAAACGTCAGTTGAAACGCGCAAAAGAGAACTTCTGGGATCGTGCCGCGTACGGCATCCGTTTCAACCCCAGCGAGAAACGTCTTGGATAACCCGCCTAGAAACCGCCCCCCTGGATCGAAACTGAGGCTGTATCCGAAAGCCAGCCATATGATGGTGACTAGCGCGGTGATCGCGAAACACTGCATGAGCACCGAAAGGACGTTCTTGGTGCGCACGAGGCCACCGTAAAAAAGGGCCAGCCCCGGGATCGTCATGAACAAGACCAAAGCCGTAGAGACCAAAACCCACGCCGTATCGCCGGTGTCGATTCCAGTGGCAGCCCAGGCCGGCCCTGCGGCAATGAGAATTACGGCCAGCGCGTAGCCGGCCTGCAAACCGCGGCGAACGAATGCGCTCCAGTTCATTTTTGGGTCCACCCCCTTCTTGGTAAGTCCCCGACGACTTGCTTCGTGTTGTCCGTTTCGATCGACGCTGAGCCGGGGACGGTGACCCGGCGGTGCTTGTTCCGGGTGTGGCACGCGTCGAACTTCGCCTCCTCGAGGCTGAGAGGCGGGGAGCTTGGACGAAGCTGCCGGGCGCAGCGCGCGGCGCGACACGAGCGCGGGCCCTTCCCTCTAGGAGCGCCCGCGCTCGTGTCGCTTTTTCAGGCGTCGTAGTACAAGGCGAACTCCCACGGGTGCGGTCGCAGCCGAATTTGGCTGACCTCGCGCTCGTACTTGTACCCGATCCACGTCTCGATCACGTCCGGCGTGAAGACGTCCCCCTTGAGCAGGAACTCGTGATCGTTGCGCAGAGCTTCGAGAGCGTCCTCGAGCGAAGCCGGCACGCTCGGTACTTCAGCAAGCTCGGCCTTGCTCAGAGAGTAGATGTCCTTGTCGAGCGGCTGTCCGGGGTCGAGCTTGCGCTCGATTCCGTCGAGCCCTGCCATCAGCATTGCCGAGAAGGCCAGGTATCCGTTGGCGGTCGGGTCGGGGAACCGAACCTCGATCCGCTTGGCCTTTGGCGAGTCCGAGTACATCGGAATGCGGATAGCCGCCGAACGGTTCCGCCGGGAGTAAGCCAGGTTGACCGGCGCCTCGAAGCCCGGAACCAAGCGCCGGTAGGAGTTGGTGGTCGGGTTCGAAAACGCGCAAATCGCCGGCGCGTGGTGGAGAATTCCGGCGATATAGTGCATTGCCAGCTCCGACATCCCGCCGTATGAGTCGCCAGCGAACGTCGGCTGGTCTCCTTTCCAGATCGACTGGTGGGTGTGCATCCCCGACCCGTTGTCGCCGAAGATCGGCTTCGGCATGAACGTGGCCGTCTTGCCGTTGCGGCGCGCCACGTTCTTGACGATGTACTTGTACCACATCAGGGCGTCCGCCATTTCGACGAGTGGCAGCCTATACAGGTCGATCTCGGCCTGACCGGCAGTTGCTACTTCGTGGTGCTGCTTTTCGACCCGGATACCTACCTCCTCCATGGTTCGCACCATTTCAGTACGGATGTCGTGGAGGCTGTCCTGCGGGGGAACCGGGAAGTAGCCCTCCTTATAGCGCGGCTTGTGGCCTAGATTCTGCATTTTGTCGTCGGCGGTGTTCCACCAGCCTTCGACCGAATCGACCTCGTAGAAGCCGGTATTCTCGCGCTGCTCGAAGCGAACGCTGTCGAGTATGAAGAACTCGGGTTCGGGCCCGAAGTAAGCCGTGTCGCCGATTCCAGTCGAGCGCAGGAAGTTGACAGCCTTTTTGGCGATTCCGCGTGGATCGCGCGAGTACGGCTCCAGCGTAAGCGGCTCCCGGATATCGCAAATGAGCGAGAGCGTCGGGACTTCGTAGAAGGGGTCCACGACAGCCGTATTCGGATCCGGAACGACCAGCATGTCGGACTCGTTGATCGCCTGCCAGCCGCGGATCGACGATCCGTCGAAACCGAGTCCGTGTTCGAATACCTCTTCGCTGAGTTCGCTGATCGGCGTGGCGAAGTGCTGCCAGGTCCCCGGCAGGTCGCAAAACTTGAAGTCCACCATGCGCACGCCGTTCTTCTCGGCGAACTCCAAGACTTCCTTTGGTGTCATGTTTCTGTCCTCCCGTGTGATTTCGGCGGTCGAGGTGCCGTGGCCCTCAGAGCGCCAGCTCGCCGCGCTCGCCCGTTCGGATGCGGACGACGTCTTCGATGTTCATGACGAAGATCTTGCCGTCGCCGATCCGGCCGGTCTTGGCGGCGTTGGCGATCGCGTCGACCACGCTCTCTACCTGCTCGTCTTTGACGATGATCTCGAGCTTGACCTTCGGCAGGAAGTCGACGACGTACTCCGCTCCGCGATAGAGCTCGGTATGGCCGCGCTGCCTGCCGAACCCTTTGACCTCGGTCACTGTGATGCCCTGGACACCCACAGCGCCGAGGGCCTCCTTCACCTCGTCGAGCTTGAACGGTTTGATGATCGCTTCGACCTTTTTCATTGCTTTCGTACCTCCTGCTCGTCTGCGGACGCTGCCCGACGGGCCAGGTGGAGGCACCAGCGCTGTCGGGGCAGACGACAGCCCACGTTGCCTCAACGCAAAGCGGATGCCAACCTCGCGGTGCGATAGGCCCCGTATTTCCTGGCGTTTCCGAAGCCGGGAGTGCTCGCGAAAACGGCAGTGCCTAGAAAATGGTCAACACCCGCGAGCCGCTTCAGGCAGCCATCCCGGCTTCCTTCAGCACGTCATAAGCGGCGTTAATCCTTCGCATCCGTTCTTCGGCAAGGCGCCGGAACTCAGGTCCGAGGTGAGTAACGCGGTCCGGGTGGTTCTCCAGGGACAGCTTTCGCCACGCCTGTTTGATTTCCTCGGGGCTGGCGCCCCTTGAAAGCCCCAGGGTGGCAAGCGCTTCGTCAATCCGGCGGTCGGTTGCGGCCTGCGACGGCCCTTCGAACTCGAAGCCGGCTAGGTAGGGCTGAAGTCCGAGCAGGATGGCCACCCGTTCGATAAACTGTGCCTCTGCGGCCCGTACGACTCCGTCCGCTTGGGCAACCCGTGCAAGTACTTGGAGGATGAGAAAACGTTCTTGCAGGCCGTATTCGGTGGCGATCTCGGCGCAGATCGATTCGAGAGGGCGCCAAGAGCGCCTGCTGGCTTTGATCAAATCGCGAACCCACAGAAGCTGCTCGCCGCGGTACCCGAGCTGATCCTGAAAGAACCGACGGATGGCGGTCACCTCGCGGCGATCGAGCTCGCCGTCCGCTTCCGCGAGGCGCACGAGCAGTTCGACGAGCAGCTCGACGAAACGAACCCCGCGGGCAGTGCGCGCGCGGCGGTATTCGAGCACCGCGTGCCGGCGGATCCACCAGGCCAAGAGGGCCCCGCCGACCGCGCCGATCAGCAACAGCCCCGCGAAGACGCGAAGCAGGCCGACGAGGAGCGGGGTGCCGCCGAGCAGCAAGATGAGAAGCAGCAACCACAGGCACCCGAGATTGTAGCGGTAAAGCATGGATCAACGGGTGGGCCCGCGCTTAGCCCGGAAGGCGCGGGGCAACACGGGTGTCTCGCGAGCGCCGTCGAAGATGCGGGATAGCGCCGCCGCACGATGGTCGGGGTGAGAGGATTTGAACCTCCGGCTCCTGCGTCCCGAACGCAGTGCTCTACCAGGCTGAGCTACACCCCGGCACCCATCCAACCGTTCAGTCGATAACACGAGGGCCTGTAAAAGCGAAGCCCCGCGCCGCTCACCCCCCGTTCTTCATTGCGGCGATGACGGCGGCGTAATCGGGCGCCGCGAAGATACCCGAGCCTGAAACCACCACGTCGGCCCCGGCCGCCACCGCCTCGCCGCAGTTTTCCGCTTTGATCCCGCCGTCGATCTCGAGCAGGCACTGGCTTGCAAACCGCTTCTTGAGGTCCCTCAGGAGGCGCAGTTTCGGCAAGACCTCGGGGATAAACGCCTGGCCGGCGAAGCCCGGATTGACGCTCATCACCAGGATCATCCCGGCCCGCCCGAGCAGCGGGGACACGGTCTCGACCGGCGTGGCCGGGTTGATCGCCACCCCCGCGCGGCAGCCGGCCCGCTCGATCGCCTCGATCAGGGGCTCGGGTTCTTCGACCGCCTCGCGGTGGAAAGTCAGGACATCGGCGCCCGCTCGGGCAAACGGCTCCACGAAGCGCTCGGGGTTGTCGATCATCAGGTGCACGTCGAGGGGCAGACTGCTGTGCCGGCGGCATGCCGCGACCACGTCGGGGCCCATCGTTAGGTTGGGGACGAAGTGGCCGTCCATGACGTCGACGTGGATCCAGTCGGCACCGGCCCGTTCGACCGCGGCGAGCTCCTCGGCCAGCCGGCCGAGGTCGGCGGCTAGGATCGATGGCGCTACGAGTGGCACGGAGCGCTTATACGGGCGGACAACGGGGCTAGCAAGCCTCTCGCCGGCGCAAGCGCGCCGCGAAGAAGCCCGCCATTTCATGGCGGTGGGGAAACGTACGAAACCGCCCGTCGGTCCCAACTAGCGGCCGCAGGTAAGGGGCCGGCGGATCGGTGATTTCTTCGAAGTCTTCGTGGG
>CAYZHO010000112.1:376-3055 GCA_964478045.1 uncultured Myxococcales bacterium | reverse complement strand
GAAACGCTCGACGACGGCGTCGTTTTCTTCCCGGAGGATCGTGCACGTCACGTAGACCAACCGCCCCCCAGGGCGCACGTGGCCGGCGGCTGCAGTGAGAATCGCGAGCTGGCGGGCCGACAGCTCCGCGATTTCGGAAGGCGTGCGCCGCCAGCGGATTTCGGGGTGTTCGCGAAGCGTGCCGAGGCCGGAGCACGGGGCGTCGACGACGACAAGATCGTAACGGGACTCGGCCGGAAGGCGTTCGATTTCGCTCGTCAAAATTTCGACGTTCCGGACGCCGGCGAGTTCAATCATCCGGCGAATTCTCTGTTCGGCGTGCCGGTCTCGATCCACCGCGGTCACCCGGCCTTCGGGTCCCACCAGCTTGGCGAGATAGACGGTCTTTCCGCCCGGTGCGGCGCAGGCGTCGAGCACCTGCTCTCCCGGTGCCGGCTCGGCTAAAAGCGTTGCCAACTGCGAGGCCTCTCCCTGAGGGAGCACGAGCCGCGGCTCGACTATCGGTAGCTCGCAGACGATGCCGTCGGGGGCGTAGGCGGCTGGCGATACGGCAAGACCGCGCTTGGCCAGAGCTGCCATCGCTTCGTCTCGCGGGACGAGGGCGCGCAGCACGGTCGGCATCGGTTCGTTGTTGGCGGCAAGCAACGCGCGCGCTTCGGCTGGGCCCAGTTCGGCGGTCAGCCGATCGATAAGCCAGGCCGGATGGCACAGTTCGATGGCGGCTCGCTCGCGCGGGTCTGCGGGCAGTGGGGCTGGGCCTTCCCTGGCGGCGCGGCGCAGCACCGCATTGACGAGCGGACAGGCCCTGGGGGCCACCGCGCGGGCGAGTGTGACCGTGGTGTCGACGGCCGCGTAGTCGGGCACGCGGTCGAAGTAAAGGATTTGAACCAGGCCGAGCCGCAGCAGGATTCGGACCTCGCGCTGCAACCGGCGAGGATGACGGCCCGAATACGCCGCGATCGTGTGGTCGAGAGCATTCTGGCGCGCCAGGACCCCGTAGGTGAGCGCGGTGGTCAGACGCCTGTCCTCCGGAGTCAAATGAGCCGCTTTGCTCAGGGCTGCTCCGAGGCCGGCATCCGCGCGGACGCGCCCAGCGTCGACCCCTACCAGAATCTGGTAGGCCAGGCGGCGAGGATCAGTCGCTTCCATCGAAACGGATTGGCACTGGTCCCTTGCGGCCGCGCAGGTAATCGCAAGCGGCCATGGCGCGCTTGCCTTCTGGCTGGACGGTGCGTACGAGCACCACGCCACGCCCGCACGTGACGGTGAAGCCTTCGCTCGAGGCCTGGACAACCGTCCCAGGCGGCACGCTCGGCGCGGTTCCTTCGGCGCCGTCGGTTGTTTCCCCTAGCGCGGTCGCTTCGAGGATCTTGAGCCGGCGCCCTGCGTCGAAGGTGAACGCGCCGGGCCGGGGTGCCATCGCGCGAACGCGCCGCACCACGCGCAGCGCTGGTTCGGCCCAGTCGATCCGTGCGTCTTCCTTGGTGAGCGGCGGCGCGTAAGTGGCCCGGCTTTCGTCCTGCGGCACTGCCGTAACGCTGCCAGTAGCGATCCGGTCCAGGGTTTCCACTAGAAGGCCGGCTGCCAGCTCGGCCAGAGCCGTAGTCAACTGCTGGCGGTTCCAGTCCTCGGGGATGTCGATCTCGCGCTGGGCGAGAATGTCGCCCGCGTCCATTCGCTCGTTCATGGCAATGATCGTGACGCCAGTCTTGCGGTAGCCTTCAAGGAGCGCCCGTTCGATCGGGGCGGCGCCGCGCAGCTCGGGAAGCAGTGAGGCGTGGGCGTTGATGAACCCGAGAGGGGCAGTGGCCAGCACGTCGGCCGGAAGAATTCGCCCGTATGCTGCCACCACGCCAACATCGATCGAGCGCTCGAGGAGCTCCGCAGTCAGCCGGCCGTCGCGCACTTTCGCCGGCTGCAGTACCGGCAGTCCACGTCCCGTCGCCAGCTCCTTGACCGCCGAAGGCTTCGGCCGAAGTCCCCGGCCTGCCGGACGGTCGGGTTGAGTGACGACGACCACCACTTGGTGCCGGCTGGCGAGAATTCCTTCGAGGCAGCGTGCAGCGAAAGGTGGAGTGCCGAAGAATGCCAGCCGCAGACTGCGCTTGCCCACCGGCACTCGGTCAGAGCCGCGGCGGTCGCTCGGACGCCGACAGGACGTCGGCGGCGCCGCGCTCGAGCTTTTTGAGGCGGCGGCGGTAAAGATCCCGCTTCAAGCGCGACAAGTGGTCGACGAGGAGGATTCCCTCGAGGTGGTCGATCTCGTGCTGGAGGCACACCGCATCGAGGTCTTCCGCTTCGATCTCGATTTCTTTCTCGTCCGGGGTCCATCCCCGCACTACGACGTGCTGGGCGCGCGTGACCTCCGTAGTCAGGTTGACGACGCTCAGGCACCCTTCTTCCAGAGTGATTTCGCCCGATTTCTCGACGATCACCGGGTTGATCAGCTTGACGAGCTTCTTGCCGCGCTCGTCAGGGTCGGTGTCGACCACGATCGCCCGTTCGAGCACGCCGACCTGGGGGGCCGCCAAGCCGATTCCACGCGCCGCATACATCGTGTCGACCATGCTGTGCAGCAGGCCGGCAATGCGACCGTCGATCTTCTTGATTTCGGCGGCCTTTTTCGTGAGGACCGGGTCCGGATACTTGCGAATCGTCAGGATCGCCACCCAAACAGTC
>CAYZHO010000112.1:0-366 GCA_964478045.1 uncultured Myxococcales bacterium | reverse complement strand
TTCTGCAAGACGGTGCCCTCGCTTCCTGCTCCTGGCCGCCGATACCCGAAGGGCCAGGCAGTCTCGGTGCGCCGGAGGCGGCGCGCAGATTTCCCGCGATGTTGGTTCGCCCCCCGGGTAGTGCACCCTCACCGTTTTTTGTCGGGGGCTAAAGCATATCGAGAGGGTCGACGTCCACCACCACCCGCACGGAGCGGCCGGCACCTGCGGCGGCCTTGCGGCAGGCTGCAGCGGCGTAGCGTACTAGCCGACTCGAGCCGGCGCGCAGCTGGATCTGGAACCGGTACCGTCCTTTCAAGCGCTCGATGGGCGAGGGCGCGGGACCGCGAACGACTAAGCCGCCGTCGTCGCGGGCGATGGCCTCGG
>CAYZHO010000111.1:0-8658 GCA_964478045.1 uncultured Myxococcales bacterium | reverse complement strand
AAGCCGGCGGCCAAAGCAAAGCCAACGCCGAAGCCGAAGCCCGCTGCCAAGGCCGAGCCGAAGCCGGCGGCAAAGCCCGAGGCCAAGCCGGCGGCCAAAACAAAGCCAGCGCCCAAGGCCGGCGCGAAGCCACGCGGGCCTTCAAAGCAGACCTCTACACCTATGACTGAGTCTACGGCGAAGCCGCAGGCCTCGGTGTTGGCCAAGCCGCGAGCGCCAGCCAAAGCAACGAACGGGGTATCAGGACGAGGGGGCCGAGGAACGCAAGCCGGCGGGTCCGGCGGAACCCTCGTTCGCGACGCGGTGTTTCTTCGCTACTACAACGAAATGATCGAAGCGATTCGCAGCCACTGGGTATGGGTGGGCAGTGCCTCGGCCGAGCTTTCCGTGACGGTTCGGTTTTCGATTGCGCCCGACGGAACGATCGTCGGGGTAAAGCGGACATCGTCGTCGGGTAATCCGCACTTCGACCAGTCCGTCGAGAACGCGATCCGCAGCGTCGGGCATTTGTCTCCGCCGCCCGCCAAGTACCGGCGAGACTTTGCCGATGTCGAACTCCTTTTTCGCGCGAGCGACCTTACGAGGCGATGAGGCGCCATGAGGCAGGCCGTGAAATCGAAGGCGTTGAGGGTCTTGACCCTGCTGGTAGTTGCTGCGTGCGGATGGTGCCCAGCCGGCGGCTGGGCTGCGGTCCGCGGGGAGATCGTCGGGCCGGGCGCAACCCGCATGCCGCTGGCGGTGCCTGAACTCAAATGGATCGGTGGCAACCCGGCGCCCGAACTTGCGGGCCGCTTCGTTGCCGTGCTCCGCGCCGATCTCGAGCTTTCCGGACTTTTCCGCGTGATCGATCCGGCCGCCTACATCGCCGATCCGCAGCAAGAAGGGTTGACGTTGGAGACGATCGACTTCGACACCTGGGCGGCGGTTGGAGCGCTCGGTTTGGTACGCGGGGGCTACTCGGCCGGGCCAGGAGGGATCACGATCGAGGCGCGTTATTTCGACGTGGCCAACCGCTCGAGTAGCGGAGGCAGGCGGCTCTCGGCGCCTCCCGAAGCCGTCGCTCGGCTTGCGCACCGTATGGCCGACGCGATCTTGGAGTTCGTCACTGGGGTGCCGGGGCCCTTCGATTCGAAGCTGGCGTTCGTGTCGAATCGAAACGGGCACTTCCGCGAGGTCTATACGATGACCTTCGACGGTCACATCGAGCAGGTGACGAATCACCGTTCGATCACAATGGCCCCGTCGTGGGCTCCGGATCTTCACTCGCTCCTCTTTACGTCGTTCCGTAGCGGGCGTCCCGTACTGTACGAGCTCATATTCGGGCAAGGCGATCGCAGGGTCGCCTCAAAGTTGGGGGTGAATGTCGGCGGCGCGTATTCGCCCGACGGGCGGCTGCTGGCGCTCGCCCGCGAGAGCGCGGGCAATACCGACATCTATCTGCTCGACTTGGCCCACCGCTCGATGCGGCGCCTGACAACCCACTGGGCGATCGACGTCGAGCCGGCGTGGTCGCCCGACGGCCGGCGAATCGCTTTTTGCTCTTCTCGTTCTGGTACCCCGCAGGTCTACACGATGGACATCGATGGAGGGCATATCGAGCGCCTCACGTTCGACGGCGACTACAATTGCTCTCCCGCGTGGTCGCCCGATGGGCGGTGGATTGCCTATGCCGGCCGCAGGCAGGGGCGGTTCCAATTATTCGTGATTCCAGCGGCCGGCGGTGCCCCGCGCCAGCTTACCCACAGTGGTTCCAACGAGGATCCGGCTTGGTCTCCCGACTCGCGCTATCTGGTTTTCGCCGGACGCCGTGGCCGGGTTCGAAAGCTCTTTCTCGTGGATCGCGAGGGCCGATGGGAGCGGCAACTGACGAGCGGATCCTCCGACGATAGTTCGCCGAGCTGGTCGCGGTGGCTGCCAAGCCGGCCTCCACGCTAGGCCAGGCGTCGCTGGGATTCGTCCGGCGATCGGGGCTACAATACGGTGTTCGCGCCAAGGTGCCAGCCGGCGCGCAAGCCCAGCGTGAGGAGGAAGTCGGCATGAGGGAAGGTTGTCGAACGGGTCGCGGAGCAGCTCTGATGGCGTGTGCGGTTGCGGTGGCACTGGCAGCCGGCGGGTGCGCGGCGCGAAAGGGCGGTTGGTTTGGCCGCTCGTCCGAGGAGCCGCCGCCACCGGCTCCGATCAGCGAGGAAGGGCTTGCCGGCAAGCCTAGCATTGAACAGTTCGAGCAGACTGGGACGGTTCGGCCCGGGGGAACGTTCGAGGACGTTCACTTTGCTTTCGACTCAGCCCAGCTCGACGAGGCTGCCATGGAGGTCGTGCGGCGCAACGCAGAGCTATTGCGAGCCAATCCGACCTCGAAAGTCGAAATTGAGGGACACTGCGACGAACGCGGGACTTCCGAATACAACCTCGCTCTAGGCTCTCGCCGCGCTCGCGCGGTACGCGATGCGCTTGTCGGCCTTGGCATTTCGGCGGATCGGCTGACCACGGTCAGCTACGGTGAGGAGTTGCCGCTCTGCAAGGAATCGACCGAAGAGTGCTGGGCGCAAAACAGGCGCGCCCACCTCGTCGAGGTTAGCCGCTAGCGATGAACCGCGCTCCGGTGAAAGCCTCGATTGCCGCCGCCATCATTGCGATGAGCGGGTGCGCGGCCCTGCAAGTCGATCCGCTTCGGCTGGAGCGGGAGAACGCCGAGCTCCGGCGAATGCTGGTCGAGACGAGACGGGAGATCGAGGAGCTCAAGCGCGACCAGGAACGCTTGCGCGCCGCCGTCGAATACCTCCAATACGGCAGGGTTGCCGCGCGCCCCGGTGCAGACGGCATCGTTGCGGGCAGTACGGGCGGGTACCAGTCGCCCACGCGAACTTGGCCTGCCGGCCGGTGGCCGGGCGGTCCGGTGCCCGGGCAGGCCGCCCAAGAGCCGGGTCCGGCGGCAAGGGCAGGCCAGGGGATCGAAGCTCGTGTTGTTACTGAGACGCCGGCGCCGGGAGTCGAAGCGACGATCACGACGAGTACCCCGGGAGCAGGGCCAATTGCTTCTGCCACGTCCACGCCGGATCTGGCTGGCGGCCGGACCAACGCGACTGCCAGTGGCGAAAATCCGAATGCGGCCGTGGTCATGGGAGTGCGCGAGGGCGGCGAGTGGGGCGAGCCAGGGGTCGTTCCGGAGCCGGAGATCCCGCCGGTTCCGCCGCAGCTTGAAGGGACGCTATACGCCGACGGGCTCAAGGCAATGGCGGCCGAACGCTACGATGAGGCCATACAGTTTTTCCGCGACTTCATCCATCTCGATTCGAGCTCTCCGCTTGCCGACGACGCGCAGTTCTGGATTGCCGAGTGCTACCGCCGCAAGGGGATGGACACGGCGGCGATCAAAGAGTTCAACCAAGTCGTATTGCGGTACGGTTCGGGCGACCGCGGCCCGGCGGCCTTGCTCCAACTGGCGGCGATTTTCTCCAAGATCGGGGACCAGGTGGATGCGCGCTTGAGCTTGCAAAAGCTTATCAACCGCTACCCCCGCTCGGCCGAGGCTGGCCGCGCCCGCGCGTGGCTGCACCAGATGGGCGGTTGAGGTCACTCGGGCGCTGAGCGGTGCGTGTCGTCCGAGGCCTTGAAAGGGCACGGGGTTGTTTCTCCGGCCCGGTTGTCACGATCGGTAACTTCGACGGCGTTCATCTTGGCCACCAGGTCATTCTCTCGCGGGTCCGCGAGGATGCCGACCACCGCGGCGTCGACGCCGTGGTGTTGACGTTCGATCCGCATCCGGTCGCGGTGCTCAGGCCGCAGGCGGCACCGCAGCTTCTCATGACGCTGGGCGATCGTCTGGCAGCACTGGCCCGCTGTGGAGTGGACGCGACCGTGGTGCAGCGCTTCACACCGGAGTTTGCCAAGATCGAAGCGGAGGAGTTCGTCGAGCGCTTTCTCGTGGGAGTGCTCGGAGCGCAGAAGCTCGTGGTCGGCCACGATCTTAACTTCGGTTACGGGCGCCGAGGCAACGCGGAATCCCTGGTCGAAGCCGGCGGTCGCTATGGCTTTGCGGTCGAGGTGATCCGGCCGGTCGTGGTCGAAGGGATTGCCGTTCACTCGAGTGTCGTTCGCCGCACGGTTGCCGCCGGCAACGTCGCCCTTGCCGCCCGGTTGCTCGGGCGGCCTCACATCGTGCGAGGCCGCGTGGTTCGGGGAACCGGGCGCGGCCGGCACCTTGGGTTTGCCACCGCGAATCTGCGCCCCAAGACACCCTTGATTCCGGGAGAGGGGGTCTATGCTGTGCGAGCCGTCGTTGGAGGCCGGATGGTCGACGGGGTGACCTCGATCGGGCGCACCCCTACCTTCGGTGGCACCGAGACAGTTGTAGAAACCCACTTGTTCGGTGAAACCGCCGATCTGTACGGCAAGATGATGGCCATTCGTTTCGTCGACCGCTTGCGTGACCAGCGAAAGTTCGAGAGCCCCGAGCAGTTGGCGGCCCAGATCGCGCGAGACGTAGAGCGGGCCCGGGCGATCCTGGCCGCTTCTTCCCTGTGATCGAGTCAGCAGGCGCCCGTACGATCGAAGTTCCTCCTGAGGCTGCCGGCCAGCGCCTCGACCGCTGGCTGGCGGCGCTGCCCGGGTCGAGCACGCGGTCGCAGATCCACTTGGCAATCGATGCAGGGTACATCCTCGTAAACGGCCGTCCGGCCAAGCCTGGGCTGCGCCTGCGCGGGGGCGAGAGAATTTCCATCGAGAGCCCCCCGCTTCCTTCCGGCGAGCCCATCGAGGGCCCCACGCCTCCCCTTGAGGTCCTCTACGAAGACCAGGCCCTGGTGGCGGTCAACAAACAGCCGGGCGTAGTGGTGCACCCAGCCGTAGGGCACCCCTGTGGAACGCTCGTTGACGCGCTGCGCGCCCGCTATCCCTCGGCCGACTGGCCGGGGGGGCGAGAGCGGGCCGGGATCGTTCACAGACTCGATCGCGACACGTCGGGCGTACTGCTCGTGGCGCGCACGGTGCACGCGCACGAGGCGCTGGCTCGCCAGTTTCGCGAGCGGCAAGTGATCAAGCGGTACCTGGCACTGGTGCGCGGGCAAGTCCGCCGGCCCGGCCGCATCGAAGCGCCCATCGGGCGCCACCCGCGAGACCGCAAGCGCATGTCGGTGGTTGCCCGAAAGAGACGGGAAGCGGTCACCGAGTACGAGCCGCTCGAGGTGTTCGAGGGCGCCACGCTCTTGCTCGTGCGGTTGCTGACCGGGCGCACGCACCAGATCAGGGTGCACCTTGCTGCCAGCGGGTGGCCTGTGGTTGGTGACACCGTCTACGGCGGCAGGCGCCAGCGGCGCCGAACGGAACAGGACGATCCGTTGACGCGTATGCCGAGGCAGGCCCTGCACGCCTGGAAAATCGCGTTTCGCCACCCTTGCGACGGGCGTTCGATGGAGCTCGAAGCGCCCCTCCCCGAGGATTTCCGCCGCGTGCTCGAGGAACTGAGAGAGCGCGGCAAGGCCTGTTGACTACCGGGAGCGGATTGACTACCGTGAGAGTGCCCTTCCGGAGGCGCGGGTTCCCGGCCAAGATCCGCTTTCAGAACCGATTGTGCGAGATTCTTGCGCGCGACAACCCGACCGGAGGAGGTCAGTAGGTGGGGCGAGGCGAGAGCCCACTCCAGCCTGCAGCGAGGACAGAACGTTCGGTGACCCGGCTCTCCTCCCAGCGTATGGGAAGAGGGCTCGCCGGCGAGAACAAAGCCTGCAACAAGAGAATCGAGCCACAACGTGTGGGCACAGCCTTGCTTCCATGTGTCATGGCCGGTGAGGGCCGCCGGAGACGCTGGTTTCCGAACGGCGCAATAACGCGAGGCGACCGGCGCCGGAGTCAGGGCCTGGACGACGGGAAGAACCGCACATAGCGAGGGTAAGGAGCATCATGGCACGTTCTAGAGCGCAGGCCGGGCACGCTGCCCGAGCCAAGACCGCCGAGAACAACAAGGCCGCCGAAAAGGCCGCCGAGAGCAAAGCGGCCGAGGCAAAGGCTGCGGCCGAACAAGCCGCCGAGGCTGAAGGGGCCCAGGCGCAGGGTGGAGAGTCCACCAACGGTACTCTCAATCTGAAGACCCTCAAAGGGATGACGGCCCGGGAGTTGGTCGAGATCGCCCGCGGGCTTGGGGTCGAGGGCGCCTCGAACATGCGCAAGCAGGAGTTGATCTTCGCGATCCTGCAAGCGCAGGCCGAGAAAGCCGGCAACATCTTCGGCGAGGGGGTGCTTGAGATCCTGCCGGACGGGTTCGGCTTCCTCCGGGCACCCGACTCCAACTACCTTCCCGGTCCGGACGACATCTACATTTCGCCGAGTCAGGTGCGCCGGTTTGGGCTTCGTACCGGCGACGTCGTGTCCGGCTTGATCCGGTCGCCGAAGGAAGGCGAGCGGTACTTCGCCCTCCTGAAGGTCGAGGCGATCAACTACGAAGAGCCGGAAAAGGCGCGCAAGAAGGTTCTGTTCGATAACCTTACGCCGCTCTACCCGAACGAGCAGCTCGTGCTGTCCCACCGGCCGGACGAGTACACCACCCGAATCATCGATCTGCTCGTTCCGATCGGCAAAGGACAGCGCGCACTGATCGTGGCGGCGCCCCGGACGGGCAAGACCGTCATGCTCCAGAACATTGCCCACGGAATCGCCGCCAATCACAAGGAAGTGATTCTCATCGTCCTGCTGATTGACGAGCGGCCAGAGGAAGTGACGGACATGCAGCGGTCCGTACAGGGCGAGGTGGTTTCCTCGACTTTTGACGAGCCGCCGACGCGCCACGTGCAGGTGGCGGAGATGGTGATCGAAAAGGCCAAGCGGCTGGTCGAGCACGGCAAGGACGTCGTCATTCTTCTCGACTCGATCACGCGGCTGGCGCGCGCCTACAACGCCACAGTACCGCCGAGCGGTAAGATCCTCTCGGGCGGTGTGGATTCGAATGCCCTTCGGGGTCCCAAAAAGTTCTTCGGCGCGGCGCGCAACATCGAGGACGGCGGCAGTTTGACAATCATCGGTACTGCGCTCGTCGACACGGGAAGCCGGATGGACGAGGTGATCTTCGAAGAGTTCAAAGGAACGGGTAACTGTGAGATCCACCTGGACCGTCGCTTGATGGATCGGCGAATCTTCCCGACGATCGACATTCTGAAGTCGGGTACCCGCAAGGAAGACCTGCTGCTCGAGAAGGACGTGCTCAACCGGGTGTACGTTCTGAGAAAGCTGCTGACGCAGCTCAACCCGGTGGAGGCGATGGAGTTCCTTCTCAGCAAGATGAAAGGGACCAAGGACAACAAGGAGTTCCTGGCCTCGATGAACTCCTGAGGCGGCGGCGTGACACATTGCATCCAAGGAGGTGATTTGTTATGTGGCACGACTGGCCCGCGGCCGGGGGCGCGAGAGTACAAGGAGACTAGATGAGTCAAGTGACGATGAAACAGTTGTTGGAGGCCGGAGTGCACTTCGGCCACCAGACCAGCCGCTGGAATCCGAAGATGCGGCCCTACATCTTCGGTGCCCGCAACGGAATCCACATCATCGATCTCCAGCAGACCGTTACCCTCTTCCGAGAAGCCTGCGACTTCGTCCGGTCCGTCGGCGCTGCAGGGGGCACAATGCTGTTCGTCGGTACGAAGAAGCAGGCCCAGGAACCGATTCGGACCGAGGCGCAGCGCTGCGGGCAACTCTACGTGACCACGCGCTGGCTTGGTGGGACGCTTACGAACTTTCAGACGATCCGCCAGTCGATCGAGCGCCTCAAGCGGCTCGAAGAAATGCTCGCCGACGAAGAAGCGATGGCCGCGCTCAAGAAAAAAGAGCGGCTGATGATTCAGCGCGAGGTGGACAAGCTGCGGGTCAACCTCGAGGGAATCCGCGAGATGCGCAAGTTGCCCGACGCCTTGTTCGTGATCGATCCGGACCGCGAGGCGATCGCCGTTGCCGAAGCGAACCGCTTGCGAATTCCGGTCGTAGCGGTGGTCGACACGAACTGCGATCCGGACAACATCGCCTATTGCATTCCGGGCAACGACGACGCGATCCGCGCTATTCGGCTTTTCTGCACCGCCATTGCCGACGCTTTTCTTGAAGGACGCCAGGAGTACGAGGAACGGCTGGCGGCCGAAGCGGAGGGAGATTCGGGCTCCGAGTCGGCGGCCGAGGCGGGTCTGGCCGCCGACGAGGCTGATGTCGAGAGGGCTAGCGTTGCGAGCACGGCTGGCGAGTCGAGCGAATCTTCCGGCCTCCAAGGGCCAGTAACTGAGGAAGCTCGCTCGCTTTCGGGGACTAGCGAATGACGGTCAGCGCGCAAACGGTCAAGGAACTTCGCGAGCGCACGGGCGCTGGCATGATGGATTGCAAGCGGGCGCTCGTCGAGTGCGGCGGGGACATCGAGGCGGCCATCGCCTACCTGAGGGAGAAAGGACTCGCCGGAGCCGCGAAGAAAGCTGGCCGGGTGGCCGCCGATGGCCTGGTCGGGGTGTTTGTGGACGGCGATCACCAGCGCGGCGTGATCCTCGAACTGAATTGCGAGACCGACTTCGTCGCCAAGACGAAGGAGTTTGGCACGCTGCTCGAACGCATTGGGGTTGCTCTGCTCGACCGCGGGCCGGCCGAAGGCGAAGGGGCGGCCGTTGCAGATCTGCCCGTCGCCGGTGGGGGGAC
>CAYZHO010000110.1:0-8699 GCA_964478045.1 uncultured Myxococcales bacterium | reverse complement strand
GCGTATACGGCAGCGGCAGCAGGTCGAACAGCGAGCGACCGCCGACGCCGGTCCAGCACAGATGGTCCGTTACGAGCAACGGATCGATCCGCTCGATCAGGCCGGCGAGCCGGGCGAGGTAACGCTCGTCGAGCGGATCGCTCGATCCGATCGAAAGGCCCACGCCGTGCAGTGCCACCGGGTAGTCGCGGCGCACGGCCTCGAGGACGGCCAGGGGACGGCCCTGACTGTCCATGTAGTTCTCCGAGATGGCCTCGAACCAGTCGACTCCTGGGCGCTCGTGCAGCACTTCGTTGTAGTGCTCCGAGCGCAGCCCGACACCGAAGCCGAGTTGCGGCCAATCGGTGCCGGGCTGGCGCGTGGCATGCTTCATCGCGGTCCGCTCAGTTCGGTTCCGGCGTCAGCCGCCCGCCTTTGATGCGCAGGCAGGTTTCTTTGTCGAGCTTGATGAACCCCTTGCCTGCACACTCGTTCTTGCCGGCACACGAGTGGCCCTTGCCGCCGCAGTCGCCGGTTCCCTTGCACTTGTTGATGCCGTAGCACCGGACCTGGTCCGACCCGTTGGCCAGCGCCTTGCCGGGAGCGGTCATCGCCGCCATCGTCATTAGGCCGGCGGCGGCCGAAGCCAAAAGCAGGCCCGTCTTTGCGACTTTCTTCTTACTTGCCATCGTCTCACTCCTTGAGCGGGCCGGCCGCGCCGGCCCTTTTTTGATTGGAAGCTTCTTTGCTTCCCGTTTGGGTCCCAGCCTGGCTCGGCCGCCGATCGGCCGCTCGCCTCCCCGGACCCAAGACTTTTTCGTCACTCGGCCGCTCCTTCGGCGTCCACTCTCAGTTCCACTTCCTCGCCGACCAGCAATCCGCCGGTCTCGAGCACTTCGTTCCAGCCGAGGCCGAAATCCTTGCGATTGATCTTTCCCCGCGCCGTAAATCCAGCCTTGGTGTTGCCCCACGGGTCCTTTCCCTCGCCAAGGAAGGCCACGTCGAGGACTACGTCCCTAGTGACGCCGTGGATCGTCAGTTTCCCGTGCAGCTTGGCCTTCATGGCCTTCGGGTCGATGTCGCTGACGCGGGTGCTTTCGAACGTAATGCGGGGGTACTTTTCGACGTCGAAAAAGTCCTTGCTGCGCAAGTGCTTGTCGCGCTCGGGCACGCCCGTGTCGATGCTGGCTACCAGAATCGATCCCTGAACACGCGTCTTTTCAGGTGTTTTCGGGTCAAACTCAATGCGACCCTCGAACTGTTTGAAGCGCCCCTCGACGTAGCTGAACAAGTGGCGAATCCGAAAGGCCACGGTCGTGTGGTCGGGATCCACCTTGTACGTCTTGGCCGAAGCAGCCGCCGGCACGGCCAGCACGATAGTCAACAGCGCGCCTGCAATCTTCCGGTAGTTGTTCATATTCGTCCCTTTATTTGCTTGGAATATTTACAAAACTTTTTGGGATGTTCGTTCGACCGCGCCGCGTCGAGACCTCTTTCGCCGCCGCGGCTTCCCTCCCCATCGCCCGGCTAATACGCCGCCCCCGGCATCCGGTTACACAACCGCGCCCGCCAGCGAGCGCACCGCCCCCGGTAGGCATTGCGTCTTGCTCCCGGGGGGCCGCTCACGATGGCGGCGCTTGCGGAAAAGGCAACCGCCTCTTGCGCCGGCCGGCCGCCGAGGGTTAATGGGCGCCCATGAGTCGGCACGCTCTTTTCGACTTGCACGGACACGTAGCGCTCGTCACCGGCGGAAACGGGGGCATCGGCTTGGGCATGGCGCGCGGCCTGGCCCGCGCCGGGGCAGCCCTAGCGATATGGGGTCGCGATCAGGAGAAGAATCGACGAGCAGTGGCCGAGCTGCGCGAGTTGGGCGCCGATGCCGAGGCCTTCCAATGCGACGTGGCGAGCGAGGAAAGCGTCTGCACTCAGGTTGCTCGAACGCTCGAGCGCTTTGGCCGCATCGACTCCTGCTTCGCCAACGCCGGCACGTGGAAAGCCAGCCCCTTCACCTCGATGACGCTCGAGGACTGGGAAGCAGTCCTTCGAGTGAACTTGGGAGGAGCGTTTCTAGTGTTCCGCGAGGTCGTAAAGCACATGATCGACCGCGGAGGCGGCGGCAAGCTCGTGGCGGTGGGATCGATCGGCGCCATCCACGGCATGCCCCGGCACGAGAACTACTCGGCGTCCAAGGCGGGACTGTGCGCGTTGATCCGCTCGCTCGCCGTCGAGCTGGCACGCCACGACATTCAAGCCAACGCGATCCTGCCGGGCTGGGTGGCAACCGACATGACGGCCGAACTGCGCAAGTGGCGCAAGCTCGACGAAACGGTCCGCGCCCGCACCCCGGCCCGCCGCTGGGGCACACCGGAGGACTTCGAAGCAGTGGCAGTATATCTGGCTTCGCCCGCCTCGCGCTTCCACACCGGCGACGTACTCAGGATCGACGGCGGGTACGCGGTGTTCTAGTCGCCGGTTTGGCGCGACTGCGAAACCTTTTCCTTGCCTTCCAAGTAGCGGCCGTAGATCGCTGCCGCAAAGCGCTCGATCCCGTCGACTACGGCTTGTGTGTTGAGCGACGGGAGCAGCTCAAAGGCGTGCTGGGCGCCGGGCACCTCGAGATAGACGACTGGCGCGCGGGAGACTTTGCGCAGCTCGCGCGCAAACCGGCGGGCCTCCTCGACCGGCACGAGGGTGTCGCGGCTGCCGTGGACGATTAGAAACGGAGGCGCGTCGGGGTGGATCCGGTCAAGGGGTGAGGCCTTCGCGTATTGCTCGGGAATCTCGGCGAGCGATCCTTTCATGACCGAAGTCTCCAGGATCCTGGCCAGGCCCCGGTTGGGCCACAATCCCCAGCGGTCCGTGAAGTCGTACACGCCGTACAGCGGAACGGCCGCCTGCACGGTGGTGTCCACCTCTTCGAAGCCGGGCTGGTACTCGGGATCGTTCGCCGTCAGTGCGACCAGCGCGGCCAGATGGCCGCCGGCCGACCCCCCGGTGACGACGACGAATCCCGGGTCCGCGCCGTAGTCGGCCCCGTGCTTGCGGATCCAAGCCAGCGCCTTCTTTACGTCGACCAAGTGCTCGGGAAAGGTCGCGTGCGGACTGAGGCGGTAGTTGGTGCTCACGCACACCCAGCCGTGGGCAGCCAGTTGGTACATGAGTGGCAGCGCTTGCTCGCGCTTGTCGCCGATCGTCCAGCCGCCACCGTGGATCTGCAGCAGCGTGGGACAACCGCTCGGGCGCGATTTGTGCCGGTAGACGTCTAGTTTGAGATTGATGCCGCGAACGCGGTCGAACTGAATATCACGCAGGCGCTCGACTTCTGGACGAGCCAGGGGAACGATCCGTAGGATCGGCCCCCACCGCACGCCCTGCTCGAACCGGGCCGCCAGCGGCGCCGGGATTTGCTGGCGATAGCCTTCCCCGAGTCCACGGCGCAGAGCCTGCTCGACTCGTTGCGGCATTTCGAGTGCGCCGAGATAGTGGCGCACCAGAAAGCCGCTGGCGACCGCCACGATCAACAGGCCGAGTCGCCCCAACCCGGTCTCGAGCGCCCCGCCCGCCGCAAGCGCCGCAGTGCCAAGCAGCTCCACCGCCAGCGCGTGCGGCACCAGCTCGCCCCAAAGCCAGCCGGCGAAGAAACTCGCGAAGGCAAGGCGCGGGCCGGCCTTGCGCGGCCGGTAGACGTTCCACGTCAGCAGGGCGGACGCTAGAGCGAACAAGAAGTAGAGAAATCCCATCGGCTGTCACCGCGGCGGCATGCGCAGCGCGCCGTCGAGGCGGATGGTCTCGCCGTTGAGGTAGGGATTTTCGACGACGTGGCATGCCAGCGCAGCGAACTCGTCGGGCCGCCCGAGCCGATTGGGAAACGGAATGTTGGCCGCCAGAGCCTGGCGTTGCTCGGCTCCAAGCAACGCCAGCATCGGAGTATCGAACGTCCCCGGCGCAATCGTGCAGCAGCGGATTCCCTCCCGCGCCAAATCGCGGGCGATCACGAGCGTCATTCCCACGACTCCGGCCTTCGAGGCCGAATAAGCGACTTGCCCGATCTGACCATCGAAGGCCGCGATGGAAGCCGTGTTCACGATGACGCCGCGCTCGCCTTCCTCGTTCGGCTCGTTGCCGAGCATCCGCGTTGCCGCCAGCCGGCTCACGTTGAACGTGCCGATGAGATTCACCTCGATGGTCATGCGAAAGACGTCGAGCGGCATCGGCCCGGCTTTGCCGGTGATCTTCATCGCCGAGCCTACCCCGGCGCAGTTCACGCACACGTTGATGCCCCCGAACGCTTCGACGCAGCGGTCGAGGGCTGCCGTGACGGCCTCTTCGCTAGTGACGTCGGCCGGCGTGAAGATGGCCGATTCCCCGAGCTCGCCAGCGATGCGCTCGCCTTCCGACTGCGGGCGATCGAGGATTGCGGCGCGGCCGCCGGCCGCTATGATCCGCCGGACGGTGGCCAGCCCGAGGCCAGAGGCGCCGCCGGTAACCACTGCTTTGACCTCGCTAAGCTTCATATCCTTCCTCCTGTGGCTACTTGGCGCGCTCGATGTACCGGCCTTCCGTCGGATCCACGCGCACGACCTCCCCCGCTTCGATGAACTGCGGTACTTTGATGGTGACCCCGTTGGCCAGCCGCGCCGGCTTGGGCGAAGCCGAAGCAGTGGCTCCTTTAAGCGGCGGCTCGGTTTCTTCGACCCGCACTTCGACGACCTTGGGGAGCTCGATCCCGAGCGGTTCGTCCCCGACGTACTGAACCGTCACCCGCATGTTCTCCTCGAGCCAGGGGGCTTCCTCTTCCAGCATTTCCTGGGGAAGCGTGATCTGCTCGTAGGTCTCGGTGTCCATGAACACGTAGCCGTCGGCGTCCTTGTACAGGTACTCCATCTCCCGCCCGGTGACCGCAACGCGCTCGATATGGTCGGTGGACATCAGGCGCGTCTCGGTCTGAAGGCCCGTGCGCATACCCCGCAGTTTGATTTGGACCACGGCGTTGCCTTTGCCCGGCGTGCGGTGCTGAAACGAAAGAACGCGATGCGGTTGGTCGTTGAACATCACGACCATTCCCGGCCGCACCGCGGTCGCTTGAATCTTTTCCATCGACGTACCTTCCTGATCGCGCCGGGCGGCTTGCCCGGCGGCACGAGTCTATCGGCCGTACGATAATGGTGCGCCTGCGGGCTCGCAAGCCGCCTCTTGCGCCGCTACCGTGGCAGCCGCCGCTTGCGCCGCTGCCGTGGCAGCCGCCGCTTGCGTCGCGGTGAGCTGCGTCTCAGCGCCAGCCTCCGGCAACCGCTCGGAGCGCACTCCCGGAGCGCTTTTCCAGCGCGCGCCTACCCCGCCCATTCCTCCCACCGCACCCGGACTCGGCCGAGTTGGTACCGGATCGGGTTTTAGGCATCCTCACGGCGAGCGCGGTCTTTCGGGCCGGCGCCCAAAAGCACGGGCGTTCGGCCACCACTGTGGCTCCGAGGGAGGAATCAAATGAACGAGAATCCGGGACGGCTAGCCCTGCAACGCTGGAAGCGGGAAAAGCCCGACAACTTCTATCACGCCGACCCGAACCTAGCGGCAACCATTCGGCTTTTGGCCGGCGACTCCGCGCTCGCGCGCATCGAAGAACGACTGGCAGCGTTCGGGGCGGAGGTGGCTACCGTAGTGGACCGGCTAGCCGATGAGTACGAGCGTATCGAGAATCTGCCAGCCCTGCGCCGCTATAGCCCGATCGGCGAGCGCACCGAGGAGATCGTCTTCCATCCGAGCTATCACGAAGCCGGCCGCCGGATTTGGGCCTCGGGCATCCTCGCCTGCCGGGCCGAACCGGGAACGGCTATCGAACAGGCGGCGCTGTTCTATCTGCTCACCCATCTCGGCGAAGGCGGACACGCTTGCCCGATCGCGTGCACGACCGGTCTGATCCGCGCCCTGCAAACCCATGCGACCGAGGCTTTGCGCAAGCGCTATCTTCCACCCCTCATTAATCCGGACTACGACGAAGCCGACCGGGCGTCGCAGTTCCTGACCGAAGTGCAAGGAGGCTCGGACGTCGGCGCCAATCTCGTAGAGGCGGTGCGCGACGGAGACGTGTGGCGCATCAGCGGAGAAAAATGGTTCTGCTCGGTCGCTGACGCCGATCAGTTCCTTGTCACGGCGCGCGTGGCCGGAGGCCCGCGCGGTACGGCCGGGCTCGGAACGTTCTTGGTACCGCGCCGTCTCGACGACGGCTCCCTCAACCGGTTTTCCATCCGCCGCCTCAAGATCAAACTCGGCACCCGAGCGATGGCTAGCGGCGAAATCGACTTCGACGGGGCCGAAGCGTATCCGATCGGTCCGGTAAGCGACGGATTCAAGATCGCCGTGGGTGTGGTGCTCAATACCTCGCGCTGGCTCAACGCGGTCGGCTCGGCGGGGATCATGCAGCGGTGCTACCTCGAAGCGCGGAGCTTTGCAGAAGTGCGCGAGGCGTTTGGCCGGCGGATCGTCGAGTTTCCCGCCGTCCGCGAGACGCTCGCCACGATGAAGTGCGAGCAGATGGCGGCCATGGCATCGACGTTCTATCTGACCCATTTGATCGACCGCATCGACCTCGAACAGGCCGATGAACACGAGCGCAAGCTATTTCGCTGGCTCGTAAACACGAACAAGTACATCACGTCCATCGCCGCTTCCGACGTCACGCGGATGGCGGTCGAAGTGCTCGGTGGCAACGGCACAATCGAGGATTTCTCGCCCGTCCCTAGACTACTGCGCGACAACGTAGTGTTCGAAAGTTGGGAAGGAACGCACAACGTGCTGGTCGCACAGGTCCTGCGCGACAGCGCAAAGCTCGGCTTGCTGTCGAACGTGCACGACGCGATTCGCACCTGGACCGACCACCTCGAGGATCCGCGCTTGCTCGGCGAGGCGCGCCGCTTAGTTGAAGCGCTCAGCGAGCTCAGTGCCCGCATGGCGCGTTCCCTGGCCGAGCCAGCCTACGGAGCGGCGCACTTTCGCCGCCAGCTGACGGAGCTCGCGCGGATCTTCCAGGCCGCCCGCCTCCTAGCCGAAGCGGACGAAGAACAACGGCGCCAGTGGAAAACCCGCAAGGCCGAAGTGGCGGAGTTTTTCATTCGGCGCCACCTCACGCCGGGGTACCGCCCCGAGGAGGACGCCGAGTTCGCCGGGCGGGTGGATCGGATCCTCAGCGCTTAGCCGGCTAGTCGGCCAGCGAGAACGCAAGTCCGAGCGCGTCGGTGAGGAATTTCATCAGAGGTTTGAGGGCGACGAACGCGCGCGTTACCTCGTCGACGAACTCGGGCCGCAGGGCAAGGCCTGGCTCGACGCGCTGCAGGGCGAAGAAGTCTTTGCGCTTGAGATCGTCGATAAGGGGATGGTCCGGCGGCACGCCCCGGGGCGGACGTTTCAGCGAGTCCCCCGCTAAGCCTCCAAAGCGGCGTCGAAACGCGCGACTGCGTGTGATGCGCCGCCAGCGCTCGGGCTGTTCGATGATCGCGCGGCGGATGCAGGCCAGCGCGGGCGCAGGCGGGTGCCAGATTCCGCCGCCGAAAAACACGTTGCCCGGCTCAATGTGAACGTAGAAGCCGGGAGCGTGCGCGTCCTTGCCTGCAATGTGGCGGAACTGGCAGGCCGCGTGCTCCTTGTATGGACGCCGATCCGGCGTGAACCGCAGGTCGCGGTAGATGCGGAACATCGAGCCGCCGTTGGGCCGCGGATCAGCAACGAAGCAGTCCGAGACCCGCGCGAGCCGCACGTCCATCGCTTCGATGAAGGCGACCATTGGTGCCACCACGCTGCGCTTGTAGCGCTCCTTGTTGGCGGCAAACCACTCGCGGTTGTTGTTGCGGCGCAGCTCCTCGAAGAACCGGAACGTATCCTCCCTGAACACAGGGATAAGTACAATTTCTAACCCCGCGATTTTTCAAGAAATGGACAGGGATAAGTACATTTGAAGTGCGCGACTTTTCGGGGGACCATCTGTTCCGGAGCAGGCAATCCCCTGAAAAATCAGGTGGTTAGAAATTGTACTTATCCCTGTCAATAGCGGGGGATGGGGGGTGGGAGGAAGTACGGGTAGGTGCGGTGCAAAACGTGGCGGTGCCACCAGCGGTCGGCGCGGCGCACGGCCTGGATGAAGGCGTAGGCGCGGGCGTCGCCGGCGTAGTAACGGCGTACCTCACGCTCGCTGATCGGCGGCTCGAACGAAAACCGCTCGTTGGCCTGGGGAATGAAAGCGGGCAGCAAGTGGGCAAGCCGCTCCTTGATCAAGTTTCCGAGCAGATCGACGACTTGCCCGCGCAGCGTGTAATACTTGTCGAGCAAGTGCGGCGCGACCCACCGCCGAATGACCGGGCGAATCGGGGCTGGCAGCGCGCGCAACTGATGTTCCCAGTCGAGCAGCTCGCGGCCGCTCTCGTCCCGCATGAAGGGAGTAGTCACGTCGAGGTAGACTAGCCGCTCGCCTAGAAACGCCCAGTTGGAAAGCTGGCCATCGGGCGCCAGCCGCGGGCTCACCACCGAACCAATGGCATCGAGGATCCGCCCGAAGTCTGCCCGGGCCTGCTCGAGCCCGGCCCGCCGCATGCGCTCGGGCCCAAGCGCTTCGGCCGGTAGAGCCGGCTGAATGCAATAGACCGCCACTTGCCCGTCGTCGCGCTCGACCGCCGCCACGTCGGTTTCCACCGGCTCTACTCCGCCGGCGCGCAGTTCCTCGATGTAGCGCCCGA
>CAYZHO010000109.1:3843-8821 GCA_964478045.1 uncultured Myxococcales bacterium | reverse complement strand
GCTCTTGCGCACCGGATGCCCGAGATCGAGGCACACATGCGCGAGGTGTTCGCCGGATCGGGCGCGCGCATAACGCCCACGGGAATCGTCTACCTGATGCACCGGATGGAGGGCTACCTGCTGTCGAGCCAAATCAAGAGCTTTCTGCTCGCCTTCCTGGTCGTGGGGCTGGCGATGTTTGCAGCGCTGGCCTCGGTGCGGCTGGGCCTGATCGCCCTGGTACCCAACCTAGTACCCATCGCAATCGTGCTCGGCCTCATGCGTCCGCTCGGCATCGCTCTCGACGTCGGCACGGTGATGATCGCCAGCGTCGCCCTGGGCCTGATCGTCGACGACACGATCCATCTGCTCTATTGCCTGAAGCGCGAGGCGCGCGCCGGCGGCAGCGCCGCCGAGGCAATGGGCAGGGCGGTTCTCGACGCCGGCCGGCCGGTGGTCTACACGAGCGTTGTGCTGGCCTTGGGGTTTTCGGTGCTTGTTGCCGCCAGTTTCGCCCCGGTGACGCACTTCGGGGTCCTTGCGGCCGTGGTGGTCATGGTCGCGCTGGCCTGTGACCTCGTCCTGCTCCCTGCAGTGGTCGGTTTGGTGGGGCTTGGCAGGGGCGCCGCGGCCACCGCCCGCCGTTGGCCAGGCCGCCGCCCGGAGACAAAAAACCGCTAGGTTTTCAGTTCCATCCGACCGGTGCTGCAGGATTTCGGGCCCCTGTGTTTGCCGTTGACACCCCCATTTAGGGGGGTACGATTGTGGTACCTGAAGTCTCCGGCTTGGGAGGGTTCAGCCATGAGACTTCGAGCACTTGCGGTCGTGATCGCATCGGTTGTCTGCCTGGCGAGCTCGGGTTCCTTTGCCATTGCGGGAGACTGCTCGCTTTGTGCCTTGGACAAGCGAGACTGTATCAAGGCGCATCGGGACGCATACCGTTCAGGTAAGGCCGAGTGTCGGGCGGAGTTCACGTCGTGCGCCACCCTTTTACGCCGACTACGTGGCGCGATCCGGCGACCGGGCAGATCGACGCGGGTACGGAGGCCACGGTCACGTTTACCGGGCTCCACTACGACGAAACCTGCAGCGTCTATATTGGCACGGCGCACCTTAAGGCCCTGGTACGCGTGGACGAGGATGCCGATGGAGTATTGGACGCTGTTGCGTTCCTCGGCGTGAATGTCCACGTCGAGTCCGAGGCGGATTGTTCCTAGGAGGGTTGCCGCTCGGCCGATCGGCGCTCAGAACTGCTCGACCGGCCGCAGCCGCGCGCGCGGATAGACGACGCCCTGCTTGGGCGGCATGGAGTTGTACACCCAATCGACAGGGAGCGGCCGGTACCGCAGCCCCGGCAGTCCGCGCGCCGTTTCGAGTCGCCCGCGCACGAGGATGCTCTCCATTCGCAGGTTGAGCGCGAACACCGCTAACGGATGACCGGCACGCAACGCTTTAAGGGGACGGCCGCGGCCAGTAATGCCGACGGCAAGGCGGTCAGGGCCGGTAGCAACTGCGTGGACGAGCGGTACGATGCTCGGCCAGCCGTCCTCGCCGACGAACGCCGCGAACGCTAGGGTGCTCGGAGCGGCTAGAAACCGCATTGCCCAACGACTGAGAGCATGGCCTTGCCGCCGTCGGCGCCGTGGCAGGCGGGCAGCCATCGCTCGGCGCGCGGCCCCAAGGACGAGCGGTACCACGAGGACCCGCTCGGAGGGAGAGACGCTGACCACATCGAGGTAATGAACGGTGTGGATGCCGAAGTAGGCGTTGTAGCGAAACATCGGCCGCCGGTTGTAGGCTTCGTAGTCTTCTCCCGAGCGGGCCCGGCCCCGCCAGCGTGCTCGCCCCGACCAGAGCCGGCGATCGGGTGTCATGACCAGGAAGGCGGCCTGCGGGCGCAGCGGAAGGTTGCGCTTGCTTTGCCCTTCGCAGAACTGGCCGAACGTGAGCGTCGTGGCGTCCTTGGCGGCCAGCGACGTGATGAGCGTCACGCGCGGGAGGCCGCCGTCGTCGACGGTCGCAAGGAGCGCGATTTTCGCATCGGGTTCGAACGCTCGGATCGCCCGCGCATCCAAGCAACCGCTGCCCGGATCTGAACGGTTGGTGAAAATCCCGGCTTCATTGGCGGGCGGCTCTTTTGGCCGGCTCGCCGGGCTTCCTTCGCCGGCGCTCGGGCTGCCGGCCGTCCCGGTCACGCCCGTTGCTCCTGCTGCGGGGCTCTGGTGGCGCCCGTTGCCACGACGATATCCGGGTCCACGCCGCTTCGGCGCGCGGCGGCGGTCAGGCGCTCGAGCTCCTCGCGGGAAAGCAGAGGCGTGTCGGCGAACTTCCAGGTGCGGCCGAGCCTGCGGTACTTGTCGCGTGCGAGGTTATTAAAGGCGCACAGTTCCCAGCGCTCGATTGGAGCCTCGATCGTCGAGAGGAACCGGCCGATGGCGGTGACGTTTTCCTCGGTGGCCGTCGCGCCGGGCACCAGCGGCGTGCGGATCCAGATTGCCGCCCGACTGCGGCCGGCGGCTCTTTGGGCAGCCAAGCGCAGGAAGTTGCCGAGGATTCGTTCGTTGGACTGCCCGGTGAACCGCCGGTGGCGGCGGTCGTCCATTTCTTTAAGGTCGTAGAGAATCAAGTCGGCCGCCTCCGCGATTCGCTCGATCGCCCGCGGCGAACACATGCCGCAGGTGTCCACGGCTGTGTGAACTCCTGCCTGGCGGCAGAGTTGCACGAGGCGAACGACGAAAGCAGGCCGCAGGCCGGGCTCGCCGCCCGAAACGGTCAGCCCACCACCTCCGGAATAGTAACTGCGGTCGCGAAGGACCTCGGCTGCGACGTCTTCGGCCGTGCGCGGAGCGCCGACCAGCTCGAGCGCGGTCGATGGGCAAGCTTCCACACACCGGCCGCACGCGTCGCAGAGCTTCCGGTCGACGCGCACGGTGCCGTCGACCCGGCTGATCGCCTCGCGCGGGCACACGGCGTCGCAGGCCCGCGAACCCATGCAGCGCCAGTCGTTCCAGAGTACTTCGGGCTTCGGCGAGACCGCTTCGGGGTTATGGCACCACAGGCACTCGAGGCTGCATCCCTTGACGAACACGGTGGTGCGCAGTCCGGGCCCGTCCTCGGTCGAGGCTCGCTGCACGCTTACGATTGGCGCGACCGCCCGCTCGCCGTTCTCATCGACCATAGCGGCTCTCTCGCGCGATGATTTCGTCTTGGAGCTCGCGGCCGATGGCGGTGAAGTAAGCGTTGTAGCCGGTGACCCGAACCAAGAGATGGCGATAACTGTCCGGGTCGCGCTGGGCCGCGCGCAGCAAGTCGGCGTCGACCACGTTGATCTGCAATGCCGTTCCGCCGTTTTCGCAATATCCGCGCAAGAACGCTTTGAACTTCTGCCGGTGCTCGCCGTCACGCAGGAAGGCAGGGCTGAAAGTCATGGTGTGACTTGCCCCGTTCGGCAGCAGGTTTACGTAGTCCTGCCAGTCGCCAGGCCGCCCGCCTGTTGTGCGGCCGCCGATGGCCTTACCCACCGAGTTGGCGTTTGCGGTCGGCCCCCGCGTGTCGGCGCCGTTGCTCGGGCAAATCGCATTCGAAAGGAAGCGCCCGCGCGGCCGCCCGTCGGCACTGGCGGCCAGGATGTAGCCGTCGCCGACCCAGTAGTTCCAGCTGAGCATGCCTGGCCGGAACTGCCTTCCGGTCGAGCGCGTGCGATACTTCCAGACTTCCTGCGTCCAGGTTTCCATCACACGGCGCGCCATCTCATCGGCTTCTTCGTCGTCGCGGCCGTACTTGGGAGCCCGAAAGCGAGCCCAGGCTTGCAGCCGCTCGTGACCCGCCCAGTTGTCGGCCAGCGCCTCGATCAGCTCGGCCATGGTCGCGCGGCGCGTGTCGAAGACGAGATGTTTGATGGCCAGTAACGAATCCACGGTCGTTGCGAAGGTTACGCCCTGTAGTGTGACGAAACCGATCTCGGCGCCGCCGCGGGTGATGTCGCGGGCGCGTTCGATGCAGCCGCGCACCATGCACGAGAGGTACGGGGTGGGGGACAGCTCGGCCCGTAGCGCTTCGCTTTGCTCGTAGAGATCGACGCAGCGGCGGACGATGTAACGGGTCTGCTCCTGGTAGGCTCGCCAGAACTGTTCCCAGTCGCGGAACTTGCGCGCATCGCCAGTGGCCGGCCCGTCGCGGCGGGCGGCCAAGCGCTTGCCGCTAATCGGATCGGTCACCGGCGAAAGGTCGCGGCCGCCCGTCAAGGCAAGCTCGACGGCCTTGAGCAGGTTGAGGTTGCAGTCGACCGTGCCGGAACGGTCATTGCCGGGCATCGTGTTCTCGAGGCAACCCACGGGCGCGTAGTCGTGGACGTTGTCCTCGCGGATCAAGTGCTCGTAGCCGCCGAGTCGCGCTTCGCGCATGAGACCGGCCATCGAGCGCTCGTCGAAGTTGAGGAGGAAAGGTGCACCCTGGCAGGCAGCGATCATTTCGACTAGCCGGTCGAGCAGGGCGTCGGGCGATCCGCGGTGCAGGCGCACGTTCGGCTTGGGCTCGAGGATCGGGTTCATGGCGTCGATCACATCGAGGAACGCGTACGTAAGGTCGTTGGTCAGGTCGCGCCCGCCGGGCCCCATTCCCGAGAGGGTGAGCAGCTGGCCGTAGCCCGAGGTGATTCCCTGGTGGCCCATCTGGATCATCGCATCGTAGGCCGTATTCGCGTGGATCCAGAAACACTCGAGGATTTCTTTGCCGAAGGCTGGATCCATCCCCGCTTGGATTGAGCGCCGCCAGTAGGGGTAAAGGTACTGGTCCACCCGCCCGAAGCTTAGGCCCGGACCCGGGTAGTTCTCGTCGCTCATCACGAGCATGTGGTTGAGCCACAGTGCCTGCACGGCCTCCCAAAACGTGCGAGCCGGCTCCCATGGGACGCGGTCGAGGTTGCGGGCCATTTGCTCGAGTTCGCCGCGCCTTTGGGAATTGGACTCGCGAGTCGCTAGCTCACGGCAGCGCGCGGCGT
>CAYZHO010000109.1:3102-3833 GCA_964478045.1 uncultured Myxococcales bacterium | reverse complement strand
GCTGTCATCATCGCGCGTAGCTGAGCTCCTTCCTCGCCGGTCCGCTCCGCTGCCGACAGCCGCCGGTATCGCTCGCGCAAGTCCGCCAGCACCCCTTTCCAACCGCGCTGCAGTAGGCGAGGGTGGTCGGGGATAATGTGGCCGCTTGTGGCGCCGGCGTTTCCGTAGCCCCGCAGGTGAAAGTCGAACGTGGCCGCTCGAAGGCCCCAGCGGCCGCCGACTGCGCGCTCGTAGCGCTGCGCCTCCCGTTTGTTCCAGCACTTAGACGTCAGAACGTTGAACCGCGCTCCGGCGATTAGGTCCCCGGGAAGGATTTCCTGGGGCACATAATGCACCATCACTTCCCGCACGAACCAGGCGCGGCGCTCCGGCAGACTCCACTTCCAGAAGTCCTCGTGGAGTCGTACCGGCCGCGCAGCTTGCAGGGCCGAACTGCGGAAGGTTTGAAAGAACGGGTACATCTCGGGGACGATGTAATAGGTGGTTTCGTCGAACAGCACGTCCCAGTCGGTACCGGTGGTCCAGCAGGTAAACTCGTTGTTCCACGGCCGCTGAGTGCCGCGAAAGTAATAGTCGCGCAGGAAGCGAATCCGCGGCGAGAGTTCCCCGGGTCGTTTGATGGGGGGTACCGGTGCTGTGCTCGTTGCGGCTGGCTCGCTCATGTTGCGGCCTTGCCTCGCCTCGCCAAACCCGGGACTAGGCGGCGCCGTGACCAGCGGCGCCGGAGCAGG
>CAYZHO010000109.1:0-3092 GCA_964478045.1 uncultured Myxococcales bacterium | reverse complement strand
GCGTGGCTCGCCGCGAAGCGGCGGCGCCGAGCTCGGCCAGGGCAAGGGCGCCGGCGCTGAGTCCGGGCTCGCCACAAAGCGAGTATCCCGCACCACCGAGGTTCAGGCAACTAGGCAAGCGCGAGCGCTGGGCGGCGCGCCGGCTTCGTGGTATGGGCCACTGGTATGGCCGTTCGACCTCTAGCGACCATTGGGCATCCCGTGCTGCGCGAGCGTGCCCGGGCGGTGCAAGACCATGAGTTCGGGTCTGCATGGCTGGAAGAGCTGCTTGCCGACATGGTCGACACGATGCGCGCCAACGACGGCATTGGCATCGCAGCGCCGCAAGTCGCCGAGTCGGTGCGGGTTGCGGTCATCGAGATTCCAGAGGATTCCCCGCGCTACCCGGGAGCCCCGGCCCAGCCGTTGATGGTCTTCGTCAACCCGGTCGTGACGGTGCTCGACCGCACGGAACAGGGCTACTGGGAAGGGTGCCTGTCGGTGCCGGATTTGCGCGGGCTCGTCTGGCGCCCGCGCGCCGTGCGGGTCGAGTACCGGACGGCTGATGGCAGCGCTGCCGAGCTGGTTGCCGAGGACTTTCTCGCTACCGTTGTGCAGCACGAGTTCGACCACCTCGACGGGATTCTGTTCGTTGATCGCCTGCGAGACACCCGCCAGCTAGCCACCGTCGAGAACTACCGCCGGTTCATACAGGGATAAGTACAATTTCCAAGTGTGCGAAATCATTGGGAAAAGCGCTTTTCCCAATGATTTCGCACACTTGGAAATTGTACTTATCCCTGTTCCTTCGTGTTGTAGAACGTGTTCTAATGCTCCGGCCGGCTTCTCTGCCCCTCCGCGAGCCTGCCCGGGGCGCGAGTGGATTCGGGTGGAAGACGGTTATTTCGGAACAGACGGGCGGCCGCGCGGCGGCGCGTCCCCGCTTATGAGGCGTCATGGAGTTCAACATCGCCGACCTGTTCGAAAGCGTAGTCGATACGGTTCCAGATCGAGAGGCCCTCGTTTCCGGCGACGTGCGGCTGACGTTTCGCCAGCTCGACGAACGGGCGAATCGTCTGGCCCACTTTCTGTCAGCGCGCGGCATCGGAAAGGGCGACCACGTCGGCCTGTGCCTATACAACGGCAACGAGTTCCTCGAGGCGATGCTGGCGCTATTCAAGATCCGAGCGGTCCCGATCAATGTGAACTACCGTTACGTCGAGGACGAGCTGCGCTACGTCATTGACAACGCGGACCTTGTGGGGCTTTTCTTCCAGCGGGAGCTTGCCGGCCGTTTCGCCGACTTGATCGGTGAGTTCCCGGCCTTGCGCTTGCTCGTGCACGTCGAGGACGGCAGCGGTGCCGACTTAGGGGGCCTCGATTCGGTCGAGTACGAGAAAGCTCTGGCCTCTGGCAGTCCCGAACGCGACTTCGGCCCGCGCTCGGGCGACGACCTCTATATCATCTACACCGGCGGCACTACCGGGATGCCCAAAGGCGTCATGTGGCGCCATGAGGACGTCTTCTTCGCTGGCCTCCAGGGCGGCAATCCCGGCGGCGAGCCGATTTCACGCCCGGAGCAGCTCGCCGAGTTGGTGGCGGCCAACCCCATGCCAATGACCACGCTCCCGGTGGCGCCGTTTATCCACGGGGCTGCGCAGTGGGGCGCTCTCATCGGTTGGTTCGGTGGCGGCAAGGTGGTGGTGTGCCCGGGCCGCAGCTTGAACCCCACGCGCATCTGGGAGCTGGTCGAACGCGAGAAGGTCAATATCATGACGATCGTCGGCGATGCCATGGCGCGGCCGCTGGCCGATGCCCTGTGCGCGCCGGGCGCCAACTACGATACGTCGTCCCTGGTCGTGATTGGTTCGGCGGGCGCGATTTTTTCCGAGACCGTCAAAGAGCAGCTTCGCAGCAAACTGCCGACGACGCTGTTCGTGGATAGCTTCGGCTCGAGCGAATCAGGCCACACCGGCTCGATGACTGCAACGCGCAGCGCAAGCGACTCGGGCCACCCGCGCTTCATGATGAGCGACACCGTGACGGTGCTCGACGAGAACCATCGTCCGATCGAACCGGGCTCAGGCAAAGTCGGTTACCTCGCACGCAAGGGGCACCTGCCGCTCGGCTATTACAAGGATCCAGAAAAGACCGCGAAGACGTTTATCGAAATCGACGGCGAACGCTGGGTCATTCCCGGCGACATGGCGACGATCGAAGCCGATGGAACGATCACGGTCTTCGGGCGCGGGGCAGTTTGCATCAACAGTGGAGGCGAAAAGATTTACCCGGAAGAAGTCGAGGAGGTTCTGAAAGCGCACCCGAACGTCGAAGACGCGATCGTCGTCGGAGTTCCGGACGAGCGCTGGGGAGAGCGGGTGGCTGCAGTGATCCAGCCCCGCGGCGGGCTGGTCCCGAGCAAGGAAGACATCGAAGCGCACTGCCGCCGGCACATTGCCGGCTACAAGGTGCCCCGCCAGCTCCACCTGGTCGAGCGGATCAGCCGCCAGCCGAGCGGCAAGCCCGACTACAAGTGGGCCAAGGCCGTGGCCACCGGCGAGTTGCGAATCGGCCGGCCGCTCTAGACCAACGGGTACGGGCCTGCGGGCGGGGCGAGGGAAGCGAAACGGCAAAAGAGAGAAAAGCGAAAGGGTTACAGAGATGAGCGAGCCAGCCTTGTTGGTGGAAAAGGAGGGACACATTGTCACCGTGACGATGAATCGTCCCGAGGTGAAGAATGCGATCAACCCGGAGATGCTGTGCCGAATGGCCGACGCGTGGGACCAGATCGACGGGGACCCGGAGGTGCGAGTGGCCATTTTGACCGGCGCGGGCGGCATCTTCTGTGCGGGCGCCGATCTCGACAAGCTGGTCGGCAAGATGCTGCGCAACGAGCCGCCGGAGGATGAGTACGAGGCGCGGATTCGCGAGGACTACGAGCTGATTTTCAAGGCCCTGCTTCGAAGTGCGCGCTTGAAGAAGCCCCTGATCGCAGCGGTTGAGGGGCCGGCGATTGCAGGCGGCACGGAAATTCTGCAAGCAACCGACATTCGCGTGGCCGGCAAGAGCGCCACGTTCGGAGTCTCGGAGGTGCGTTGGAGCCTGTTTCCTCA
>CAYZHO010000108.1:0-8940 GCA_964478045.1 uncultured Myxococcales bacterium | reverse complement strand
AGCTCGGTGACTCGCAGGGGCGTATCCTCGACGAAATCGGCCTCTGTCAGCGCACTCCACTCCATCCCTACCCGGGCCCGAGCCGCAACGTGAACCGTGCCGGCCAGGGCAAGCGGCGCAACGTAGGCCTCGGCCGAAGGGGAGATTGCACCTCCGGGCAGCCGCGGATCGGTCCCGTCGAGCGTGTAGTAAACGATCCCGTCCGGCGCCTCGATCGACAGCTCGAAACCGGGGGCGAAGTTGCCCCCGTGCTGGCTGAAAGTCGGGGCCACGACCTTCGGATAGAGACCCTTGTCCTGCAATTGCTCGATGAAGATTTCTCGACGGCGCGGGAAAAATACGAGGCGTTGCCAGGTCAGCTCTCTAAGCCACTCGACATCGCGCGTGAACGGTACCAGCCGGCCCCGATTGTCGCCCCACCGGGCGGATTCCCCCACGATCGCACCTTCAATCTCGGCTGCCCGCTCGAGCAGCCGTGCCAGCGCACGCTCGGGCGTCAAAGCCCCACCGTTGAATAGGTGGCGGTGGACGTGGTCGCCGAAGCGCACGCGAAACTCCTCGCTCTTGCGGCGTAGGGCGTCGTACACGACAGAAGGGGAATCGTAAAAGTGCACGCTCGAGCGGTTCCCCTTGACGTTTTTGAGAATGTTTTCGGCGTCCCAACTGAAAAACTTAAACCCCGCGCCGGGCAGCCGGCGGCGACCAGCATAATAGTTGTGGTAATCCCAGTCGTCGTTCGCTCCATAGAGGTTCACGATGAAGTAGTCGATCAAGTTGTCCTCATCGAGGTATTCGAGCAGCGCCGCGTACTGGGCTGGGTTCGACAGGTCCCCCCGGGCAAGCTCCAGCATGGTATTCCAGGCCTCCTTGTCTCCCCCGGAAACCTTGCCCGAGTGGATGACGTCCCACTCTTCCTTGTCCCCTCCATAATGCTCGGCCAGGAAGCTTCCCGTAGGCCGCTCGGTCGGCCGGTACAGACCCCAGTACAGCCCGTTCAAGTAAAGGTGCACGTAGGTCGAATGGGGCGCGACTTGGCCCATCTCTAACTGGGTATCCTTGGCCCACGTGTCGCGCAGGTACAGCGCTCTCTCGAATCCCCCCGACCAGGAGTTTCCGTGCCCAGCCGTCAAAACGATCGTGTCGAATCTCTCGACGTCTGAGTCGGGAAACAGCGGGAACTCGAGTTTGGTAGGACCGTAGATCCCCTTGAACAGCAGCCGCAAGTTGTGCTTGCGCAGGTGGCGCGTGCGGCTGCGGGAGCCTTGGATGCGCAAGCCGCAGTTCACCTGGAACTCCCTGCCGTCCTTACGGCCGAAGAACTCCACCGAAACAGGCCGCTCCCAGGCGACGCCCCGACCGCTGATGTGCGTGTAGATGCCCTTTTGCGGATCGAACAGGTTGGCGACGTCCGTAACGATCGACATGGTCGGGATCGACTTGAGATCCTCGATGATTTCGCCCGCGTAAGCGGGATCGTCCACCACCCGTTGGTCCATGTCGTAGTCCGCACCGACACCGCCCGTCCACTTGGGCGGGTACTCGGGCGGCAAGTTCTGGCCGTTCTGGCGGATCACGTCGCGCAGGAACAGGTACGTGTGGGTCACCGGCTCGAGCGGCAGCAAATCCGGCCCGTAGGCAATCGCTCGCACCGCCGTCGTGGTCACGATCGGAATGGGACCGGTATAAATCTGGCCGTGCTCTGGAGTAGGCTGGCTGCCGTCGGTCGTGAATCGGATCGTTACTCCCGGGGTCGCCGTGGTGATCTGGAGCTCGAACGGCTCTTCATAGAAACCGCGGGGCGGATCGAAGACTAGCGGCTCGATGAACCCGCAGCCGGCACTCTCATCGTTGGGAGCACCGGGCGTGGGAATGGCAAAGCAGCGCTCGGTCGTAAGGTCCGAGGCTAGGCCATAGGAGACGTCCGAGCGCTGCGGAGGATACGAAGGGGAGTACCCGTGTACTACGGTGGTCCCATCCGGCGCGACTAGCGCCAAGTACTCGCCGGCTCCCGAAAGTTTGAAGTTCGCGTGCAGCGGCCCACTTGGATCGCTTCGATCCTTGCCCGACGCCCATACAAGCAAGTAGCCACCCGGGGGAACGACGACGGCGGGTAAGCGCCACTTGGTTGGAAGGGCCGGATCGTCGGTCAAATAGTAGCCGTCGAGGTCGAGAGCGGCAGAGTCGTCGTTGAATATTTCTAGCCAGTCGGAGCTGTCGCCGTCTTCGTCGTAGATCGTGGTGTCGTTGACCGCCATAAACTCGGAGATGACGGCGGCCCGAGCGACGCCGGTACTGCCTTGCCAGCCCGGAACGAGCGTAAGGGCTGCACACCAAAAAATTCCAGCGAACAGCCGCCGGCCGAAACGCACCGAGGCGACCCTACCACTGCGCGCCGCTCGCCGTCAAGGCAGAATACCGGCTTGTGTAGTAAGCACGCGAAATGTCTGTCCAGTTTAGCACCTAAAATAGCCGCTCTCCCGCCCGTGCGGGGTACGCGGGCCATCCTGGCTAACAGTGCCCTCGGCTCATTCGGAAAATGCACCATCGAACGCCCACTGCCGTGCCGGGCATACCAGGGAAATGTTTGCGGTGGTCTTCGCAGCGAACCGGCCGTCCAAAGAGCCGTTTAAAGTAAAGATGTCCGGCGGCGTTTGCGCCCATTCCTCGGCCCACGCGAATGTTGTAGCGACCCAACCACATGCAATGCACCGAGACGACGTTTTCGACCGCAACGTTATCCGCCAGCGGCTTGATACGGTTCATCCAACGTGAATTCGCGCGGTGCCCCAGGAACCCGATCAACGCAGCCTGCTTTCACCCTACCGCCGGGTTTGATCATGGCCCTGCGGCACGGACCACTTACGCCTTCCTTGTCTCGGTCCACGTAACCGGCCGAACCCGCCGGGGCCCCGCGCCCTGCCCAAGACGTCGCGGGCAGCAGCTACGTTGCCAACTCCCCGGTACGCGAGTTGCTGCTGTGCAGCTCCGTCCCGGCAAGCGTCGGATTGTGGCCGCTACCAGGAGCAGGGAGCTCGAGGCTGGGATCGCAAGCGGCGACTTTTCGTTTCACCGGCGCGTCGAAGCGAACTGTGTCGGATATGACCGCCTTTCCCTTTGCTGAGAAAACAGTCCCACCGGCGCCAGTTGTGCTGTCGAAGAGCGGTACGAAAAAATCAAGACCCAAGTATTGTGGTGGCTGCTGCGCATTAAGAATGGAGCCGACCGCAACGACCCCCGTTGCTACCGACGGCAAGGGAGCCGGCAAAGCTTGGGCCGTCAAGTCCGGCCACGCGCTCTAGCTAGATCGGCTGGCCTGTTGTCCCGTCGAGCTTGACGACGGCGAAGGCGCCTCGCCGGCTGCCCCTGCCAGCCTCCGTCTTTTTCGGGGACTTGGAAAGCCCGGGCAATGGATATCTTTACGCGGGCGGCGCGCCCGGCCTTGATCGACGCTCACCGTAGTTCGGCATCTCGACCAAAGCTTTTCGCTATGTGCGGGCCACTGCTCTGTACCTCAGCCGCCATGACTGGCGAGGACGGCCACTGTTATCAATATCCAAGGAAAACCCAGCCCCGATCACCAAAGCGGAGGTTTTGCTTGTCAAAATCCTACCGGACATTTCGCGCCCACCTACAAGCAGAATAGCGGGCGTACTTGTCGCGGATTTTCCGGTTCGCCACGATGGGGATCGGCTCCATGAGAAGCTCCAAATCCGACGGTAGGCCCGCTCCGCTTTGGCTCGCCTTGGCCGGCGTTCTTGCCTCGGCGGCCATGTTCGTTGCGGCGTTTCCGCCGGCCCGCCTGCGGCCGCTGGCCTGGGTGGCACTGGCACCGCTGCTCGTGGCACTGCGGCGCTCACCCCTCGGGCGAGCGGTGGCACTGGCCGGAATCTGGGGCATGACTGCCGCCTACGGGGTAACCGATTGGCTGCCGCCCGCCATTGCGAACTACTACCACCAGCCGCTCTGGATGGGCTATGGGCTCTTCCTCACTGCCGCCCTTGCCATGGGGGCGGCCGACTACATGGCCTTCGGCGCTTGCTACTGGCTCCTGGCGCGCCGGGGCCGCCGGCCCCTCGCTCCTTTGGCGGCGGCTGCGTGGGTGGCTGCCGAACTGGGCCGCTCGCGGATCCTAGGTGGAAATCCGTGGGGGTTGCTCGGTTACACGCAAGCCGGCGCAGGAAGTTGGGGTGACCCTACCAGCTTTCTCCATCGCGGTTCGCTGGCTGTCGCTCAGGTTGCCGACCTCGCCGGCGTCTACGGCGTGAGTTTCGTTCTCGTGGCGGCCAACGCAGCACTAGCCGAACTGTGGCTGGTCGCGGTGCGCGCGAGCCGTTCCTGGAGTGTCGCCCGGGCTGAACTCGCCGCGGCAGCGGCGCTAACCCTGGCAGCCTTTGGCTACGGGAGCGTGCGGCTGGCAACCGTGACGGGGCTGGAGCAAGGCCGCGGGGCCACTCGGGCGGTGCCAATCGCGATCATTCAGGGCAACCTCGATCTGGGCTCGCGCTGGTCGCCGGACTTTTACGGCCGTAATCTCGACATCTACCTGAGGCTGACGCGCGAAAGCGCGCGCCAAGGCGCTCCGCAGCTCGTCTTCTGGCCGGAAAGCGCAATGACTTTCTTCGTCGACCGCGAGCCGGTGTACCGGCGCGCGATCGCTCGAGTCCTTAAGCCGCTCGGCGCCCAACTCGTGGCCGGGGCGCCGCGCTACGAGGCCGGCTCCCCGCCAGTCTATTTCAACAGCGCCTTTCTTCTCTCGCCGGCCGGATCCGTCTTGGCCCACTACGACAAACAACACTTGTTGCCTTTCGCAGAGTACTTTCCGCTTGCCGGTGCCTCGCTTCTTAAGCGCTCGTTCGGCCGGGTCCGCCAGTTCACGCCGGGGCGCCCGAGCGGCCCGCTGCCCACGCGCGCCGGAGCGGCAGGAGTCGTCATCTGTAACGAAGCGATGTTTCCTCGCATCGTGCGCCGCCGCGTCCTTGAAGGAGCGGGATTCCTCGTCAACTTGGCCAACGACAGTTGGATCCCGAGCCGCGAGTTCGCCGAACATCAGTTCGACACGATCTCGATGCGCGCGATCGAGTTTCGCCGCTACCTCGTGCGTGCCTCCACCTCGGGGCCGTCGGCCGTGGTCACTCCAAGCGGGCGCGTTCAGGCACGTACGGAACCACTTACCCGCACCTACCTGCGCGGGCGGATCCGCACCCTGGCCGGTTGGACCGTGTACGCCCGCTTCGGCGATGCCTTCGCGTGGCTGTGCCTCGTGGCGGCCGCCGCAGGCGCCCTCTTGCCGCCAGGATCGAGCCGGCCCTTGCGCGCCGTGGCCGGCTGGCTGCTCGAGCAAGCCCGCCGGGCGTGAAGCAACTCTCAGCCGCGCAAGCCAGCAGGCGCGCTTGACTCAGCGCGCCAGAATCGCACAATAAGATGCGATTTTGACCGCCCATGCTGTCGGCAACGGCCCAACACGCCCTTAAGGCCCTCATTGCTCTAGCCGAACTCGAGCCCGCCGAGTTTGCGGGCGCCGCGGCAATCGCAAAAGCTACAGGCGCGCCGGCCAATTACCTCGGAAAGCTCTTGCAGAACTTAAGCCGCGCCGGCCTTCTGGAATCCCGCAAGGGGCTCGGCGGCGGTTTCCGCCTGGCCAAGCCGCCCAGCCGCATTTCCCTGTACGAAATCGTCGAGCCGATCGATCGCGTCAGCCGCTTCGCCGGCTGTCTGATGGGCAACGCCGTGTGTTCGGACGACCGGCAATGCGCGCTGCACCAGCGCTGGGCCGCCGTGCGCGACGCTTATTTGGGAATGCTCATGGAGTGCACCCTGGCCGACGTGCTGGCACGCAGGCGCGAACTCGGCCAGGCATAACCGGCATGTTGTGCGGCAAGAAATCGTATTTCTGCATGCGGTTCGCCTGTTCATTCCGTTCCACGCCGCTTACCAGGCGCTCTTTCGGGCCGGCGCGCCCCGCCCGCGCTCGCAAGGCCCGGATGCGCCCGGGCCAGCACTGCCGCCGACCGTTACGGTGGCACGCAGCCGGGCACAAACCTGAGCAGAGGTGCCCAAGCTGGCAACGAAATCGGCGGGCCAGTGCCGCGTCCGGCGCCGGCGGCTGGCGCTTGCGCGCTCCACCGCTCGGCGCGGCAAAGCTCGATCCCCGGTGCTCCGCCACCCAAACGGCCGCACAGGCCAACAACTGAAAGGAGGATCAAGTGATCTCGCGAAGCCTGAAGGTCTTGTTCCTGTTCTCGCTGTTCGGTGCCGCTGCAATCACCTTGATCGGCGGCTGGTATACGTTCGAGTCCGCTCCGCCGTACTTCGAGCGGGTCGTGGCCCCCGACGGCACCGAAGTAATGACTCGCGAGGACATCCTCGGGGGCCAGCAAGTTTGGCAGAAGTATGGCCTGATGGACAACGGCTCGGTATGGGGCCACGGCACCTACCGGGGCAACGATTACACGGCGACGACCCTGCACCTCGTCGGCGTCTACATGCGCGATTACTACGCGCGGGCTACTTACGCAGTCGGCTACGAACAAGCCTCGCCCGAACAGCGCAGCGCCATCGACGAGCGCGTCATCGCCGAAATCAAGCGCAATCGCTACGATCCGCGCACGGGAACGCTCACGCTCACCGAAGCTCAGCTCGATGCCCTCGCCCGCGTGCGGCGCCACTGGGAGAACGTTTTCGGGCTCGGTGACAAGGCGACCGTCATTCACGCCCAGGCCGTTCCGAACAGCCACGAACGCCGGCAACTGGCCGACTTCTTTTTCTGGACAGCCTGGGCGGCGGGAACGCTGCGGCCTGGCAAGAATCTTACCTACACGAACAACTGGCCGCCCGATCGCACCGTGGGCAACGACATCGCTCCTCAAGCAATCACCTGGTCGGTCGTCTCCTTGCTTGCGCTGATGGCCGCATTGGGCGGTGCCCTCGTGGTTTACTTCAAAGGGAACTTCGACCGCGATTCGCGCACGCCCGCGCTCGACAACCGCGTCGCCGAGCGCCTGGTGGGTCTCGGAATTACGCCGAGCCAGCGCAAGACTGCGAAATACTTCGTAATCGTGATGCTGCTGTTCGTCGTGCAGCTTCTGCAAGGCGGCTTGATGGCTCACTACACCGTCCATCCGGGCGACTTCTACGGCCTGGACTGGATTCCCAAGTGGATCCCATACAACTGGCCTAAGTCTTGGCACTTGCAGTTGGCCGTATTCTGGGTGGCAACCGCTTGGGTCGGCGCGGCGCTCTACCTGGCTCCGATCGCCGGCGGGCGCGAACCCAGAGGCCAAGGACGCCTGGTGGATCTATTGTTCGCCGCCGTGTTCGTCGTTGTCGTGGGGAGCCTGGCAGGCACGGCCCTTGGAGTGAAAGGCCAGATGGGAGACAACTGGTTCTGGCTGGGACACCAGGGCTGGGAGTTCCTCGAACTCGGCCGCCTCTGGCAAATCCTTCTGTTCGCCGGGCTGATCGTGTGGCTGGTGATCGTGGCGCGGGCGGTGCGACCCAGCTTCGGTCCCGGCCGTGATAAGTGGGGAACGGTTCCTTTTTACACGTACTCGGCGATCGCCATCGTTTCCTTCTTCGCCTTCGGGCTTTTCTACACGCCCCGCACGCACCTGACCATAGCGGACTTCTGGCGCTGGTGGGTGGTGCACACGTGGGTCGAAGGAATCTTCGAGTTCTTCGCCGCCGCGGCGATGGCGTACGTTGTGACCACCCTTGGCCTGGCATCCAAACGCAAGGCGCTGCGGGCAGCCTATCTGACGGCAAGCTTGGCAATGCTGAGTGGCATCATCGGCGTAGGCCACCACTACTACTGGTTCGGCGATCCTGATCTGTGGCTGGCCCTCGGTGGCGTGGTCTCAACGATGGAGCCGGTTCCGATCGTTCTGCTCCTCTTAAAGGTAGCGCTCGACTCGCGCGAGTCTCGCGCGATGGAAGACTCCTTCCCCTACAAGTGGCCGATGGCCTTCATGGGAGCCTCGGCCGCCTGGGCCTTCCTCGGTGCGGGCGTGGCCGGGTTCATCATTACGCTGCCCATGGTCAACTACTACGAGCACTCCACCTACTTGACCATGAACCACGGGCACACGGCGTTCTTCGGAACTTACGGAATGCTGGCGATCGGGCTCAGCTTGTTCGCCCTGCGAGGATTGGTGGATCCGCGCTACTGGAGCGATCGGCTCTTGCGCTTTGCCTTCCTGTGCACGAACGGTGGCCTGGCGCTCATGGCGGCTGGAACCCTGTTTCCCGTGGGAATCCTTCAGCTTCAGGACTCGTTCGTAAACGGCCTGTGGCATGCCCGCAGCCCAGCCTTTTACGAACTGCCGCTCGTGCGACTTTTCGGCCAGTGGCGCCTAGTTCCCGACACGATCATCATTGCTGGCGGCCTCGCGCTGCTCGTCTTCGCCGTGCGCGCGGCGTTGCACCTCAAGCCGGCGACGGTGGAGGAAGAAACGCAGATCGAGCTGCCCGCCGCCGAGATCGCCGCCGAGGCGGCGGCCAGCTAGCTCCAGCGGCAACCGGCGGCCTGCCCGGCTCATCGCGGGCGGGCCGCCGGTTCCCTTAGTTCGTTTGGCGAGCCGGCAGGTGCTTTCGCTTGACTTGCCGGGGATGTCTCTCGCGGCACGCGCCTTTGCTTTGCCGCCTCGCACCGAAAGACAGCACGAGCCGGCCCCATCCCGCCGAGCCCGAACCTCGGCCGCGTCCTTTATGAAGGTATCGTGCGTGAGACGACTGCCCCCCCGCGTGCGGGGGTCCGTGCAGCCCGTCCCACCGGCACCAGCGCGCCGGCTTGAGTCGGTTGTTCGCGGGAAACCAGGGCGTTACGATGGGCTGTACGTCCGGGGCAGGCAGTTGAGACCGATCCACTTACTTGCTTTGCCGCTTGCGGCTGCCGTGTGCCTGGGCTCCGCAAGTGCGGGGACCGCCGCGAGCCGGGCGCACCAA
>CAYZHO010000107.1:0-8985 GCA_964478045.1 uncultured Myxococcales bacterium | reverse complement strand
CGCGAGCCTCGCGCTGGCGCTGGCCGAGTTCCTCGAGTTCAGCCTCGCGCTTTCGGATCTCCTCGTGGCGAGCGCCGACCTCACGCAGCCGCAGCTCCGCCTCGCGCAGCTCCTCGCGTTCGGTGCGCGCGTGGTAGCGGCCGACGCTGGCCAGTTTGTCGATCACCGAGTCCAGGTCGTAGCCGCCGGCCATCTCGCGGGCGATGCGCTGGTTGATTTCGCGGTCCGTCTCCGTGTCGGCCAGAAGGTCGGGAAGCTCGATCGTATAGCAGCCCGAAAGCCGCGCATCCGGCAACAGGGGAGGGTCGGTAGCCCGGCTGTCCTCACTCCAGCTCACTTCATGGCCCTGGCGGGCTACTTTGAGTCGCCGGCCGCCAGAAGTAGTGAACTCGGCTTCAAGAAACGCGCTGCCGTCGGCGCTACGCGGATAGAGCAAGGCGCGCACGGCCCGGCAGATGCTGGTTTTGCCCGAAGCGTTCGGGCCGACGACCGCCGTCAGCCCCAAGCCTAAGTTCTCGAGCGCAAAGCCCTCGGCGATTCCTTCGAGCCGGTCGATCCTCAGGCGTCGCAGCTTCACGAAGCCTCCTCGACTTGCGCCAGCAACTCCTCGAGGGCGCGCACGCAAACCCGCCGGGCCAAGGCCGCGCATTCTTCTTCGCTCGGGGTCGCCCGGTCGGCCAGCAGCGCATAGCGGTTGTCCTTGGTCACACCGTCGAGCTGCTCTCGCACGGCGGCAAGCAGCCGCCGGCGTTCGGGATCATCTACGGGGCGCTCAAGCACGAGCAGCTTGCGCGCCACCAGCGCCGGCGGGTCCGTGCCTTTGGCCAACTCGTTCAAATCGACGGCCGGAAGCGATTCGTTCGTGAGCTTGTCGGCGAAGTAGACGACTTCGTCGCGGCTGGCGATCAGGCCGGCGATTTCATCGGACTGAGCTGCTTGCGAAAGAGCGCGCCCCAGGCGACTGCGCCCCACCAGGCGAAAGCGGCAGCCCACGGCCAGCGGGCGGCGGTGGCACTGGTGGAGAAGCCGTTCGTGCAAGCCATCGATTGCACCGACTAGGGCCGGCCCGAGATCCCCTGGGTTTTCGAGCCCCGAAACGTCCACATCGACGAGCTCCCAGCGCACCGGAGCCATTGGCAAGTGCCGCGCGCGCACCGAGCCGGCAGAGTCCACCTCGACGAGCCAAGGCCCGCGCGGTCCCGCTTCACCCGGGTCGAGGCCGCACAGCGAGCCCAGGTAGCCGATCGGCCGGCGGCCCGACAGCGGGTCGGGAACGTGCACGTGACCGAGAAGCCAGGCTACCACCGGAGCCGCTTCGAGTTCGCTCGAGCGCACCGGCGCGTACGGCGAGGTTCCGCCGTCGCGATCGCAATGCAGAAGGCCGATCGCCGGCACTTCGCCGCTCTCGAAGGTAGCCGCAGCCAGCGGGCTTACGTCATAGGAAGCGCCGGGAAACGACCAGCCGGTCACCCGCACGAGTTCGCCACTGCGGCCGCGCACCACGGCCGTTTCCCAGGTTCCCCGGCGGCCGAGCAACTGAAAGCCCTCGATCGAGTCGGCAAGGCGCGGCAAGACGGCCACGTCGTGGTTGCCCGCCACGGCGAGCACCGCGATGCCGCGCCCCAGCAGGCGGCGCACACCGTCTTCGAGCAGGCCGTAAGCTTCGTAGAAGTCTTTCTCGTCTTCGACGACGTCGCCTGCCAAAAGAACCGCGTCGGCCTCGAGCGCCAGGGCTTCCTCCACCGCTCGCCGCCAGGCGCCGGCGGGACCGAGATCGCGCGCGCCGACGTGCTCGAGCAACTCGGAGGGCACGCGCGTGGGCCGGCGCCCGAGGTGGATGTCGCCGATGCAAAACAGTCGGACGGACACAGCCGCTCGGAGCTACCTACAAGGAGGCCAGCCAGCGCTCGATCGCGTCGAAGCCGCGTTCGAGCTGCTCCATGGAAGTCGCGTACGAAATCCGAACGTGGTCGGGAGACCCGAAGTCGTTGCCGCCCACCAGCCCGACGCCGGCACCCTCGAGGATCTTCATCGCCAAGTCGGCGCCGTCGCGCGCCCCCGTTCGCTCGAAGATGCCGCGAGCGTTGACGAACACGTAGAAAGCCCCGGCCGGCCGAACCGCCGACAGGCCTTCGATGGCCTCGATGCGCTCGCAGACGTAATCGCGCCGGCGCCGAAACTCCTCGACCATCGGCGCAATTCGATCCTGCGGCCCGCACAGCGCAGCAGCGGCGGCGGCTTGGGCGATGGCAGTGGGATTGGACGTTTGCTGCCCTTGGATCGTGGTCATCGCGGCAATGAGCTCGGCCGGTCCAGCCGCGTACCCGATGCGCCAGCCGGTCATTGCGTAAGTCTTGGAAACCGAGTTCACCACGACGGTGCGCTCGCGCAGGCTGGGCTCAATGGCCAGCAAGTGCGGCGGGCGCTGCCCCTCGTAGTAAATCATTTCGTAGACGTCGTCCGAAAGGATCCACCCTTCATAGCGGCGCAGCACCGCCGCGAGCTCGCGCAACTCGGGCTCGTCGTAGGCGGCGCCGGTCGGGTTGCTCGGGCTATTGAGAATGATCAGGCGGGTGCGCGGGCCGATGGCAGCTTCTAGTTCGGCGGCCGACAGCTTGAAGCCGCGCTCCTCGCGCGCGGGAACCGGCTTCGGGACCCCGCCTGCCAGGATGGCCATGTCGGCGTAGCTCACCCAAAACGGGGCTGGAATGAGTACTTCGTCGCCCTCGTTGAGGATCGCCTGCATCGCGTTGTACAGGGCGTGCTTGCCTCCGCAGGTGGCGATCACTTCGCGCACCCCGTAGGTCAGGTTGTTGTCCCGCAGCAGCTTGGTGACGATCGCGTTCTTGAGTTCCGGGGTTCCGCCGACCGCCGTGTAGCGGAAGTCGCCGCGGCGGATGGCTTCGTGGGCAGCCTCGCACACGTGGGGCCACGTGTCGAAGTCCGGCTCGCCGGCTGCGAATCCAATGATCTCGCGGCCCTGCTGGCGGAGCTCGAGCACCCTAGCCGTCATCGCCATCGTCGATGAAGGCTTGATGGCTTCGAGTCGGGAAGAAAGCTTCACGGTACCCTCCTCGGCCCGCCGGCCTCGGGGATGGCTTGCCGCCGCTCTATTGCTTTGGTGGCCGCAGCTTGGCCTCAAGCCGGCGAACGACCGGCGGCGGCACGAGGCCCGAGACGTCCCCCCCGAGAGCGACTACTTCTTTGACGAGTCGCGAACTCGTGTAGAAGTGCGCTTCGTCGGCCATGAGGAACACGGTTTCGACGTCGCCGGCCAGGTGGCGGTTCATCAGGGCCATCTGAAACTCGTAGTCGAAGTCGGCCACTGCTCGCAGGCCGCGCACGATCGTGTTCGCACCCACGCTGCGCACGTAGTCGACGAGCAGCCCGTGGAAGCTGTCGATGGTGAGGCGGCCGTCAAGATCGGCCGTCACTTCCCGGATCAGCTCGACGCGTTCTTCCGGCGTGAATAGTCCGCTCTGTTTTTCTTGATTGTAAGCGACCGCCACGATCACGTGGTCGAAGATGCTGAGAGCTCGGCGAACGATGTCCAAGTGACCGTTCGTAATAGGGTCGAACGAACCCGGATAGACTGCTCGGCGCCTTTCCACTGCCGCTTACTCCGAATCCTCCGCCGCTACGGCTTGCTCGTACAGCGTGATCTTCGTGTCCCCGTAGACGTCCTCGCGCACTCTCACCAGAGCACCGGCCCTCGTTGGCAGTACCTCATCCCGTGCGCTCTCGGCCGCCACCCAGCCCCCGGGCTCGAGCAAACTTTCCTCTGCCAGCACGGCCAGCGTCTCGGCAACCAAGCCGCGGCGGTAGGGCGGATCGAGGAACACACCGTCGAACCGCTCGCCACGGGCCGCCAGCACGGCCAGCGCTGCAGCCGCCTCGGAAACCAGCACCTCGGCCCGTCCGGCCACCCCGAGTTCGTGCAAGTTGGCGATGAGAACCCGGGCGACCGGGCGGCGCCGCTCCACACACACCAGCGAAGCCGCTCCCCGGCTCAGCGCCTCGATGCCAAGTGCACCGCTGCCCGCGAACAAGTCGAGAATACGCGCTCCCGCCAGGCCGTAGCGGCTCTCGAGGCGGCTGAACAAAGCCTCGCGCACTCGATCACTGGTTGGCCGAGTGCCGAGTCCCGCCGGTGCGGCCAAACGCCGCCCACCCAGGCTGCCCGCTACGATTCGCACGGCCGTACGTTTTCGCTCGCTAGCGACTCCACTCGGCTGTCGCCGCGGTTATATACGATGCCCCCAAAGCGGGCAACGCGCTCGGGGAGCCCGCCAGCGACCCGGCCGCTCCAGACAGCCGCGCGGCCGCCTGGCCCGCTGCCGATGGACCCCAGGATCCCCACCGGGGCAGCCTCCCCCAGGCCCCGGGCTGCAGCACGCGCGCGTTTTGCAAGGGCTTGGAGCGGGCCTTTTCGCCCGCGCGGCCGACGTCCGCCGTCTCTTTACAGAAACGGACTCATCCCGTAGGGTTGCCGCGCCATGAATGCTGCACTCGTTCCGGTGCGGTCGATGGCCGAAGCGAAAAACCGCCTGGCCGGTGTCCTGGGCGCCGAGCAGCGCCGGCGCCTTGCCCTGGCCATGCTCGCCGACATGCTCGAGGCGCTCGGCCGGGCGCGGTCCCTGGACAGGATCGCAGTCGTAAGCGCCGACCGCGGCCTGCTGGCGCAGGCCGCCCGGCTCGGCGCCGAGACCATCGACGAGGGACAGCCGAGAGGACTCAACCCAGCGGTGGCGATGGCCGCCGAACGACTCCAAGCAAGTGGCGTAAAGCGCCTCCTGACCATCCCCGGCGACGTACCGCTGATCGATCCGGCCGAAGTCGAGCGGCTGTTCGCCACCGACGGGCGCCGCTATCCGGTCGTTCTAGTGCCCTCGGCCTCCGGAACGGGGACGAACGGCCTGCTGTGCACCCCGCCGACGATCATCGCCCCCTGCTTCGAGGGCAACAGTCTCGAAGCCTATCGCAACGCTTGCCAGCGCGCCGGCATCGAACCGCTGGTCATGCGGCTGGCGAGCTTCGCTCTCGACGTGGACACCCGCGAAGACCTGCGCGTTCTCGCAGCGAGCCGGCGCGGTACCGCCGCCTCAGTCGCCGCCTCGGCGGGGCCCGCGGCTGCCGTAACGCGCGCCGCCGGTTGATCCGAGCGCGAGAAAGCGCACTTTATGCTGTCAGCCCGGCTCGCTGCGGAGGCCCTATGGACTCGCTGTTCTTTCATCCAAAACTCGTTCACCTGCCGCTCGGGCTGGCCCTCGCCCTACCGCTGCTCGCCGTTGCCGTGGCTCTGAGTGTGCGCAGCGGGGCGCTGCCGTGGCGCGCGTGGGCCCTAGTGGTGGCACTGCAGGCGCTGCTGGTCGCCGGCGCCTACACGGCCATGCGCGCCGGCCACCAGGAAGAAGAGCGCGTCGAGCAGATGGTAGGCGAGCGCGTCATCCACGAACACGAAGAAGCAGCGGAAGCCTTCTTGTGGGCGGCCGCTGCGGTTCTCGCTCTGGCTGCCGGCGCAATCGTGGTACCGGCCGGCCGTGCTTCGAGCGGCCTGCTGGCACTGGCAGTGGCTGGAAGCTTCGTCGTGGCAGTTCTGGCTTATCGCGCCGGCCAAAGCGGAGGCCGGCTCGTCTACCAATACGGAGCGGCATCGGCCTACGCTTCTACACCAAGCCCGCCGCCTGGCGAGGCGGACGACAGCGACCGCTGAGGCGCCCCGGCCCGAGCTGGCCGCCGAGCGCCGAGCCGCCTCGGCACAAGCCGGGCGCAGGAGCCGTCGCGGCGAGCGTGCAGGTAGCGCAAAACTTCTTAGGCCAACAGCAACCTTTCCCGCAGTGCCTGGCAGTCTTCAGCCGGCAGCCGGCTTGCAGCCGCTCGAGCCGAAAATCAAGTGAAGGCTGATTGCCACCAACACGGAGACGAAAACGGCCCGAAAGGCACGAGGGGAAAGTCGGGCGAGCAGCCGGCGCCCGGCGTAGGTGCCTGCCACTGCCGCCCCAAGCAAGGGAACGAGGAGGCGGAGCTGGGCGAGGTAGTCAAAGCCCAGTAGGGCGAATGCCGGAATCTTGCCGAGGTGGGTTGCGATTTGGACCGCGGCTTTCGTGCCGACGACTTCCTCGCCGTCGAGATCGTCGCGGAGGAAGAAAGGCGCGATCAGCGGCCCGGTCGCCCCGACCAGCGACGCCAGGGAGCCGACGATCAAGCCGAGCGGCGCGAACGTCCACAGCGGCAGGCGCCCGAGCCGGGGGCGGCGCCACAGGGTCACAAGGTAAGCGAGGACGAAGACGCCCACGGCCGGGCGGAACCACGGCAGGCTGCTGCCGACGTACCAGCGCGCTCCGAGGGCCACGCCGATCAAAGCCGGAACGACGTAGTAACCGAAGATCGACCAGCGCACCCGCCGAAGGAGCAGGAGCGTGCGCGTAGTGTTCGAGGTCAGTTGAACGACGCCGTGAATCGGCACCACGAGCGGTGGCGGCAGCAGGGCCGCCATCACGGCCAGCAGCGTGACCCCGCCTCCCATTCCCGCCACTGCCGACAGCGCCGCGGCCACGAACGTAGCGGCCGCCAGAACGGCTTCCGTCATCGGGTGTTCTCCAGCCAGCGATGATGACGCTAGCGCGGTTTCAGGACGAACGCGGGATTGCGCTAGATACCGTACCCGGGTAGGGTATACGCATGCAGCACGCTCGGCACGACGACCAGCTACCCCGCCTCCGGCGGATCGAAGGACAGATCAAAGGCGTGGCGCGAATGGTCGAAGAGGGCCGCTACTGCGTCGACATTCTGACCCAGTTGCGCGCGGTCCGAGCCGCCATCCGCCGCGTCGAAGAAGGAATTCTGCGCGAGCACGTCGAGCACTGCGTGGTGGCCGCCATCCGCGGCGGCAGCAAGAGCCAACAGGCAGAGAAAATCGATGAACTGCTCGACGTCCTGTCGCGTTTTGCCACGTAGCCGAGGCCGGTCAAGGAGGCAATCATGCACGACCCGGTGTGCGGAATGATCGTGGAGCCCGAAGGTGCCCGCCACCGCTACGAGCACGGCGGCCGCACTTATTTCTTTTGCTGCGCCGGCTGCCGCGAGAAGTTCGCAGCCGAGCCCAGCGTTTACCTCAACCCAGTCACCACGGACCCGGTTTGCGGCATGCAAGTGGATCCGGAGACCGCTCGGTACCGCCGGCGAGTGGGCGACCGCCTCTACTTGCTGTGCAGCCAGGGCTGCCGCGAAAAGTTGATCGCCGAACCCGAGCGCTACCTCGAGGGCCAAGCAGCGCCCGCCGCACCCAAGGACGCCCTCTACACTTGCCCGATGCACCCGGAGGTCGAACAAATCGGACCCGGAAGCTGTCCCATTTGCGGCATGGCGCTCGAACCCGTGGCTGCAGCCGCTCCGGCAGGCGGCGGGGAGGAACTTGCGGACATGACGCGCCGGTTCTGGGTGAGCCTCGTTCTGACGGCGCCGGTCTTCCTGCTGGCCATGGGCGAAGCTTTCGGCCTGCCTCTCGGGCGCTGGCTGCCGCGGGACCTCAGCGTGTGGGTGCAACTCGCACTGGCCACACCGGTAGTCTTGTGGGGCGGCAAGCCGTTTTTCGAGCGGGGCTGGGCGTCGCTCGTCTCGCGCAACCTAAACATGTTCACGCTGATCTCGATCGGCACCGGGGCGGCCTACCTTTACAGCCTCGCCGCCGCGGTCGTGCCCGGCGCGCTGCCGCAAGCGTTTCGAACGGCCTCGGGCGAGGTTCCCGTCTATTTCGAAGCGGCCGCGGTGATTACGACGCTCGTGCTGCTCGGCCAAGTTCTCGAGCTGCGCGCGCGCAGCCGTACGAGCGAGGCGATCCGGGCTCTGCTCGAGCTAGCGCCGCCGAGTGCCCGGCGACTCGAGGCCGACGGCAGCGAGCGCGACGTTCCGCTCGAGCAAGTGCGCAAAGGAGACCTGCTGAGGGTGCGGCCGGGCGAGAAAGTGCCGGTGGACGGCGTCGTCGTCGAAGGCACGAGCACGGTGGACGAGTCCATGATCACGGGCGAGCCTACGCCGGTTGCCAAGCGGCCGGGCGACCGAGTGACCGGCGCCACCGTGAACGGTAGCGGGACCCTGCTCGTGCGCGTCGGCGACGAGACGCTGCTGGCCCGTATTGTCGCCATGGTAGCCGAGGCACAGCGCAGCCGAGCGCCGATCCAAAAGCTAGCCGACACGGTGGCGGCCTGGTTTGTGCCGGCCGTCCTCGGCGTCGCTCTGGTCGCCTTCGTCGCGTGGGCGGCCCTTGCGACCGAAGCACCCCTCGCGTCGGCACTGGTGGCTGCCGTGAGCGTGCTGATCATCGCTTGCCCGTGCGCTCTCGGCTTGGCCACGCCGATGTCGATCACCGTCGCGATGGCGCGCGGTGCCCAGGCCGGCGTGCTGTTTCGCAACGCCGAGGCCATCGAGCTGATGGAGAAGATCGACACCCTGGTGGTCGACAAGACCGGCACCATCACCGAGGGACGCCCGCGCGTGGTGGACGTAGCGCCGGCCGCCGGCCGAACGATCGACGAGGTGCTCGGCCTTGCTGCCTCGCTGGAGCGGGCCAGTGAGCACCCGCTCGGTGCCGCGATCGTCTCCGCTGCGGCCGATCGCGGAATCGAGCTGGCCGCTCCCGAAGATTTCGAAGCAGTATCAGGCAAGGGCGTGGCGGGCCGTATCGATGGGCGCGAAGTCCTCGTCGGCACCCAGCGCTTCCTGGCCGAACGAGGCGTGGACGCAAGCTCCCTCGAGCAAGCGGCCGCCGAAGCCGCAGTCGCGGGACGTACCGCCGTGCTGGTTGCCGCCGGCGGGCAGGCCGCCGGAGTAATCGCCGTTGCCGATCCGATCAAGCAAAGCAGCCGCGAAGCGATCGCCGAACTTCACCGCGAAGGCGTACGCGTCATCATGGCGACCGGCGACCGGCGCGCAACTGCCGAACACGTCGCCCGCGAGCTCGGGCTCGATGCGGTCGAGGCCGAAGTC
>CAYZHO010000106.1:0-9155 GCA_964478045.1 uncultured Myxococcales bacterium | reverse complement strand
GGTGGGGGTTGGGTAATGGTCGGCGTGACGAGCACGTCGAACCCGTCGGCCCACCAAGCGGCCATCCGCCTGGTGTACGCCTCGAGCCACTTGCACGCGGCGATGTACGCCGGAGCGGTAACCGCCCTGCCCATCTCGGCCAGTCCCCACGTCGGCGGTTCGACGTCCTCGCTGGTAATCGTGCGCCCGACGGCGGATCCCCATTCGTCGACCGCCGCAGCGGTCCAGCTCGAAACCAGAGTCATGAAGTGAGCCGTCGCTTCGGGAAACTCGTCGAGCGCGCGCGGGTAGGACGCTTCGACCGTGTGGCCGAGATCCTCGAGCGTTCGGGTGGTCGCCTTGAGCGCCGCAACACAGTCGGGGTGCAGTTGCCCCACTCCAGCCGGCATCGCCATTGCCACGCCTATGCGCAGCCGCGCCGGCTTGCTCGAAAGCTCCTCGAGGTACGGCCGCGCGGGCGGCGGGGCGGTATAGGGATCGCCCGGCATGGATCCGGCTACGCAGTCGAGAACGGCTGCAGTATCGCGAACGGATCGCGTGACTACGTGCGAGATGACGAGCCCTTTCCAGTACTCGCCATAGTCTGGTCCTAGCGAGATACGCCCGCGCGACGGTTTGAGGCCGACGACGCCACATTCGCTAGCGGGAATGCGGATCGATCCGCCTCCATCGCTGGCGTGGGCGGCCGGTACCAGCCCGGCCGCCACGGCGGCGGCAGACCCGCCGGAGGAACCGCCCACCGAATGCTCGAGGTTCCACGGATTCCGGGTGGGCCCGTACGCTACGGGTTCCGTCGTCACAGTCAGTCCGAGTTCCGGGGTGTTCGTCTTGCCCAGCCATACGAAGCCCGCCTCGCGGAACTTCGCGGCGAGATACGCGTCGTGGTCCGAAACGAAGCCTGATTCCTTCAGGAAGCGCATCCCGCAGTGGAACGGCTCGTCGGCCGTGCATACGTCGAGGTCTTTCATCAGAAACGGCACGCCGCGAAACGGCCCCTCCCCGAGCGCTCCGGCCGCCGCTCGATCCCGAGCGCGCTCGAAAAGCGGGATGATGACCGCATTGATTTGCGGGTTTACCGCCTCGATCCGCCCGATGGCGGCCTCGACCAACTCGACCGGTTTGACTTCCCCTTTGCGCACGAGTTCGGCTTGCGCCGTGGCGTCCAAGAAGGCCAGTTCGTCCATGGCAGGCACCTCCGCGCCGGCACGTTTGCAGGATGCGCCAGCGTTCGCAAGCATCCGCCCGTCCCAGCGCGCGGGCCCTAGGCCCGGTGCCGAGAACCTGCTACAAGTTCCCCCCTGGCTGCTCGTCCGATGGGCCGCCCGAAAGGGCGAACAGCCAAACCACACCAGGGCAAAAGGAGACGATCAATGCTCAAAATCTACGGGGTTGGGGCCTCTCCCTTCGTTCGCAAGGTGCGCGTGGCGCTGATCGAGAAGAACGTTCCCTACGAAATGAAGACCGTCTTCCCCGGCGACAACTCGCCGGAATATCGCGCGATCAGCCCGCTCGGCAAGATTCCGGCCCTTGCCGACGGGGACTTCACGATTCCCGACTCGTCGGTAATCTGCGCTTACATCGAAAAGACGCATCCCGAACCGCCGTTGTATCCTTCGGAGCCGAAACAGCTTGCCCGGGCGCTCTGGTTCGAAGAGTACGGGGACACGGCGCTGGCCGAAGTACTGACGCTCGGCGTGTTCTTCCAGCGCGTTGCGCGCCCCCTCCTGCGCGGCGAGCAACCGGACATGAACGTGGTCAATGAGGCGGTCAATGAACGCGCCCCGGTTCTGTTCGACTACCTGCAAAGCCAGCTCGGCGACGCCGAGTTTCTCGTGGGCAACTCGCTGACAATCGCCGACATCGCCGTCTGCACGCAGTTCGTCAACTTCGCGCATGGCGGCTACACGGTCGATTCGAGTCGCTGGCCAAAGCTTGCAGCCTACGTAGAGCGGATCCTCGGGCGGGAGTCTTTCAAACAACTGATCGAGGAAGAAAAGGCAACGCTTCCGCCACCGGCCTAGCCGAAAGCGAGCAGGCCGAGCCGTCGCCGAGCAAATCCTGCGTGCCTCGCGGCTGTCGCTTTCGGGGTTACTATTGCAGGGCCGCTCGGAGTTTTTCGAAGGCAGCGGCCCCGGCCCGAGCCAGAGTGCGGCTGCCGGCCGGACGGTCTCCGCTCGGAAGCCTCCGCACCGGCTCCGCGGCACCCGGGCTCGGCGGTTTCAGGGAAGCTCGTCGAGTAACAACCGCGCGCTGCTTGGAACGAGATCGACCTCGTGGCGAAACAGCACGGCCTCCGGATCGACTGTCTCGCCGTAATAGCGGCGGTTGGCTTCGCGGTCGACCGACAGGTACGTCCCTTCGAGCGATACCCCGAGAAAGGCGCCTTTCGTTCGCGCGTAGGAAAGGATGTCGGCCTTGAGCTGGGCGTCCACGCCGGCTTCAGCCCGGCGCCCGATCGGTCCGGCTGCCACGCCGGCGTCACCGCTGAGCGCGAGTCTACTTTCGAGCAGCGATCGAACGCCCCGCTCCTTGCGGAAGAACAAGACGAGGTCGGTGGCCTGGGCGCCCCACTGGAAGCCGAGACTCGGTCCCACGAGCTTGATGAACACGGGCGGACTCCACTCGCCGTGCGCGTTGCGGCACGTGATTACACCGCGCCCGTAGCGCCCGCCCACGATGAACGCCGCCTTGACCACGTGCGGCACAATAGCGATACACTTGGCCTGCCCGAGCAGCCAGCGCGGCACGACGGCATCGGGCGCCGTAGCCAGGTCCCTGTAGACATCGGCTGCCCACTCCACCCGCTCGCGAATTTCGTCCCCTGCCCGCGCTTGTGCGCTGGCCAGCACGACGAATGCGGCTACAGCAAGGCTCGCTGTCTTGGTTAACCTCCTCACCTTGACACCTCCTCGAAGCCAAGTGCGCCAGCGATGCGGTCCATTACCCTCGCCGCGTCCGAGCGAACCCGGTAGTCGCTGGTCTGGTCGGTCCACCGAACGATCCCTGCGCCGTCGACCAGCACCGTGGTTGGGATGACCAGTGCGCGCAGCGGCCCGCGCACCGGAGCCAGCGCCCGGTCGTGGCGCACGTTGTAAAGATCCGCCACGACAAGCTTCTCGTCACTCAGCAACACCATACCGAGGTTGCGGCGGCGCTTCATCCTGGCCAGCTCGGCCGGGGTATCCGGACTGATGGCCACCATCGCAACCCCCATCCGTTCGAGCAGTCCTCGCATCTGTTCCCATCGCTGCAACTCAGCGAGGCAGTACGGTCACCAGTGGCCGCGGAAGAACTTGAGCACGTACGGCCTGCCCGCCAGCACCTGCGAGTCGAACGGCTTTCCCTCCGAGTCGGTGGCTTGAAACCGGGGGGCCGGCTGTCCGATCGCGACCGCAAGCGGCTTGGCGGGCAGCCTGCTCGTCAGCGTGGACACTAAAAAGACCGCGGCAGCCGCCACAGCCCCCGTGGCGGCCACGGCCCCGAGCCAACCAGGACCGCGCGCCAGACCGGAGGCGGCCAGTACGAGAGCCAGAATCATTGCGCCCTGGTGGACGAGCGGCCGGCGAGGTACGGCGTGCGCTTTAATGCGGGACCAGTAACTCGCCCAGGCCCCGGCGGCCACTAGGAAGGCAAACACACAGACGCGCGTGGCGCTTGGCCAATCCATTCCGGGGCGTGCTCTAGCCGAGAAAGGGCGATAAGTACAGTAGGCGAACGCGGACAAGGAGGACGAGAAAAGCCAGGATGCCTGCAAAAGTGGAAGTGGTGGATGCTCGTTCGGTCACTCACTTCGACGCGGTTGCCGACGTGCTCGTGGTTGGGCTCGGATGTGCCGGAGCCGCTGCTGCGATCGAGGCGGCCAGTTGCGGGGCCCAGGTCCTTGCGATCGAGCGAGCGAGTGGCGGCGGGGGAACCTCCGCCCTGTCCGGCGGTGTGATCTACCTCGGCGGCGGCACGCGGCTGCAGAAGGCCTGTGGCTTCGAAGACTCCCCGGAAGAAATGTACAAGTACTTGATGGCGGCCTGCGGCCCCCGTCCCGACGAAACGCGCATCCGCATCTACTGCGAGCAGAGCGTGGAACACTTCGAGTGGTTCGTTGCCCAAGGGGTGCCGTTCAAACCGGTCTTTTACCCGCACTACAGCGGAGAGCCACCCACGGACGACGGACTCGTTTTTTCGGGCAACGAGGAGGCCTACCCGTTCTCTTCCCTCGCCAAGCCCGCGCCGCGCGGGCACGTCCCCCAGATACCGGGTCAGGCCGGCGGGTTGCTGATGAAAAAGCTCCTCGCCTCAGTCGAGCGCCATGGAGTCGAGGTGCGCACGGACACACGAGCGGACGCACTCGTGGTAGGCGGTGACGGTCGAGTCATCGGCGTGCGGGTGCGCTCGTTCGGCGAGCGCGCCTTCCTTCGGGCGCGGGGAGGTGTGATCCTGACGACCGGCGGCTTCATCAACAACCAGGAGATGGTCGCAACGTTCGCGCCGCTGCTGGCCCAGTGCAAGTTCCGCGTCGGGGCCGAGGGCGACGACGGGAGCGGCATTCGCATGGGAATGGCCGTTGGCGCAGCCGCGATCAACATGCACATGGGGTCCGTCTCTCTGCCGATCATCCCGCCCAAGAAGCTGCAGAAGGGCATCCTCGTCGATCGCCACGGGCAGCGCTTCATCAACGAGGACGCCTACTACGGCCGCCTCGGCGAGTACGCGCTCTACCGCCACGACGGCCACGCCTACTTGTTCCTCGACAACGAGACGTTCGAGCGGCCGGCGGTCGAGCGCGAGATTGCGGCCGTGGGCGAAACGGTCGAGGAAGTCGAGCGGGAACTCGGCCTTCCCCCAGGCAGCCTCCAGCGCACGGTGGCGCTTTACAACGAACACGCCGCGCGCGGGCAAGACCCCCAGTTTGGCAAGGCACCCGAGTGGCTCGTGCCCCTTGTTCATCCACCGTTTGCAGCGCTCGATTGCACGACGTCCGGCTCGCTCTACGCGGCCTTCACGCTGGGAGGCCTGCGCACTGGACCCAACGGCGAGGTGCTGACGGCCGACGGCGAGGCGGTTCCCGGACTGTTCGCGGCTGGTCGAACCGCGGCCAGCCTTGCCGCTCCCGGCTACGCAAGCGGCATTTCGATTGGCGACGGAACGTTCTTCGGGCGCAGGGCAGGTCGGGCGGCAGCGCTCGCTACTAGAGCGCTCACCTGAGTCGAGCGGGCGCTAGAACTCGACCTTACCCGTCCGGCGGCAGCCCGAGGCGCTCGCGTGCGCGCTGGAACCGCTGGGCTCGGACCCGAGATGCCACCCCGAGCAGCGGGCGGTCGCGCTGCCACAGCTCGCGTATCCGATCTGGAACCCGCGCCCACCACGGCGCAGCAGGATCGGCCAGCGCATCGAGCTCGCTCAAAGCAGCGTCGAGCAAAAGGTGAGCTGCGGGGTCATCCGGCTCGGCCTGGGCGACCTGATCGAGCACGGCTAGCATGGCCAGCACCCGTCCTTCGGCATGGCGCGGAAAGCCGTAACGCCAGGCAGCGGCTAGCAGCGATCCTCCTACGGCTGCCGCAACGAACGTGTCTTCAAGGGTGCGGAACGGTTTGATGTAAGAGGCGTAACCGTCGCCGGGCAATAGCGCTTGTTCGCTCACCTCCACGCCGCGGAGCTCGACGATGCCGTGCTCGATCTCCGGAGCGAACGGCGTCGGCTCCATCGCCCGCACGCAAACGCCCGGCGCGCTGCGCTCGACCCGGGCAAGGACGATTCGGTTGCGCCCGCTTTCGTCTCGATCTCGCACGGCCGCAACGAACAAAACATCGGCGCGCGGAGCCAGCGTGGACCACTTCTTGCGGCCCTCGAGCCGCCAGCCACCGGCTACCGGCTCGATCCGAGCAGTAAGTTGGCGCGGGTGGGCACCGGTCTCCTCGGTCACGCACAGCGCTGCAATCTGGTGGGGCTCAAGGCTTGGAAAAAGCTCGCGGCCGGCAGCTTGGATCCCTGCCGCCAAACTGTAACCGAGCCGGTCGGAAAGAAATCCCCCCGCCACGGCCCACTGGATCGGTCGTTCAAAGCGGCAAGCCTGTTCGACGAAGCGGCGATGCCAGTGCTCGAAGCAAGGCGCGTCCTCGAAAAGCACTGCGCGCGGGATTCGGGCAAGCGCTCCAATGACGGTCTCAACGCCCACGCGCTCGCTCTTTACCGTCTGGGGTTGGCTCGGGCAAAAGCTGTTTCCGCCGCTGCCATCCTGGCGGCCCGCTCACACTTTCGAAGCCCGCCGCAAGCGTCCGGGCTCGGGTCCTGCGCCCCTTGCGCCCGCACGCCTGCGCGACGCCGGTCCCACGGACTAGCCCGCGGCCAACACGGCTCGGTCCGGGCCCGCTGCGGGATTTTCGGGCGACTCAGCCCGCAGCGACCCCCTTCTGCGCAACCGTGCCAGACGCTTTGCCATCTCCCAGAGCAGGGACTCGGTCTCGTCCCACCCGATACAGGCGTCGGTAATCGACACCCCGTACTCGAGAGAGCCCCCCGGAGTCCAGACCTGGCGCCCGGCGCGCAGGTTGCTTTCGAGCATGACCCCGAGGATCTCCCGGCGTCCTCCGGCAAACTGCTCCAAGGCCGCCCGGCACACTTCACCTTGGCGCCGCGGATCCTTGCCCGAGTTGCCATGCGAACAATCGATCAGGATCGGACGCTCGACTCCCTGCTCGGCGGCGGCACCCGCGGCGGCAGCCACTTGCTCCGGTCCATAGTTCGGACTGCGGCCGCCGCGCAGGACCACGTGGCAGTCTGGATTTCCGCGCGAGCGCATCACTTGCGCGCGCCCATCCCTTCCAATGCCAACGAAGGCGTGTGGCTGGCTCGCCGCGATCATGGCATCGACGGCAACTTCGACACGCCCGTCCGTGGAGTTCTTGAAACCGACCGGCATCTCCAAGGCGCTGGCAACTTGGCGGTGTACTTGGCTTTCGCTCGTACGCGCGCCTATGGCTGCCCAACTGAGAAGATCCCCAACGTAAGCGGGAATGTTGGGATCGAGGATCTCGGCTCCACACGCAACTCCATTCCCGGTGATCTCCCACAGAAGCCCGCGCGCCAGGCGAAGTCCCGCCACTAGATCGCAGCTTCCGTCGAGGTAAGGGTCGTTGAGAATTCCTTTCCAACCCAGCCGCGTGCGAGGCTTCTCGAAATAAGCACGCATGACTACCACCAGCTCATCGGCTGTCGCTGCCGCTAGGCGGGCGAGCCGTTCGGCGTAGTCGAGTGCCACATCGCGGTCGTGCAGCGAGCAGGGACCAACGATGACGAGCATGCGCTCGCGGTCGCTGCCGTGCAGCATTCCCCGGATTGCTTCCCGTGCGCCTTCGACCACTCGGCTGCGCTCCTCCAATGGCAACGAGACCGCTAGCTCTTCGGGACTTGGCAGCACTTCGCGCTCAACCTTCGTCGCTCGGGTCGTGTTCGCTCGCGATTCCACGATCGCCTCCCACAATGCGCTCCAAAAAAAAGCCCCGAGAACGAGTCTCGGGGCTTCCAAGCCTTTGGCAGGTCGCTACGCCGCGGCGCACCTACCCGCCCGCCTGGGGCCCCGACCGGCCCTGGCTAAAGCTAAAGTAGAAGCTGCCGCGCAGCGCAGTGTGCTTGCTCGTAGCGACCATCCTTGGCTCTTACCTACATCGGTCCGCGCTTTGCGTCAAGGACTTTCTCTCATCTTGCGATTAGCTCGATCACGTTCCCGTCGGGATCCTCGATCCACATCTGGCCGACGGTGGGGCTTGTCTCGAGAACTTCGATCCCTTGTGCCCGCAGCTCCGCCAGCGTCGCCTCGTAGTCGTCGATGGCCAGCGCCGCGTGCACCGCGTACGGGGACAGGCCGCCGCTGGCCTTTGCCTCCTCTTCGTCCGGCACGATCAAGTGGAGTTCACCGTCGCCCACCCGGAACCATGCGCCGTCGCACGGCAGTCGCGGGCGCTCGATCTCTTCAAGGCGCAGAACGCCGCGGTAAAAGGCTCGCGCGCGTTCGAGATCGCGCACGTGAACCGAAACGTGGTGGAGTCGCGCGATTCGCATTGGCGTGTTCCTCCGGCCGTTGCCGCGCTAGTCTAGCGCGCCGGAGGAACTTTAGACAACGGGAGCGCGGAGGGGATAGGTGGGCACGGGACATTCCGTCACTGCCAGAGGAAGATCCCCTTGGGGCCCGGTCCCCCCTTTACGACTGCGCGAAACGCCACCTTGCCGTTCGGGCTGAGGAGCGGCACGAACGGCCTGCCGATAACGGCCCCAGGCTGGTCGGGAATCGGCTGGCCTACTAACGCAATCGGATCCGGAACCGCCATCCCCGGGTCGAGCTTATAAATCGCGCGGCCCTTGTTGTTGCCGCGTGCAGAGGCGTAAAAGACAATCCGGCCGCTGTTGTCGATCGCCGGCGCTGCGATTCGGCGAACTGTATTTGGAGGAACGCTGCTGTCGTCTCCGCCATTCGCGAAACGAGCCGCGGCCGGCACACTCGGGCACAAAGCGGCTGGGTCGCAGTCGTAAAGGCCTTCTTCGTGTCCGTCGCTCGCGGTCACCCGGGCCCGGAAAACCGTTCGGCCCGTCGCCTCGATCCCGGGTGGATCGCGAAAAGACCGGTAGGTGGCACCTGTAAGTGGACGCACGGAGTCGGCCGGCTCGTCCTCGAGCGCCACGGTCTCAACCGTTCCTCCGAAAGCCATCCGAAACACTCCGTCCTTCGGGGCTTCGCTAGGGTCGGCACAATCGATCTTCGTGGACGCGCGAAACGCGATACCCCAAGAGCTGCAGCGTACGCCCGACTCGAATGAACAGAATGAGCGGCCCGGCCTGTCGGCCACTGGATCTCCGGCCACGACGAGAGCGGACAGGACCCCGGTTCCGGCCACACAGTCACCGTCGCCGCCTGCGCAACGAAAGATGCCTTCGCTTGCCGAACCGCCACTGACGGTCGCAAAGGCAACCACGCCGCCTCCACCATCGCAGATCTGGGGCAAGAAGATGCGGTCGATCGTGCCGCCGAGCACTGCCGAACCGTGACGGAAGACGTCGCGGACACTCACCCCGTCGTGCTGGTAGATACCTTGCTCAACACCGGTCACCCGCGAGTGCCAGACCACCGTGCCCGAAGCTCCGACTGATGGTCGGGAAAACGTGCGGAA